>JBBRXP010000067.1:0-27942 GCA_038238555.1 Chthoniobacterales bacterium | reverse complement strand
GATCTCGACGGCAAGGAGCGTTTCCGATCCTCGCGCATCGAGCGGCTCGACGTGCTCCGCAAGCGGATCGAGCGCAGCCGGCAGGCGCAGGAAAACCTCGCGCTGGTGGTTTCCGAGCAGGAGCGGCTCGACCAGCAGATCAAGCTCATCCGGGCCGATGCCGTGGCGTCGAAGAACACGGCGTCGCTCACCGCGCGCATCGACGCGACGGTCGAGCATCTCGACGAGACAAACAAATGGCTCTCCGAGATGGATGAATTCAAAGACCTCGTGGGCGATCTGCCGCAGACCGAGATGCGCGTGGGCTTCGGCGCGACCGAGACGCGAAGCGCGCCGCCGCGAGCGCGGCAAACGCAATGAGCGCGATCCCCGAGGCCGGCGCACAGCGTCTTCCGTTGCGCGCGTGGGCGCTCGAACTGGCGCGGCGCTGGAACAGCCTCAGTTACTCGCTGTTCGTTTTGCACGGGAATATCTTCGACGTTTTCCCGGTGCAGGACGGCGCGGACGTCGCCTTCGTTTCGCTCAAGACTTTTCTCGCGCGCCGCATTTTCCCCGACCGCGCCTATCTGCTCCACTACGACATCGGCGACGGGCTCACCTTCGGCTCGCGGGAAATGCAGACGCGCTTTTTCGAGTGGCTCGCCATCTACGATCAGGTCGAAGGGACGAGCTACCACCAGCTAGGGCCGCCGCGCGAATTCATCCAGCTCGCGCCGCTGCTGCGCCGGTTCTTTCTGGCGGCTGGGGAGAAGGGCGAGAGTGTTTCGCTGCTCGTGGATTTTCCCGAAAAAATCATCCCCGCTTCGCCGAACGCGCAGACCGCGGTGGACGAGCGGATGGCGCTGGTGACGCTGCTCAAATGGGCGGCCTCGAACGAAGTGCGGCGCTTCGATGTGGGCGTGCTGCTCGTGACCGAAAGCGCGGCCGAACTGCACGCAGACTTGCTGCAAAATCCGCACGTGGCGCAGATCAAGATCGAGCTGCCGGATGTCGAAGACCGCAGCCGCTTCGTGCAGTCGCGGCATGTGCTGACGCTCGCCGATGGCCGGCCGGTCGCGGAGTGGAGCGACCTCGGCGCGGAGGAACTCGCCGCGCAATCCTCCGGCCTGAACCTCGTGCGGATGCAGCACCTGCTCGGCGAGGCCGTGCGCAACGGCGCGCGCGTGACCGCCGATCACCTGGCCGCCAACAAGAAGCGGCTCATCGAGGAATACTGCCAGGGGCTCGTGCGTTTCAAAAATCCGAAGCCGGGGCTGAGCCTCGACGCCGTGGCCACGCACCGCGCCGCCAAAACCAAACTGCGCGAACTCGCGTGGCTCATCGCGAACGGCAAGCGCGACGTGATCGAGCGCGGCGTCCTGCTGCCGGGCCGCGTGGGTGTGGGCAAATCTTTTTTGGTCGATTGCTTTGCGAGCGAGTGCCGGCTGCCGGTGATGGAGGTCGGCGAGTTCCGCTCAAAATGGGTCGGCGACACCGAGCTTCAGCAGGCGCGCATCTTGATGACGATCCGCGCGCTGGGCCCGGTGATCGTGGTTGTGGATGAAGCGGACGCCGTCTTCGGCACGCGTGAGGGTGGCAGCGACAGCGGCGTCTCCGCGCGCGTGTTCGCCGCATTTGCCGCCCACATCGGCGACTCGACGCTGCGTGGCCGCGAGCTGTGGGTGGCGATGACTTCGCGGCCCGACTTGCTCGCCATCGACATGAAACGCCAGGGCCGCTTCGGCCTGTGCGTGCCGCTCTTTCCCGCGCAAGGGCCGGACGATGTCATCGAGCAATTCGAGACCATCGCCCGGTTCAAAAAAATCGCGCTGAGCGACGAGATGAAGCGCTTCCTTCGCGAACATCTCGGCGCGCGGCCGCTGACGGGCAGCGACGTCGAGTCCATTCTCGTGCGGGCTAAAGAGTGCGCGGTGCTCGCGAGGCGCGACGACGATGTGCAGGTGGCCGACCTCGAGACGATCGTCGAATCCTTCATCGACCCGCTCGATCCCGATCTGCTCGCGCTCCAGGAACTCGCCGCCGTGCTCGCGTGCTCGGATCGGCGGTATCTGCCCGAGCGTTTCCGCGATCTTGACCGCGCCGAGGCCGCGAGACGTTTTGCGGCGCTCAAGCAACTCACCGGGCAGCGGTGACGCTGGCTCTTCTCCGCCGGCCCCACCAGATTGCCCGGATGCGCCTGCTCGATCTTCTCCCCGAGCGTGTCGAGCGGCAGTGGTAGCCCTTGCGGCCGCACCCGCCGCAGCGCGGCATTGAGCGAGCCGTCGATTTCGTTTTCAAAGACGAGCACCGCACCCGTGGCGCCCAGTGCCACGAGCACGAGCGCAGCGGCGAGCCCAGTTACGAGGTGAAGGGTCAGGAGCAGCTTGCGAAGATTCATCCGAGGCACCGGCACAGATTCCCAACGCAGGGTTTCGTGTCAGTCGCAAATCGCACGCCGGCGGTTTGCCCGGTGGAGTTGACAGCGCCCCCATCGCGGCTACACATCACGCCCAACTTTATGGCGCTCAATTGCCGTCCTGTTCTTGCGGGCCGCACCTCGGAGGTGCGGCTGGAAATTGGGCATTGAGCGCGGCTCCGCGGGTCAACGCTTGCGGCATCCGCCACGGCGGCGGTGCGCGTTTCTTTTCTCCACGCAAACCAACCCAACCACACCCATCATGTTCACCGATACCGCCCACGTTGATCCTCCTTCCACCCTCGCCACGGAGCGCGCGCACCGTCCCGCTTTGCCGGACCATCGCGATCTCCGCGACGACGAATTTTGGCGGACGCTGCCGGGATACGCGCACGTCACCGCCGCCGAATTTCGATCGCATCAGTTTCAGCAAAAACACACCGTCACCAATGCGCGCCAGCTCCGGGAAACTTTGGGGAATCTTCTCCCGGAGCCTTTTTACGAAGACCTCGCCGCCGGGCTCACGCAGGCGCCGATGGCCTTGCGCATCTCGCCTTATCTCCTCGCGCTCATCGACTGGACCGAGCCGGTGGCCGATCCCATCCGCACGCAATTCCTCCCGCTGCGCTCGCAGCAGCGGTCCGATCATCCGATGCTGCGCTTCGATTCGCTCAACGAACGCGAAGACGCGCCCGTGCCCGGCCTCACGCATCGTTACCCCGACAAGGCGCTCTTTCTGCCGCTCGATTCCTGCCCGGTGTATTGCCGCTTTTGCACGCGCAGCTACGCCATCGGCGGCGACACCGAGCTGGTGGAAAAGCTGAGCCTCGGGCCGAGTGTCGCGCGGTGGGAGCAAGCATTCACCTACATCGCCAGCCAGCCGCAGCTCGAAGACATCGTCATCAGCGGCGGCGACGTTTACAATTTGAAGGCCGACCACATCGAGCTCATCGGCCGCCGTCTGCTCGGGATGCCCAATATCCGACGCATCCGTTATGCGACCAAAGGGCTGTGCGTGCTGCCGCAAAAAATCCTGACCGACGAGCCGTGGCTCGATGCGCTCACGCGAGTCGTCGAGTTGGGCCGCACGCTGCACAAGGACGTGGTGGTGCATACGCACTTCAACCATGCGAAAGAAATCACCGCCATCACCCGCGATGCCATGGACCGGCTCGTCGAGCGCGGCATCCACGTGCGCAGCCAGACGGTGCTCCAGCGCGGAGTCAACGATGACGGCGCGGAGATGCAGTTGCTCGTGCGCCGGCTCGGCTTTGTGAACGTGCATCCCTACTACGTCTATACGCACGACATGGTGCCGGGCGTTGAAGACCTGCGCACTCCGCTCCATGCCGCGCAGGAGCTCGAGAAGTTTGTCCGCGGCTCCACCGCCGGATTTAACACGCCGCACTTCGTCGTCGATGCGCCAGGAGGAGGCGGCAAGCGCGATGTGCACAGCGCCGATCGCTACGACCGCGAGACCGGCGTGGCCGTCTTCACCAGCCCGAGCGTGAAGCCGGGAAAAAAGTTTCTCTACTTCGATCCGGTCGCATCTCTCGACGCGCACGTGCAATGGCGCTGGACCGTGCCAGCGGAGCGGCGCGCGATGATCGACGAGGCGTTGGAGTGACTTCCTGAGCGTTCGGCGTCACCCAGTTTGAGGCGATGCCCTGCCTGCGCGGAGGGCTGCTTTACCTTTGCGAACGCTCGGCTAGCTTCGCGTTCCATTTTTTTTCAGCTCGCGTAGTCATGCTCACCAGCGCCCAGATTCGCCAGTCGTTCCTCGATTTTTTCCGCGAAAAAAAGCACACCGTCGTGGCGTCGAGCAGCCTTTTGCCCGATTCGCCAAACCTGCTCTTCACCAATGCCGGGATGAACCAGTTCGTGCCGGTCTTTCTCAACGAAGCGCCGTGCCCTTTCACGCCGGGCCGCGCGGCCGATACGCAGAAGTGCATTCGCGCCGGCGGCAAACACAACGATCTCGAGGACGTGGGCCTCGATACTTATCACCACACGTTTTTCGAGATGCTCGGCAATTGGAGCTTCGGCGATTACTTCAAAAAGGAAGCCATCGCGTGGGCGTGGGAACTCCTCGTCGAGCGGTGGAAATTTCCCGCGGAGCGCGTCTATGCCACCATCTACCAGCCGGACAAATCGCTCGGCGATCCGGCGGAGCGCGATGAGGAGGCATGGAATTTTTGGGCGGAAAAGTTTCGCGCCGCCGGGATCGATCCCGCCGTCCACATCGTGAACGGCAACAAGAAGGACAACTTCTGGATGATGGGCGAGACCGGCCCGTGCGGCCCGTGCAGCGAGTTGCACATCGACCTCACGCCGGCGGGCGACACCCGCGGAAGCCTTGTAAACAAAGGCGTTCCGGGGTGCATCGAGATTTGGAATTTGGTCTTCATCCAATTCAACGCCAACCCCGACGGCACCTTCACGCCGCTGCCCTCGCAGCACGTCGATACCGGGATGGGCTTCGAGCGCGTCACCTCGATCATCCAGGGCACGCGCGGCTTCACAGATTTTGCCAACGCGAAAATCTCCAACTACGAAACCGACATCTTCCGTCCGATCTTCGACGAGCTCGAGAAGATGAGCGGCCAGCGTTACGGCGGCACGCTGCCGGAGGCTCCGGGTCGCACACTCGTCCCGCGTGTTGGCGAAGGCGTCCCGCCTTCGCGGACTTCCGGCGACGTCGCTGGCAGTGTGAGCGTTCCTTCCGATGCGGACGCCGCAGAAAGTCCGTCGCCGCGAGACGCGGCGACCAGCGCCCGGTACGGGCGCGCTCCCCAGACCGCCCCGCAAGCGCAGATCGACGTCGCCATGCGCGTCATCGCCGATCACATCCGCACGCTGAGCTTCGCCGTCGCTGACGGCATCCAGCCCGGCAACACCGACCGTAATTACGTCCTGCGCCGCATTCTGCGCCGCGCTGTGCGCTACGGCCGCACGCTCGGATTCAAGGAACCGTTTTTCTGCAAACTCGTCACCGTCCTCGCCCGCACGATGGGCGACGTCTTCCCCGACATCCGCACGAAGCAGAAGCACATCGAGGAAGTCCTGCGGCGCGAGGAGGAGGCGTTTAACAAGACGCTGGATCGGGGGATCAGACTGTTTGAAAATGAAGTCTTGGCGATCGCGATAGCACTGCAAGCGCGCCAGGAGGGCTTGCAAGAGTGGGGTGTCAATTTCGAGCCCGAGATCGGTTATCAAGAAAACGAGCCAAAAGAAGTCGGGAATTTCGATTTCGTGCGGGACGGAAAGATTGTCCGGTATTCGATCGAAGAGCTTCGCAGTGGCGCATGGAAAGACTTCCTCAAGTCACCCCCGGTCGTGTCAGGCAAAGATGCTTTCAAACTCTACGACACCTACGGCTTCCCACTCGACCTCACCGAGTTGATGGCCCGCGAGCGTGGCCTCGCCGTGGATACCGCCGGCTTCGAAATGCTCATGGAAGAGCAGCGCGCCCGCGCCCGCGCGGCGCAGAAGAAGCAGGTCATCGAACTCTCCGAGATCGAAACGAAAACGCCCACGCATTTCCTCGGTTACGATCACGACCACACCGGCGCGGATGTGCAGGAGGTGCTCGCGGTGAAGGGCAGGGTCGCAGTGATCGCGAACAATTCCGTGTGCTACGCCGAGATGGGCGGGCAGGTCGGCGACACCGGCGAGATCACGCACGGCGGCAGCGTCTGGCGCATCGCCAATACGCAGAAGAGCGGAAACACCTGGCTGCATTTCCTCGAGGAATCCGACGCGCCCGCCGTGGGCGAACACGTCAGCATCGAACTCGACCGCGGACGCCGCGGCGCCATCCAGCGCCACCACACCGTCACGCACTTGCTGCACTGGGCGCTGCACGAAGTCGTCTCGTGCGAGGCCACGCAGAAAGGTTCCTTCGTAGGACCGGACAAGCTCACCTTCGACTTCAACAGCGCCGCGCTCACGCCCGCGCAGGTGCGTGATGTCGAGCGGCTCGTGAATGAGCGCATCGTCGAAAACGCCGGCGTCTCGTGGACGGAGGTGCCTTACGCCGACGTGCGCGGGCGGGACGACATCATGCAATTCTTTGGCGACAAATACGGCGAGACCGTGCGCCTCGTGGAGATCGGCGGCTACTCGAAGGAACTCTGCGCAGGCACCCACACGCGCGCGACCGGCGAGATCGGCCTCTTCCGCATCGCGAGCGAAGCCGCCATCGCCTCGGGCGTGCGCCGCATCGAGGCCGTCGCCGGCCTGCACGCCTACGACTCCGCGGCGCTCGACGCGCAACGTCTCCACACCCTCGCCGCGAAAATCGGCGCGCCCCTTTCCGACATCGAAAAAAAACTCGACGCGCTACTCGTTCACGAAAAGGAACTCGAGCGCGCGCTCAAGTCCGCGCAGCAACGCGAGGCCGCGGGCCGCGCGAAAGATTTGCTGGCGCGCGCCGAGACCATCAACGGCACGCCCGCGATCGTCGCCAACCTCGGCGCCGCCGACGGCGACACTTTGCAGACCGTCGCCGACGCGCTGAAGTCGCGCGGCTTCCAAGGCGTCGTCGTCCTCGGCGGCAGCGCGGACACCTCCGTTTCGTTGCTCGCATCCGTCTCATCGGATTTCACTGCGAAAGTGCAGGCGGGAAAAATCATCCAAGCCATCGCCCCGCTCATCGGCGGCAAAGGCGGCGGCAAGCCAGACAACGCGCGCGGCGGCGGCAAAGACCCCGCGCAACTCGACGCCGCGCTCGCTCATGCGAAGACGCTACTGTAGCGCCGCCTTCGCCGCTTGCGCACTGGCCGCCCGCGCCGAATCTCCGCCGATCGGCGACGCCGTTATCCGCAGCCAGGCAGGCCCGTCGGAGATCGTCGTCACCACCACCGCGCGGCTCGCGGGTGCAATCCACTCGCTCACTTGGAACGGGAAGGAATTCATCGACTCGGCGGATCACGGGCGCCAACTCCAATCCGCATCAAACCTCGACTGCGGCACACCCATCGCGAGCGAAACGTTCAATCCCACCGAGGCCGGCTCGATACATGACGGCGCGGGGCCGCTTTCCTCCAGCCGCCTGCTGCGTCACGCCGCCTCGGGAGCCGTGCTGCAGAGCGCCACGCAAATGGCATTCTGGTTGCGGCCGGGCGAAAAATCCGGCGGCCATCTCGCGAAGAACACGACCGTGCTCTCCGCGCATCTCCTCACCAAGCGCGTGCAGATCGGCCACGAGAATCTGCCGCACGTCATCCGTTACGACGTCACTTTCACTCTGCCAGCGGGCGAACGGCACACACTCGCGGTCTTCGAGGCGCTCACCGGTTACATGCCGGCGGAGTTCGATCGCTTTCTGCAATTCGATCCCGCGAGCGGCGAGGTTGCACCGCTCGACGCGGCTCCGGGCGAGATCGCGCGCCCGGTGATTTTCAGCGTCGCCGCCGGCGCGCATGCGATGGGCATCTACGCGCCGCCGCAGCCCGCGCCGGGCACGGCGGGGCCGAGCTACGGGCGCTTCCGCTTCGAGCAGGAAAAAGTGGTGAAGTGGAACTGTGTCTTCCGCGTGAGCGATGGCGAGGGCCTCGCTGCCGGCGACTACGCGTTTCGGATGTTCGTGATCGTGGGCGATCTGGCGACGGTCACGGACTCCATGCGAGCTTTGGGAAAAATTCCAAATTCCAAGCTCCAAACAATGGGAGCAAGGAAATGAAAAAGAGTGAAACGAAACGCGCGCATCCGCCGTCCCCTTCCCTGTGTTTCACTTCTGGAAATTGGAGCTTGGAATTTGGAATTTCTGCTTCGAGTTAGCCGCCCTGCCATGACCCGCGTCTCCGACGTCCACGTAATCGCCAACACGCCGCTGCCCACGCCGCGGGCGCTGAGCGCCGAGATCCCGCGCGGCGAGCAGCACGCCGGCTTTGTCGCCGAGGCCCGCGCCGGCATCGCACGCATCCTCTCGGGCGAAGACCCGCGCTTCCTCCTCATCGCGGGGCCGTGCTCCATTCACGATCTCACCGCCGGCCGTGAATACGCCGCGCGGCTCGCGGCTCTGGCGCACGAAGTCCGCGAGCGCGTGCTCATCGTCATGCGCGTTTATTTTGAAAAGCCGCGCACTACGGTGGGTTGGAAGGGCCTGATCATGGACCCGCATCTCGACGGCACCAACGACATCCCCACCGGCCTGCGGATGGCGCGCACTTTCCTGCGCGACGTACTGAGCCTCGGCTTGCCCACCGCCACCGAGATGCTCGATCCCATCACCCCGCAATACATCGCGGACCTCACCTGCTGGAGCGCCGTGGGCGCGCGCACCACCGAGAGCCAGACGCACCGGCAGATGGCCAGCGGCCTCTCGATGCCCGTTGGTTTCAAAAACACCACGAGCGGCGCCGTCCTCCCTGCTATCAATGCCATCAAGGCCGCGATGCAGCCGCAGACCTTTCTCGGTATCGACGATGCAGGCCGCGCCAGCGTGGTCGTCACGGAGGGGAATCCCGATTGCCACGTCATTCTGCGCGGCGGCGACGACGGCCCGAATCACGACGCCGCCTGCGTAGCGCGGACCCTTGCCGCGTTGGAAAAAAACGGTCTCGTGAAAACGCTGATGATCGACGCGAGCCACGCCAACTGCGGTAAGGACTGCCGGAAAATGCAAGCGGCTTATCGCGAAATCCTCGCGCAACGTTTCGGCGAAAAAAGGACGCGCGGCGTCATCGGCGCGATGCTCGAAAGCAATCTGGTGGCCGGCGCGCAGGCGCTCGGCGAAGATCGCGGCGCGCTCGTGCACGGCCAGTCGATCACCGACCAGTGCATCGACTGGCCCGCCACTGAAGGGCTCGTGCGCGAAACGGCCACGCAGGTGCAAGGCGACGATTGATCGATGCCGTCCTATCATTTCCCGTGAAACTGTGAGAGAGTCCCAGCCTCAGAGTTTCCGGGTCGCGCCGCACGGTGTGTGCTCCTAAGCCTCTCGACCCCATTTGAACCTCTCATCCTCGCCCGTGTTTCCTCGCATTCCCTTCCACAAAGTAAACTGGATCACCAGTTCCTTCCTCATCGGCACTCTCTTCCTCTCGCTCACGGCAGTGCCGCTCTATATCTGGCACTTTGGGCTCGATTGGTTTCAGGTCGCTCTCTTCCTGGTGATGTTCGCCGCGTGCGGCTTCTCGATCACGCTGGGTTATCACCGGCTCTTCTCGCATCTCGCCTTCCAGGGGCACTGGTCGGTGAAACTTTTCACGCTCCTCTTCGGCGCGGGCGCGTTTGAAAACTCGGCTCTCATGTGGTGCTGCGAACATCGCACCCATCACAAGCACGTGGATCACGACGACGATCCGTACGACATCACCAAGGGCCTCTTTCACGCGCACATGGGCTGGCTCATGTTCAAGCTGCGGCCCGATATTACTTACGAAAATGTGCCGGACCTGAAGAAGGATGCGCTCGTCATGTGGCAGCACCGGTATGTGCATTGGATCGGCGTTACTTCCGCGTTCCTCCTCCCCGCGGCGCTCGGCTTTGCGTGGGGCGGCTGGGCTTCGGCGCTCGGCGCGTTTCTCATCGCAGGTGTGGCGCGCGTGGTCTTCCTCCAGCATTGCACCTTCTGCATCAATTCGCTCTGCCACTACATCGGCAGGCGCCCGTATTCCTCGCGGTGCAGCGCGCGCGACTCGTGGCTCATGGCCGTCGTCACCTTCGGCGAGGGCTACCACAACTATCACCACGAGTTTCAGCACGACTACCGCAACGGCGTGAAGCCCTGGCAATTCGATCCCACCAAATGGATCATCTGGACGCTCGCCAAGGTCGGCCTCGCCGATAATCTGCGCCGGGTTCCGCACGAGAAAATCCTGCTCTCCCAGCTCGGGGAAGCGCAGCGCCGGCTCGAGACGAAGCTTGAGTGTCCGAAGCTCACCGACCCTGCCCGCGCCTATCTTGCCGAAGTTTATGCGCGCCTGCAAAAGACTGCCGCCGAGTGGGCCCAATTCAAAACGGCGCAGATGGAAATCACGCGCGAAATGATCGCAGAGTTGCGGCAGGAAGTGCGCGCCGCCATGAGCAGCTTGAAGCTCCAGGACTTCCGGGAAGTACAAGCGGCGCCGGCCGCGTAACGGCGACGTCCTCGTCGTCGCAGGAAGTGCCCGCGACGCCCTCGCCGCGAGGATCGATTCGACTGGCCCGAACCTTGCGGCTGGAATCTCATGCTTCGCCGCGATCCTACCCTTGCCCGTTGGTTCGAGCCGCTCGGTTCGCTGTTATGGATTTGGTTCCTCGTCTGGACCGCGCTCGTTGCCGTGCTCTGGACCACGGGGATCGGCGAAGTCGAGATCGGCAGTTGGAAAATCCCGTCGGGATTGCGCGCGACTCTCCCCTTCCTCTGCAACATCGCCGATGGCGCATGGTTCGCCCTGGCCGCCGCAAATATCCACCTCTGTGTCGCCGCCACGCACGGCCTCGCCACTGCGCGCCGGCGGGCCTTGATCGTGATCGGCTGCGCCGCGCTCCTCATCGCGTGCAGTGTGTGGACGGGATTCCCGCTCGGCCCCGTGCGCTTCGGCTCACGACTCGGTGTGAACGTAGGCCCGGTTCCGCCGGCACTGCCGCTGTATTGGTTCGCGGTCATCCTCGGCGCGCGCGAATTGTTGCTGCGCGTCTTCCGCCGCGCGGGCCACGCGCAAATCGCCCTCGGCGCCGGAGTGCTCGCGTTGCTCACCGACTGGAACCTCGAACCGCTCGCCACCCGCCTCCGCGGCCTGTGGTTTTGGAATTCACCGGCAACGCATCTCCCCGTCCCGCCACCCGTGCAGAACTACGTGACCTGGCTGCTCGCCGCCGCGGCGCTCGCCTTTGCTTTGCGTGATCCCGTGTTGCTGAGCAAATCGCGCGGCAGCTCCGATCGCCCGATCGTGATCTTCATCCTCTTCAATCTGGTCTTCCTCGCCGCGCATGTGGCGGTGCGGCTCCGCGGGTGATCGTGCCGACTCACTTCACAATCCCCCGCGGGCTGCTCGTAACGAAGGCGACGATGTGCTGCACCTCGGGCGCGTCGGGAAGCTCAGCGCGAATTTGCGCGACGGCTTGCTGCACGTTGAGCTCCGAGCGGTAGAGGAGCCGGTAGGCTTCCTTCACGGCGCGTTGCGCGGCTTCGCTCAATCCGTGCCGCTCCATCCCGAGCTTGTTGACCGTGCGCACCTTCGCCGGGTTGCCATCGGCGATCATGAACGGCGGCACGTCTTGCACGATCTTCGAGCAGCCGCCGGTGAGCGCGTGCCGGCCGATGCGGCAGAACTGATGCACAGCCGTGAGCCCGCCGATGACCGCGCCATCGCCCACCTCGACGTGACCGGCGAGCGTGCCGTTGTTCGAAAAAATCACGCCGTCGCCGACCACGCAGTCGTGCGCGATGTGAGAGTAAGCGAGAAAATTTCCACCGCTTCCGACCCGCGTGACGGAGCCCGGCGCGGTGCCGCGGTGCACGGTCACGAACTCGCGAAACGTGTTGCCATCGGCCACGGAGAGGTGCGTGGGTTCGCCGGTGTATTTCAAATCCTGCGTCTGCTGGCCGACCGACGCGAAGGCGAAGAACCGGTTGCCGCTCCCGATTTTCGACGGACCGATCAGCGACACGTGATGCTGCAGCCAGCAGTCGGCGCCGAGTTGCACGTGCGAGCCGATGACGCAATACGGCCCGATCTCGCAGCCCTCGCCGATCTCCGCGCTCGAGTCGATGACGGCGGTCGGGTGGATTTTTCCACTCATGAATCGACCACGCCGAAGAGCATCTCCGCCTCGGAGACCACCTCGCCATTGACGAGGCAGCGGCCGCGCGCCTTGGCGACGAGTTTTTTGCGCTGCGTCATCTCCACTTCGATGAAGAGCGTGTCGCCAGGCATCACGGGCTTGCGAAATTTCACCTCATCGGCGCTCATGAAGTAGCCGATCTTGCCCGCGTAACCCGGCACCCGCAGCAGCAGGATGCTGCCGACTTGCGCCATCGCTTCGAGTTGCAACACGCCGGGCATGATCGGATGCCCAGGGAAGTGGCCCTGAAAAAACGGCTCGTTGATCGTCACGCTTTTCACGCCGGTGCATTTGTTTTCACCGTCGAGCGCCACGATGCGATCGACCATGAGAAATGGATAGCGATGCGGCAGCAGCTTCATCACGTCATTCACGTCGAGCACGTCGCCGCCTTTGGGCGTGACAGACGGCGGCACGAGCGCCACGGCCCGCGCGTGCTGGCGGGCGATGGCGCGGCACAGCTCGGTATTCGGCCCGTGGCCCGGCTTCACGGCGATGACGTGGCCGCGAATGGCGCGCCCGAAGAGCGCGAGGTCCCCCACGATGTCGAGCATCTTGTGCCGCACAAATTCGTCCTTGAAGCGCAGCGGCTCCTTGCACAGCACCGCGTCGCCGCGCACGACCACCGCGTTCTCGAGACTGCCGCCTTTTATGAGCCCCTTGTCCATGAGCGGCTTGAGGTCTTCGTAAAAGACAAACGTCCGCGCCGGCGCGATCTCTTTCTCGAAAATCGCGGGCGTGATCTCCGAGGAAAGAAACTGCGTGAAGCGTCCGTCGGGTCCCACTTGCGTGCAGGAAATGCGGAAGGCGTCGTCCGGCACGATGGTCATGAGCGAGCCAGACCTGGTCTCGAAATAGATCGGCTCCGCGACGGCGAAAACGGCTCGCGCCACCGGCTGTTCTTCGAGCCCCGCCTTCTTTACCGCTTCCACAAAGGGTTGCGCGCTGCCGTCGCAGATCGGCGGCTCGTTGGCGTCCATCTCCACGAGCGCATTGTCCACACCCATCCCGGCCAGCGCCGCGAGCACATGCTCGACGGTTTGCACCTTGGCGTGACCCTCCGCGAGCGCCGTCGCGCGCTCGACGGTTTTCACGTGGTCGATGCGCGCGTCGATGGTCGGCTCATCGGCGAGATCGGTGCGCTTGAATTTCCAGCCGTGCCCCGGCGGCGCCGGCAGAAAAGTGAGCGTGACCTTCTCCCCCGTGTGCAGCGAAGAGCCGGTGATGCTGGCGGATTTGGCGAGAGTGTGCTGATTCATCGGCGAAAAGCGGCGCGCGATTGATGGAGGACGCCGCGGACAATGGCGATGCCCTTTTCTGACCGATGCCGTCTGCGCTCTGCGACTAAACGCCAAACTCCAAACGTTAGACTCCAAACTTCAAATGTTGGCGCGCACGATCGAAAGCCCGTTTGGCATCTGGGGAAAATTCGCGCCTCATCCTTCCCCTTTCCACCACTCCCGCATTTTGTATTGTCCCCACTCACTCGCGACCGGAACCACATGATTCGAAACTTTGCGCTTCTCTTCACATTTGCCGCTCTCGCCTTTACCGGCTGCGAAAAAGTAAAGCCGCTCTTGAACAAGTTCAGAAAAGCGACGCCCGCTCCGGCGTCGCCTGCGATCGTTGCGTCGGCGGCGGCGCCGGTGCCGGAAGCGACGCCCAAGCCCAAGGCGCGGCCAAAGCCCGGGCGGCCGGTCATCGACACGCACGCGCAAGTCATCGTCCTTTGTTATCACCGGCTCGAGGGGCGCGCCGGCGGCGGCTTATCCATCGAGCCGGCCACCTTTGAAAAGCAGATGCAGGAAATCAAGGACGCCGGGCTCGCGGTCATCTCGATGAAGGACTTCCTAGCGTGGCGTCGAAACGAAAAAAACATTCCGCCCAAGAGTGTCATCATCACCATCGACGACGGCTACGCGTCGGGCTACGAGGTCGGCGTGCCGATTCTCAAGAAATTCGGATTTCCCGCGACGTTTTTCGTTTACACCACTTACCTCAACAGCGGCGGCAAATCGCTGAGCTGGGATCGGCTCGAAGAGTTGCGCGACGCGGGATTCGACATCGGCTGCCACACCGTTTCGCACGTCGATCTGCGCCGCAAACCGGCGAAGTTTTCCGGCGAGTATGACGCGTGGTTGAAGGACGAACTCGAGCGTTCAAAGAAAATCATCGAAGACCATCTCGGCATCCGCTGCGCCACTCTCGCCTACCCGTATGGCTGGCATAACGAGAAGGTGCGCGAAGCTACCAAAGCCGCGGGTTACGAGGCGGCCTTTACCACTTATGGCCAGCGGCTCGGCCACGCCACCAATGCGCTCACGCTCGGCCGCTACGATGTCACTACGAAAGATCGCCAGGGCCACGATTCCTTCTCGGTGGCCGTTTCTTTCACGGGGATGCTGGCGCAAAGCGCGGAGCCGGAACTCGGGCAGGACGCCGCCGCTTCCATGGTCACGCAGCCGATGCACAACGAGGTTGTTCGCGATCAAAAGCCCGTCATCAAAGCCAACCTCTCCACGATGGGCGACCTCGATGCGGGCAGTGTGAAGATGCTCATCAGTGGCATCGGCGCGGTGCCGGCAAAGTTCGACGCAGAGACGAGCACCATCACCTATTCGCCAGTTCAGCCGCTCGCGCCGCGGCAGTACACCGTCATCGTCGGAGCGAAATCGGGCGGGCAGAAAGTGGGCGACGTGCGCTGGACCTTCACCGTCGATCCCAACGCGGCGCCGAGCGCGGACGGTGGGCCGACCTTCGACACCACTCCCCCGCCCGTCCCCGTCGGAACCGGGCCCGCAAAGCCTCGCAAGCGCTAAACGTACCTGCGGCGCCCCCACCGCAGGAAGTGCCCGCGGCCCTCGTCCACACGTAGTGGCTGGCGAGGTCGGTCGCGATCGCGGCGAGTGCGCCGCAGTTACGCTACTATTTCGGCGCGCTACCAGCGGCCTTCTTCACTCTTCCCGCCGCCGCATCCGGCCATAGCGGATCGGGCACGTGCTCACGCTGCATGATGGCCTCGATCCGCTCGACTACTTCGGGATTTCCCGCCGCGAGATCGGTGCTCTCGCTTTCATCCTTCGCAAGATCGTAAAGTTCGAGCGGCAAGCCGGGACCGTTGCGCACGCCTTTCCAATCACCCATCAACACAGCTTGGATAAACGCGCCTTCGTGTAACTCCCAATAAAGGAAGTCACGCCCCGGCATCTTCTTGCCCAGCAGCGCGGGCATGATGGAAACTCCGTCGGTCGGCACACCCGCGGGCAGTGGTTGCCCGATCAATTCCGACACGGTGGGAAGGAAGTCGTAGAATACCCAAGGCGTGTCGTTGAACGCGCCGGCCTTTATCTTACCCGGCCAGCGCGCGATGGTGGGCACACGGAGGCCGCCTTCATACATCGAGCGCTTGCCGCCGCGGAATGGGCCGTTGCTTTTGAAAGTCTCGAGCACTGCTTTGTTATCCGCGCCTTGATCGCTGCTGAAGATCACCAGCGTCTTCTCATCGAGGCCGAGCTTCTTAAGCGCGGCGAATAACTCGCCGATGCTTGCATCCATCCGCGTCACCATGGAGGCGTAGGTCTTTAGTTGCTCCGACCATGGTTCATTACCGTAAGGCCCGAGATCGGGCGCCTGATATTTATCGTGGGGAATGGTGAAAGGCACATAGAGGAAGAAAGGTGACCCGGTATGTTTCCCCAGCCATTTGAGCGCTTCCTTTGCGATAAGGTCGTGCGAGTAAGTCTTGCCATCGAGTTCCACCTTCTCCCGGTTGCGCCATAAGTGATCGGGATAGTAGTTATGCGCTTCTCGTTGGCAGTTATAACCAAAGAATAAGTCGAAACCCATCTTATCCGGTGCGCCCGTCGATTCGACAAAGCCGAGGCCCCATTTGCCAAATGCAGCCGTGGTGTAACCCGCCTTCTTGAATAACTGCGCGACGGTGAAGGTGCCGGCAGGCAGCGGCTCCTGGCCTTCGGGCTGCAACTCACGATTGGCCCGGATGGCGGCGTGGCCGGTATGCCGGCCCGTAAGCAGCGCGCAGCGAGTGGGCGCGCAGACCGTGGTGCCGGCATAGGAGTGGGTAAAGAGCACGCCCTCGGAGGCCATGCGGTCGAGATGGGGCGTCTTGATCTTTGTCTGCCCGAAGCACCCGACATCTCCCCAGCCGAGATCATCCGCGAGGATGAAGATCACATTTGGCTTTTCACTTGCCCCGCGGAGAACCGCGCCGGCGAATGCAAGTAACAAACTGAGAAGGATGCCGCGCACCGCGCTTACGCAAATACTTCCAACGCGGGCTGGCCCTTGTTGCCGACCGTGAAAGGCCGGCCGTTGGGTGCGACCACTTCCTTCTCGAGCGGGAGGCCCGCGGCCCAGCCGATGGTCGCGTGGAAGCTGCCCACGGTCATGTCCTTGTCCGTGGGTTCCGCACCGAGATCGTCGCTCGCGCCGTGGACGTAGCCACGCTTGACTCCGGCGCCGGCAAGCACCGTGGAGAATGCTTTCGGGTAATGACCGCGTCCGTTGCCGGTAAAGTCCGGCTTGCGGCCAAACTCGGTGGCTACGACCACGAGCGTGTTCTTGAGCAGGCCGCGCGAGTCGAGATCGCCAAGCAGCGCCGCGAAACCCTTGTCGAATTCTCCGCCGCGCTCTTCCATCGAGTCGGCGAGATTGCTGTGCATGTCCCAGCCGCCGCTTGTTACTTCAATGAAACGCACGCCGCTTTCCACGAGCCGCCGGGCAAGCAGACAGCCCTGGCCAAACTTGGACTTACCGTAAGTCTCACGCAGTTTCGCGGGCTCCGCCGCAAGATCGAATGCCTTAAGATCGCTGCTCTTTAGAAGGGTGAGCGTGTTCTCGTAGAAGTCGTTGTAAGCTTTTACGTTCTCATCCGGGAAACGCTCGCGGAACGTGCGGTCGAGTTGGTTCACCAGCGCGAGCCGCTTTTCCACCACGCCGAGACCGGCCGGCGGCGCGGAATGCTGCAACCCGGCATTCGGATCGAGGATGGGCAACGGGCTGTAAGTGGCCGGAAAGAATCCATTGCCATGATCCGAGTTACGATTCACGCAGACCGAGGAAGGCAATGTCTTATGACTTGGCCCAAGGTAATGCTGCGCCCAAGCCCCGAGCGCCGGATGCTTGATGGTGCCGCGCTGCTCATAACCAGTGCGCATGAAATACTGCGCCGCGGCATGCACACCTACCTTGGCCGTCATCGAGCGGATCACACAGATCTTATCCGCCACCGCGGCGATCTTGGGGAGATAGCCGGTCACTTGATACCCAGCCTTTGTGTTGAGCGGACCTATCGGGCTTTTCGAGGAACCTTCCTTGGGATCAAAGGTATCGATGTGGCTCATTCCTCCGATAAGTTGGAGAAAGATGATATGCTTGGCGCTGCCAAAGCCCGGCCGGCCGACAGCGGTCGTCGCAGCTCCGAGCGATGTGGCGCCTTTGAAAAGCGGAAGGATACTCAGACCAAACGCGGCGCGAGCACAGCCTTCGACAAAGGAGCGCCGAGTTACTTCATCACGCAGTAAGTAGGGGGAGACGGTTGGGTTATTCATAAGGAGTGGTTTCTTATTGGACAAAGATGAATTCGCGGGAGTTAAAGAGCACCCAGGTAAGATCGGGAAGTTTGAGCCCTTCGCCGAATACGCGGCGCGCCGTTTGTTTCTCGATCATGGTCGGTCGGCGGCCCAGGAAACTGAAGTAGAGCGACTCGACTTCCTCCTCGGGGCTCTTTTGCTTTGCGGCGTCGCGCAGCACCATCGACTGCTGGCTGGCGATGCACTTTTGCACGTCCCCATTCATCATCATGAGCACTTGCGGCACCCCGCCTTCGAGGCTGTTGCCATCGGGCAGTTGCCGGTCCGACTGGCCAAACATGCGGAGGAAGTGCGCCTCCTTGGCCGGCTGCGGCAGCTCGGAAGCGCGCGCGAGGGTAAGACTTTCAAACTTCGGGGGCGGATGGCCTTCGTATTCTTCGGCGCTCACCTCGGTGCCGCCGCCATTCTTGGCAGTCTTGCCTGCACCTTTGCGTTTCTTTTCGGCGCTCCCAGAGGCTAGCTCCTGGGCCTTGGCGAGGATCGTCTCGGTGGTAAGTTCCGTGCCGGGGATATTGAGCCGGCGGATTTCCTCGGCGCGGCGCAGCTTGAAGTGATCGACCTCCGCACCGACGACTAGGGTAAGCATCGAATCCCATGCCTGCTCGGCAGTCATTCGGCGGAGCAAGGGACCTGGGAAAAGATAAGGGCCCTTGCCTAAGTCCGGAGTAACACTGGCCTGACGTTGATAAGCCTGAGTGTTTAAGACAGTGCGTTGAAACTCGCGCAGGTCGAACTTCACTCGCTTCATCTCCGAGGTAAGATGCGCGAGTAACTCCGGGTTGGCGCCCTTGGATAAGTCATCGAGGTCCGTTACCGGCTCCTGCACCGCAAGGCCGAAGAGGCGCTTCCATAAACGATTGGCTATGGCGGTGGCAAAGCGCGGATTTTCGGGATGCGTGAGCCAGCCGGCAAAGGCCCGGCGGAGATCCTCGGGCTTGCTGGCATTCATCGAGTAAGCGGGATTGGCTGCATCGTCTTGCGACCACGTAATAAGTTTGGGCGCCACTGGCTCGCCAGCCTTTGCGTCGCTGTACTTATAGTCCTTGGGAAAGGTCATCGTGTTCTTATGCAAGCTCTCGACTTCCGCGAGATTCGGGGCAAGCATCCGGGTAAGGAGCCCCTTGTCGATCTTAGTCTTCGCAGCGAGCTTCTTGGCCTGGCCATTGGCCTTGGCATAACTCGTGTCCGTGGCGCCGAAGAAGGAGGCCATCTCGTAGAAGTCGCGCTGCTTCCACGGGGCGAGAGGATGGTCGTGGCACTGCGCGCACGCGACGTTGGCACCGAGAAAGATGGATAACGTATTGGATAGGTTATCGAGCGGCATGTTACGATCGCGGAGCAGATAGCCGACCGGGCCGGCAGTAGTAAGCCGGCCCTCCGCGGTCATTAAGTCGCGGACAAATGCGTTCCACGGGCGGTTGACCGCGATCTGGTCCTTCATCCAATCCTCATAGACATAAGTCTTCACGCCTTTGCCGTAATCGTCCATTACCCGCAGCATGTCCGCGAGCCAGTTAAACATTTGCGAGTTATAACCGTCCGAGACGAGTAACTTATCGACTAACTTACTGCGCTTGTCGGGAGCCCTGTCGTGGATGAATGCCGCGGTCTCGCGCGCGGTGGGAATGCGCCCGGCGATGTCGAGATACATGCGCCGAACCAATTGCTCGTCGGTCGCCGCGGCGTTCGGTTTTTGTCCCGCCTTGGTGAGTCCGGCGAGCACCAGTTCGTCGATCTTCGCCGCTGCTTTCGCGACGGGCACGGGCGGCGGCGGCTGGAGCGCCTGGAGCTTGCGGGCGTAATCCTGGTCGGCGGGCACGAGCAAGGCGAGCTTGAGCCGGTAGGACTGCCCTTCCTTGGTTCGCACCGTGAGCGCTTCGCCTTCCAGCGAGCGAAACTCCGCGTCGATCTTGCGTCCTTGTGGATCGCTCCATGTGCGCCATGGACTGGTCTGTTCCGCTGGCGGCGCGGGCTCGATATTTTCCTGCGCGACGGGCGGCGTCTGGTGGTTCTTCTTTCCTTTGGCTTCCGCAGGAGTAACGGCGGTGGCCAGGATGGCGAGGCCTAGGAGCGATGCATGGATGGAGAGGTTGCTCATAACGGGGTAACTCCGGGTTTGGGGTTGAAGGAAGTAACTTCGGAACAACTGATAGAGCAATAGCGCAAATCGGGCCGCTTGGGACAGACTCGCGGCGAGGGCGCCGCAGCTACGCAGCCGCCGCTTGCTCCGCCGGGGTGCATCGCGTTTCTTCTCCGCGTCCCATGTTGCGCATCAAAATGTTTCAAGGTCTTCGTCCGGTTGCGGCGCTCGTCGAGGAAGTCGCGTGCGTTCCTTACGATGTCGTTAACGCGGAGGAGGCGAAGGCGCTCGCGGCAGACAAGCCGCGGAGCTTGCTGCACGTGGATCGCGCAGAGATCGATCTGCCTGCCGGCACCGATCCTTACTCGGACGCAGTGTACGAGAAAGCGCGCGAAAATTTCCTCTCCCTCCAGCGCGATGGAACGCTGGTGCGCGAGAGCGAGCCGTGCCTTTACCTCTACCGGCAACGCATGGGGGGGCATGCGCAGACGGGGCTCGCGGCGGTGTGCCACATCGAGGATTACGAGAACGACATCATCAAGAAACACGAGAAGACGCGGCGCGATAAGGAGGACGACCGCACGCGGCTCATCGGCACGTTGAGCGCGGACACGGGGCCGGTATTCCTGACCTACCGCGACCGGCCGGAGATCGACGCGCTCGTCGGCGAAGGGCAAAAAAGCGCGCCGCTTTACGACTTCACCGCGCCGGATGGCATCCAGCACACGGTGTGGCGGATCGCTGGCGGCGAGGCTTTCGCTCGGGAGTTTGCACGGGTGCCCGTGGCTTATGTGGCCGACGGGCACCACCGCACGGCGAGCGCTTGTCGAGTGGGGCGGGAAAGGCGCGCGGCAAATCCGCGGCACACGGGCAACGAAGACTACAACTGGTTTCTCGCGGTGCTCTTCCCCGCGAGCCAGCTCCGCATTCTGCCTTACAATCGCGTGGTGAAAGATCTCAACGATCGGACCAAGGATCGTTTTCTCGAAGCGGTCGGGAGCGCCTTCACCACCGAGCGCGACGGCTCCCCCACGCCGGTCGGGTCGGGCGAGATCGGCATGTATCTCGACGGAGCGTGGTATCGCCTCGCCTGGCAGCCGGCGGCGGATGCGAACCCCATCTCGCAACTCGATGTGAGCGGCCTGCAAGAGCGCCTGCTCGCGCCGATCCTCGGCATCGACGATCCGCGCACGAGCAAACGCATCGACTTCGTCAGCGGCATCCGCGGCACCGATGCGCTGGTGAAGCTCGTGAACTCGGGGCAGGCCGCGGTCGCATTCTCGATGGCCCCGACGACGGTCGCGCATCTCATGGCGATCGCCGACGCAAATCAAATCATGCCGCCGAAGAGCACGTGGTTTGAGCCGAAGCTGCGCTCGGGGCTCTTCATTCATACTTTTTGAAACAACGAAGGACGGGAAGGACCGAAAGGACGAGGTAGTTATTGCGCGCTCTTTCCATCTGCCTACTCTGCCCGCCCGCATGGCCGACATCCTTCCTTCCCGCCCGCGCGGCGTCATCTCGCAGCGCCGCAGCTTTGCCATCGTGGCGGGGCAGTACAACGCGGAATTTGTCGCCGGGCTGGTCCAGCACGCGCGGCGGGAGTTGGTGGCGATTTCCGCGGGCTTCAATGTCGCGGTGTATGAAGTGCCGGGCGCTTTTGAGATTCCGCTCGCGGTGAGCGAAGTCATCGCGCGCGGCGGCGTGGATGCGGTGCTCGCGCTCGGTGTCATCATCGAAGGTGAGACGGCGCACGCGGGGCTCATCGGGCAGGCGGTCACGGCATCGCTGCAACAGATCGCGCTCAGCACGCGGGTGCCGGTCATCCACGAAGTGCTGCTGGTGAAGAACGCCGAGCAAGCCCGCGCGCGGTGCCTCGGCGAGGAGATCAATCGCGGAACGGAAGCCGCGCGGATCGCGGTGCGCATGGCACAGGTGCTCAACGAAATTCGCAGCGCGCGCTGAACCCCGAAGCCCATGAGCAACCGTCGCGAAGGCCGCGAGGCGGCGATCCAGTTCCTTTTTCAACTCGATCTTAACGCCACGCCTGCCGCGGAACTGGCCGCGGGATTCTGGCAGCTTCGGACCGAAGATCGAAGCGTGGCCGCCGTCCCCAAGGTCCGCACATTCGCCGAAGAACTCATCGCCGGCGTTGCAGCGCATCGGGCTGAGATCGACGAGCGGATGAATGCCTGCCTTATGAACTACGAACTCGGCCGGCTCGCCGCCGTGGATCGCAACATTCTGCGCGTCGCCATCTACGAATTGCTGCACAGCGAGGAAGTCGCGCCGGTCATCATCATCAACGAAGCCATCGAGATCGCGAAAAAGTTTGGCACCGACAAATCGGGCGGCTTCGTCAACGGCATCCTCGACCGGATCAAGAACGACGTCGGCCGTCCTGCGCGGGGAGGCGAGGAGCCAGGGACAGAAGTCAGGAGTCAGGAAAACGCTCCCGCTGACACCTGACACCGCCCGCAATGGCCTTCGGATTCTTCAAATCGCTGATTCAAAAATTTGCCGGCAAGCCGGTGGATTGGGACGAGCTCGAGGAGATGCTCATTCGCGCGGACCTCGGTGTGCCGATGAGCCAGCGCATCCTGCACGCCTGCCGGCAGCGGGAGGAGAAGCTCACGGCGGAAAGCGTGGCGGCGGTGGCGCGCGAGGAGATTTTGAAAGTGCTGCCGCGCGACAACGTGCAGATGCGGCCTTTTCCCTCGAAGCCGAAAGTGGTGCTCGTGGTCGGCGTGAACGGAACGGGCAAGACCACCAGCACGGCGAAGCTCGCGCATTTTCTCAAGCGCCGCGGCCACAGCGTGCTGCTCGGGGCGGCGGATACTTTCCGCGCGGCGGCCATCGAGCAACTCGGCGTGTGGGCCGCGCGCATCGGCTGCGACATCGTGCAGAGCCAATACAACGCCGACCCAGCCGCCGTGTGCCACGATGCTTACCGCGCGGCGGAGAGTCGCGACATCGAGTTTGTCATTTGCGACACCGCGGGCCGGCTGCACACAAAGGCGAACCTCATGAGCGAGCTCGACAAGATCAAACGCGCGCTCGCCAAGTGCGACCCGGCGGCGCCGCACGAATCGTTGCTCGTGGTCGATGCCACCACAGGGGCCAACGCCGTGTCGCAGGCGCGCGAGTTTGATCAAGCGGCCAAGCTCACGGGCCTCATCGTCACCAAGCTCGACGGCAGCGGCAAAGGCGGCGTGGTCGTGGCGATCAAGAATGAACTCGGCCTGCCCACGCGCTTCATCGGCACCGGGGAGAAGCTGGAGGATTTCGCATTCTTCGAGAGCCGCTCATTTGTCGAGAAGATGCTGTGACGGGGGAGAGTTGAATGTTGAGAGTTGAGTGTTGAGTGGCGCCGGATTTCCCAGAACGCGCCGAATTCGCGGCAGACCGAGCGCGGCCAGTGCTTCGATGAGCACGAGATGCGCGGCGTAGATCGCCAGCGATTCGCGCCCCGCCATTGCCCTCGTTACCGGTTCCGCGGGACTTATCGGCTCGGAGACTTGCAAAAAATTTCACGCCGAGGGGCTCGAGATCGTCCGGCGATAGACCTCTGCCCACTTCATCCCATGAGCCGCCGCCGGCGATCAAGCCTGGGTGATCCGCCACTCAACACTCAACTCTCACCACTCAACTTCTCCGCCGCCACCACCACGCGCATTCCTTCCACCGCCACCACGCGCACTCGCGAGCCGCTTTCGAGGAATTCGCCGCGCGTGACCACGTCGCAGCTTTGTCCGTCGAAGTCGGCTTTGCCGCTGGGCCGCAGGGTGGTGCGCGCGGCGCCGAGTGCGCCGACGGGGATGCGAAGATTGCCGCCGGGCACGCGCGACTCGAGCGCTGCACCGCTGGCCGCGCCGAGCACGATGCGGCTATAGAGGGAAGTGCGCGGCAGGAATTTTGCCAGCACGTAGATCGCAAGCACGCCGAGGGCAACGGCGATGCACAGATTCAAGAGCGGCACGGTGAGCATGTCGCCCGTGGGCCACCAAGATTCGCCGGGATAGCGATCGATCATCGCCCAGATGAGGCCGGCCACCATCATCAGCGCGCCGATGACGCCCGGGAGCACGGTGCCGGGATGCAGGAAAAGTTCGCCAATCACGAGAAGCAATCCCGCGCCGAAGACGGCGGCGACTTCCCAGCCCGCAAGCCCGGCCAGGTAATGGCCGGTAAAAAAAATCGCGAAGCACACCAGCGAGGCAAAGCCTGGCAGGCCGAAGCCCGGCGTCTTGAATTCGATGTAAGCGCCCACGATTCCGCCGAGCAGGAAGAGCGGCGCGAGCCCGGTGACCCAGAGCGCGAGTTGCTCGAAGCCGGTCGGATTCATCCGGCGCACCGGACCGGTGAGACCGGCTTGGGCGAGCATTTCTTCGAGCGTGCCGGCGGTGCCTTCGGCCAGCAGCGACTTGCCGTCGTAGAGGCGCGTCGCCTCCTCGGCGCTCATCGTCAGCAGCGAATCCGCGGAGTCGATCACCGTGTCGCCGATCTTCACTTCCTTTTCTTTTTTGATGAAAGCCTCGGCCACGTCCGCGTTGTGACCGTTCTTCTGTGCGGCGGCGCGGGCCATGGCGGAGAGCATCGAAACGGTCTTATCGGTCATCGTTTTCGAGAGATCTTCGCCGCCCGCCATCACCGGCGCGGAGGCGCCTACCACGGCGGTTGGCGACATGTAAATCTTCTGCGTCGCCAGCGCGATGAGCGCGCCGGCCGAGATGGCGCGGTCATTGATGTAGGTGAAGGTGGGCACGCTCGATTTCTCGAGCGCTTCCATGTTTTCGATCGCCGCATCCACGGCGCCGCCGTAGGTCGCCATATCGATCACAAATGCGCTCGCGCCCTCGCGCTCCGCTTCCTTGAGCGCGCGGCGCAGCAGGAAAAATTGCGCGCGGGAAACCTCGGTGCGCAGCGGCACGATGAAGACCGGACCAACATCGGCAAGCGCGGGCAGCGCTGCCAACAAGCACGAGATCGCGGAGAGCCAGGCGCGGAAATTCATCGGGAGCGAACGTGCGGCGGGAGTGGGGGCTTCTCAAGGCAAAAGCCAATGTAGTAGCTGCGGCGCCCCGCCGCAGGAAGTGCCGGCGGCGCCCCGCCGCCTTCCGCGCGACGAGGGCGTCGCAGCTATTGACGGGGACGTCGCAGCTACTACGAGGACGTCGCTGCCGGCATGTGGCCTGCTTTATCAGCGAGCACTTTCCGAGAAGCGAAATGCGAGCCTGCACACTCCATCCATTCACCCCAGCAGGCGGCGCATCCGAGAGAGAAGGACCACGGGCGCGGCGCGCTATTTGCATCTGAAGCCCGAGAGCAACCCACGCCGCCAATCCCATGACTCCTCAGGCGAACAATCGCATCCTCATCGTTGACGACAATCCCACCGTTCACGAGGATTTCCGCCGCATCCTTCTCACGAGTTCGGCGTGCCGCGCTCCCGCGGCGACCTTTGAACTCGCCTCCGCATTTCAAGGAAAAGAAGCGCTGGAAAAAGTGATGGAGGCAGTGCGCGTGGGCCAACCTTTCGCGGTGGCCTTTGTCGATGTGCTGATGCCGCCGGGCTGGGATGGGATCGAGACCATCGAGCGTCTCTGGCAGGTGGATCCCGCGCTGCAGGTGGTGGTCTGCACCGCTCACCTGGATTACTCGTGGCCCGCACTCGCGGCCCGGCTGGGCGTAAATGAGAACCTCGTCATTTTCAAAAAGCCATTCGACGACATCGAGGTGCTCCAACTTGCGCACGCGCTCTCGCGCAAGTGGCAGCTCAGCCAGCAGGCGCAGATGCGGCTCGACTCACTCGACAAGATCGTGGCCGAGCGCACCGCCGAGCTGCGGAGCTCAAACGCCGAACTGCGCTTGTCCGAGGAGCGCTTTGCAAAGGCCTTTTGCGCCAGCCCGGTCCCGCTCGCCATTCAGACTTTCGTCGGTCAGCGCTTTGTGGATGTGAACGATGCGTTCCTTGCGCTCACGGGATTTTCGCGCGGCGAGCTCATCGGCCGCACGCCCATCGAGCTGCGGCTGTGCATCGACTACGAGGAGCGCATCCGCCGTCTGCTCACCGAGGACCAGTCGGTGCGCGATGTGGATGCGCAAATCAGCACCCGAGCCGGCGAGCTCCGCCAAACGCTTATCTCGATGGAACGACTCACCCTCGCCGACGAGCCGCACACGCTCATGATGGTGCAGGACATCTCCGAGCGGCTTCTGCTCGAGAACCAACTGCGCCAGGCGCAAAAAATGGAAGCCGTGGGCCAGCTCGCCGCGGGCGTGGCGCATGATTTTAATAACATGCTCACGATCATCCAGGGCCACGCCAGCCTGCAGCTCGCGGCCACCGGCTTGACGCAGGACACCGTCGAGTCGCTCGAGCAAATCACGCTCGCCGCGGATCGCGCCGCCAATCTCACGCGGCAACTGCTCGCCTTTAGCCGGCGGCAGATCATGCGCCCACGCGTGCTGCAATTGAACGATCTCTTGCGCGATCTCACCTCGATGCTGCGCCGGCTCATCAGCGAACACATTCAACTGAGCTGCCAATTTTTCCCCGACCTGCCTCTGGTCTGCGCCGACCACACGGGCCTCGAGCAAGTGCTCATGAACCTCACGCTCAATGCCCGCGACGCGATGCCGCGCGGCGGGAAGATTACCATCACCACCGGCCTCGCCAATTTGAGCGGCAAGAGCGCCGGTGAATACGTGGTGCTGAGCGTCACCGATACCGGCACGGGGATGGACGAAGCGACGCGGTCGAGAATTTTCGAGCCCTTCTTTACCACCAAAGCCGTGAACAAAGGCACAGGCATGGGCCTCGCCACCGTCTATGGCATCGTCTCGCAGCACAGCGGATGGATCGACGTGGAAACGGCTCTGGATAAAGGTTCGACGTTCCGCGTGTTTCTGCCGGTGACCGATCGCGTGCCCGAGGATGCGGCGCTCGAGCCCTTTGCCTACGACTTCAATGTGTCGCAGCACACGGTGCTTATCGTCGAAGACGACGACTCGGTGCGCTCGATGGTGAGGGACGTGCTCGAGCATAATTCGTATCGCGTGCTCGAGGCGGAGAACGCCATCGTCGCCTCCGAACTTTGGGCCGCCAATCGGGAGGAGATCGAGCTGTTGCTCACCGACATGGTGATGAGCGAAGGCGCCAGCGGCCTCGAGCTCGCCACCGCGCTGTTGGAGGAAAAGCCGACGCTCAAGGTCATCTACACCAGCGGCTACAGCGCGGAGTTATTTGAGAGCGACGTGAAGCTGTGTGAAGGCGAGAATTATCTGCCCAAGCCCTACTTCGCCGCGAAGCTCATCTCCATCCTCCGCCGCGCGCTGGAGCCCGTGCCGGAGCCGGTGGCGTAGGCGTCCTCGCCTGCGTTGCAAGCTGGAAGCTTGCAGGGCCGCCGCAGGCAAGGATGCCTGCGCCACGCTCAGAGCTTCGCTTCGAGCCCGCTGAGCACGGCGAGAAAATCCTCCGCCGTCGCGCTCGCGCGCAGCCGCGACTCCACGGCACGATCGCGCAGCAGCCGCGCCAGCAGACCCACAAGCCGCAGATAATCCGCCGCCATCGCCAGCGGCACTCCGATGCAAAAGACGTAGCGCACAGGCTGCGCGCACGCCGGCAGCAGCAGCCCGTCCGGCGCGCGCCCGACGCTCATGACCATGGCCGTGACCGCGTCCGTGCGCGCGTGCGGCAGCAGCACAGCGAAATCCGCGTGCGGATCGGCGAGGCACGGAGCGGCGGCGTGGAGCGCGGTGCGAAGCGCCTGCCAATCGAGCACGCGTTCGTCGCGCTCGAGGAGCGCGGCCACTTCATCGATCACGGTCGCCGCCTTTTTCGCGTGCATTTGCAACACGATGTCCACGGGGCGCAGGATGTCAGTAAACCGGATCATACCGCCGTGCCGCTCCACTTCAGCTTTTGCCGGAGCACTTCAAAGAAAGACATCCCACCGAGCATCGCCAGCGGCAGCCCGCGCGGCGCCTTCATGAGCCGCACGCGATCGCCGCCGCCGAGCCGCAGCGAGCGCTGCCCGTCGAGCGTGAGAAAGACATCGCTCTGCGCGAGAGAGTGCGCG
>JBBRXP010000066.1:0-27947 GCA_038238555.1 Chthoniobacterales bacterium | reverse complement strand
GCTGCCCGGCGACCTGGCTGCGGCCTGCGGCGCGGGCAAGCAGTGGTTGTATGTCATCCCCTCGCTCAAGCTCGTCATCGCGCGGCAGGGCTCGCTCAGTCAGGGTTTCTCGGACCTTGAATTCCTCAGCCGCCTGCTGCGAGGAGAGACCGGCGCGGATTCCGCGAAAACCACATCCTCCGCTTCACCCAGCACCGCGCCGCAGCGCGAGGATTTACGCGAGCGGCTAAAAAAACTCCGCGAGCGTCGCACCGCCGCGCCCACGCCCGATCCGGCTTCCATGAGCGGGAACTAATCCGTCACCCGAACAATTCCTCTCCCATCGTGCGGAGAACAACCCGCCGCCCTTGCTCTGGGCGCGCACCGGCGGCGGCGCGACCGCCACGGATTATTGCCGCGGCGCGGCGTGCGATGCGGTGGGCGCCACGTTCATCACGGGGGACTTCTACGGCACGCAATGTCTGCTCGGCGGCGCGCTCTACGATTCAGTAAATGGCGGCGGTGATGCCTACTCACCAAAATACATGCCCGACGGCATGCCCGCG
The DNA here is from genome assembly GCA_038238555.1 of Chthoniobacterales bacterium. Lineage (GTDB taxonomy): Bacteria > Verrucomicrobiota > Verrucomicrobiia > Chthoniobacterales > Chthoniobacteraceae > JANNXQ01. The sequence continues at coordinate 27,402 of JBBRXP010000066.1, read as the reverse complement.
TGGGTGCGCGTCATTGGCGGGAGCGGTGCCGAGTCCGGCGTGGACATTGACACCGACTCGACCGGGGCGGCGATCCTCACCGGCACGTATGGCACCGCCTCGCTGAACTGCGGCCTCAACGCGGCGGGCCAGACGGTGACGCTGGCGCTGCCCTCCGGCGGCGGGCGCGGAGTGCTGCTGGTGAAGGTGAACACGCTCGGCCAAACCGAATGGGCCGCTGGCTTCAACGGCAGCGGCAATGCCGCCGGCAACGAAGTCGCCCCCGGGCCGAACGACGAGATCCTCGTCATCGGCCCCTTCGCGCAAAATGGCGGCACGTCGCTTACACTTCCAAACGCCACGACCATCGCCAAAGTCGGCGGCGATCAGGATGTGTTCGTGGCGAAGTTCAGCGCGGCGGGCGTCTTCCAGTGGGGCCTCGGATTGAATGGCGACGGGCACGAGGAAGGACGCGGCATTGCCGTGGACTCCTCGAGCAATGTGCTCGTCTGCGGACAATTCGATAGTCATCTAACTCTCGGCGCCAGCACTTACACTTCCGCGGGACTGGCTGACATCTTTGTGGCGAAGTGTGATTCGAGCGCCGCTATTCTTTGGTCGCGGCAGTTTGGCGGCACAGGCGACGATGCGGGGCGCGGCATCGCTCCCGGGCCGGGCGGTGGTGTTTATGTCAGCGGCGAATTCTCCGGCACCGTGACATTCGCCCCCTTCACGCTGACGGCGGCGGGCACGACCAAGGATTTGTTTCTCATCAAGATGGACGCCAACGGTGCCGTGCAATGGGCGCGGTCCTTTGGCAGTCCTTTGGCGGATCAAGGATGCGAGATTCAATCCGACGCCAAGGGTAACATCTACTGCGCCGGCAGCGCGGGCGGCGAACTGAGTTTCCCAGGTGGCGTGACGCTCGCCAGCGCGGGCCTCACGGACCAATTTGTGGCGAAGTGGGACGCGACCGGCGCGCTGCTCTGGGCCACCATTGGCGGCAGTTCGGGCAGTGACTCGAATTTTGCCCTCGGCGTCGATCCGCAAGGCCGCGTCAGCGTCGTCGGCTCTTACACCGGCTCCGCCACCTACGGCACCAACAGCGTCGGCACCGGCCACGGCAGCAGCATTGATTTCTACGTCGCTCGGCTGGACAGCGACGGCACCGGTCTGCCCGTCATCACCACCACCGCTTCGTCTTTCACCAACGGCATTTTTTCCTGCGCCGTGCTCGCTGCGAATGACACATTGTTTTCCGTGCAGAGCAGCAGCGATCTCATCTCGTGGCAAAACGTCGGCAACTACCAGGTGCAACTCGCGAATCGGTTTCCGTTCAGTGCATCCATTAAGCCCGGAACGCCGCGTATGTTCTTTCGCGCCCAAACACCGCCGAAGTTGCAAGTGGTGCCAGCGAGTGCCGACCTGCTCGCGGGACACACGCAGCCTTTCTTCGCCATTCTCAATGGCGTGGGGGCAGCACCGCCGTCGCATGGAGGGTCGTCGAGCCGGGCGGCGGCAGCGTCACCGCAGGCGGCGTCTATACCGCTCCAACGCAGGCCGGCACTATCACGTCCGCGTCGTATCGCAAAGCGACGCCAGCGTTCTTTTTGAAGTGCCCGTCCACGTCGTCACCGTGAGCAGCGCGGAGCAGACGCGCTTCGCCGACGCGGCAACTTACTCCGGCAGCGTGCAGGGCGACGCCTTGCTGGTTATGAAAGATGGCGCGGTCGTCTATGAGCTCTACACCGGCACGACGACGGCCAGCAGCGCGCACTTACTCGCCTCCGGCACCAAGAGCTTTGATGTGGCGCTCTTCGCGATGGGCGAGGCGATGGGCATTTGGACGCTGGACGAGAATGTTTCGCATACCATCACCGAATGGCAGGGCGTGCCGAATAGCCTGCATCTACGCCCCGAGTAACTTCCAGGTGCTCGCCGCGCTGTTCGAGCGCAAGACCGGTGGTCTCGACCCCGTGCAATTTCTTTACGACCGCCTGCTTTCCCACCTCGGCTTTAACTCCGCGCACCTGGCCTTGTGGACGCGCGACGTGAGGGGCAAACCGCAGATAGCGGGAGGCGCTTACTTCGATGCCCGCGCTTGGGCGAACTACGGCAAGCTCTGGCTGCGCCGTGGCGTGCTCGACGGCCAGACCTTACTAAGTCCAACGACCATGAACTTGGCTGTTACTTACGACAATTTAGCCTTCAAAGGTTACGGCTTTACCTGGTGGCTGAACTTACCCACTGGCACGACTTACAACCCCGGCGTGGATCAAATCCCCGTGGATGGCCCGCGGCGACGGCACGCAGATCGCCACCAACGTCCCGACCGACATGTTCATGGCCGCCGGCACGGGCAAACAACGCTCTACGTGATCCCATCGCTCGGCCTAGTCGTCGTCCGCTTCGGCCACGGAGTCGGCAGTTCTTTCAGCGACCACACGTTGCTGGGGAAAATCATCGGCGTCCCGTAGCTCAAGCGCATCGCTGTTGCGACCCCGAGGAAAGTCCGCTCCTTGTCGCCGTGGCCGCCGGGGCCGCGACCACACGAACACGCTCGCCAACCGCATCCCGCCTCGACATGCTCCCGCCATGACTCGACGCCATTTCCAGTGCGCGACCTTCGTCGGCGGCTTTACGGTGACCAGCCGCGGTGCGGAGTGCCGACCCAACGTCTCAACCCGATCCGAAAAACACGACGATGAATCCACGACTCTTTATCTTTATCGGGGGCGATGCGGGACCGTGGGCTGTGGTCGAATCAAAGACGATCGCGGGCGACGCACTGCCCCGTGGTGAAGAAGCTGAACCTCGTCAGCGGACCCGTCGCCGCCTTGCCCGAGCTTTGGTTAAATCGAGCGGGCTGTCGGCGACGGGCGGAGTTCGCCGGTGGGGATGAGGCCGGTGTGAAGCGCGCGGCGCTCAGTCGGAGTGCCATACAGAGAAAATTCGGCTACAAATTCCCAGCACGACCGTCATCTGCTGGAGTGCAGGTGCGAAATACCAGGATCGTCACCGAGAAAGGCGATAATGTGCGCTCTTGGCGCCAATCGGGGTTCTATTGTGCTCCCATCGTTCGACCGTCTGGTATGCTACGCCCAGAATATAAGCCACTTGGAGCGGAGATGGTCTCCGAGCGTTTTTGGGGTCTCAGCAAACGCCCCTCCACAGTCGGCGATATACCGATGCCTGCGGAATTTTCACCCGAATCACCCGATCACAAATTCCCAGCAGAGCGCACGACGGATGATTCCGTCTAAGTTGCTGCAGCAGGGTTCCGCGTAATTTAACCCCTTCTCTCGAAAAGCTGACTCACAGCGCTCATTAGGTTAAATGCGGTAGGGAATCGGCAGCTTTCCGCAAGGAGGAAAGCTCGATGTGGTGTAGTGCTTACTGACCGCTTTGGAATCGTGGCCAAAACGAATTCCTGCACGATCGCAGGGCTGACGCCGGCGTTCTTCATCAGGCTCGTCGCCGTATGCCGAAGACTGTGAAAGGAAAGATTGTTTCGGTCGCGTCGCCCATCGCGCCCAAGACCATCGGCCTTCCTCTGATGCGAGCGCGGAGCGACCAGGCCGACCGAAGCCATCAGGCCGTAAAACTGGTTCGAAAGGGGACCAACGCGACCGGCTTTTCCAACCTTGGCAAGGAGGGCCGGGAAGAGGCTGCCGTTCGATGGAGCCTTTGGGTGGCGATGGGTGCCGAGCCATTTTCGCAGCGGCGGGGCGATCGGGAGAATCTGACGGCGATGCGTCTTCCGAGTCGTGAAGGCGAGAGTATCGGTTTCCAAATCAATATTCTCCCAACGCAACCGTGCGATGTCGCCAAGGCGCTGGCCAGTGTAAACTCCGAAGAGAATGGCCCCCTCCATTCGCCGTCCGCAGCCGCGAGAAGGGTCTTCAATTCCTTCAGGGTAAATGCCCGGCGGGTAGTATCGCCGGGAGCCGCCTTCAGCAGGGGAACTTTGGCCGCGGGATTGTCTTCGATGACGCCATCGCACCAAGCCTGCTGAAAGGCCACCCTGAAGATTTTCAGCCGGTTATTAACCGTTGCCGGAGAACATCTGGTCGCGACGAAATCGCGGAAGGCGGCAACCTCGGACTTGGTCACGTAAAGCATCTGGAGATCGGCCCGATCCGAAAGGAAATCGCAAAATTCGCGAACCCTCGTAGGCCACTCTCGTCGCTTCTGAAACTGCCCCTGTCCAGGCTTTGACCCATTGATCGAAGTAAGAACGGACGGTGGTGGAGGCGAGATCCGTTCCCGAATGCATTCGATGGAGGTCAGTGAGGACGCGCCGCACCTGCGCCTCGGTCATGCGCGCCCGCGCGGGGCTCTCATAGTCATCGGCGAGCTTTTGCGCGAGTTTTCGATTGGTGGTCTTGGTGCTCCGTTGGGCACGCTGAGCGTTGGCCGAGGTGAAGCAGGCGATCCAATATTTTGAATTGGGTTTGCGGCGGAGAGAGGCCATAGTGACAACGTGAATGACAACGTCATCCCGTCGGCGGTGCCCCCGTCACTCCCGCTTGCGCAGCGCTTCGAGATCGGGATCGACTTTTGCGAAGTCTCGGAATTTCCGGTCGAGATTGAAGCTCTTCTCGAGGTGCAGCCGGGCGAGGTCGAGATTGCCGAGGTGGCACTCGTAGCAGGCGAGGTTGTAATGATAAGTCGGCTCCGCGTGGAGTGCTTCGGGGCCGCTGAGCAGCATCTCGCGGGCGTCCTCGGTCTTGCCGAGTTCATGCAGGCAAAAGGCGGCGTGAATGTAGCCGGCGCTCTTGTCGGGCACGATGCGGCACAGCTCGCGGCTCGCGGTGAGCGCCGCCGTCCAACGCTGGGCTTGCACGAGGGCCAGGAGCCGCAGCTCGATGGCGGCGGGGTGCTGTCGCGCGTCGGCGGGCAGTGAGTCGATCTCCGCGATGGCCTCCTCGGGCATGCCCAGTTCGCTGTAACCCTGCGCGGCGAGGAGGGTCCTTTCGTGGGCTTCGATCATGCGGACGGCATCGGGGATTTCAGCGGTGGGTAATCAGAGTTCGTGCCACGGAGCGCGCGAAGGACTGATGACTACTTCAGCAGATGCTCGAGTTCTTCGACGCGCCGCGCAAAGAGCCGCAGCACCGCTTCCACTGGCTCGGGGCTCGACATATCGACGCCGGCTTCGCGCAGAGTGGGGATTGGAAATCGAGAGCCGCCGCTTTTCAGGAATCCGAGGTAGCGCGTGGCGTCGCCGGTTTCGATGACCTGTTGCGCGAGGCTCACAGCGGCGCTCAGGCCGGTGGCGTACTTGTACACGTAGAACGCGCTGTAAAAATGCGGGATGCGCAGGCACTCGAGATCGAGCTCGGGGTCGATGGAAAATTCCGGCCCGAAATAAATCTCGACCAGCGCGCGATACGCCCGGCGCAAGCTTTCCAGCGTGAGCGGCTCGCCGGCTTCCTCCATCGCGTGCGTGATTTTTTCAAACTCCGCAAACATGGTCTGGCGGATGAGCGTGCCGCGGATGTCGTCGATCTGGCGGGCGATGAGATAGGCGCGCATCTTCGAGTCGCGCGTCTGCTCGAGGAGATGATGCGTGAGCAGTTCTTCATTAAAAGTGCTCGCGACTTCGGCGAGGAAGATCGGGTAATCGTAAGTCTGAAAAGGCTGCGCGCGCTGCGCGTGCCAGGTATGCATGGAGTGGCCGGCCTCGTGCGCGAGAGTATAAACGTCGGCGAAGACATCGCGCTTGTAGTTCATCAGGATGAAGGGCGGATTGCCGTAGCTCGACGAGCTGAATGCGCCGCTGCGTTTGCCTTTGTTTTCGTAGCGGTCGCACCAGCGCCCGCGCAGGCCCGCGGCAAGCGTGCGCACGTATTCGTCGCTGAGCGGTGAGAGAGCGGCGAGCACGTGGTCGCACGCCTGGTCCCACGGGATGTCGGTCTCCACGTTTGCGACCAGCGGGACTGAAGTGTCGTAGGCGTGGAGTTCCTTGAGGCCGAGAGTGCGGCGGCGCAATTCAAGGTAGCGAAAGAGTGGCGCGAGATTGGCGCGCACGGAGGAGATGAGATTGTCATAGACCGCCGGCGGCACGTCGTCGCGGAAGAGCGCACTGTAGCGCGCGGAGGCATAGCCGCGGGCGCGGGCGCGGAAGACATCGGCCTTGATCGAGCTCGCGAGCGTGGAGGCCACGGTGAATTTGTGATCGTCAAACTCCGCGTAAAACTGATGCCACGCGCGCCGCCGCAACTCCGGGTCGCGCTTCACCATGAAGGACGAGTAGCTCGACTGCGTGAGCTCACGCTCGACACCTTTTTCATCCGCGAGCACGCCGAACTTCATATCGACATTGGTGAGCTGCGAGAAGGTTTCTTGATGCGCGGAGAGCGCGCTCTGCCCGAGGGCCAGCAGCCGCTCTTCGCCGGCGCTCAAGGTGTGCGGCCGCAGCCGACGGCGCTTGCGCAGCGGGACGATCCACTCGGCCAGCGCGGGATCGGCGAGCAGCGCCTCGAAGGCTGCATCGTCGATGGCCATGATTTCGGGCTCGACGAACGAGAGCGCTTCGCCCACGCGAGTGAGGAGGTTTTCGAGCTGGCCTTCGCGCGCGAGGCTGGCGGCGTCGGAGCTATCCTCGGAAGTTTTCAAGCCCGCGTAATGGGCCAGCCGCTCGATGCGCAGGCCGAGATCTTTTTCAAACTCCAGCACTGCGCTGAGGCATTGAGCAACGCGACCTTTCCACTGCACGACGGCGGAGTATTCGCGCTGAAGTTTTTCAAACCCGGCCTGCCACTCGGCAGGCGTCGGGTAGAGCAGCGTGAGATCCCACGTGTCCTCCGCTTTCACTTCCGCGCGCGCCGGCGTGGCGCCTGCGCCGGCCTCGTCTTTGTCGAAAACTTTTTTCAACTCAGCGCTCCTCCATCGCCCGACGAGTCCGCGCCGTCCTCGACATCCACCGTGCGCACGCGCTTGCGCATGCGGCACTCCTCGACCTGCGCCCGAATCTTATCCTGCAAGGCGAGGCTCGCGGGGATGTAGTCGATGAGGATGCGCGGCGACGTGCTGTCGCCCGTGACGAGGGCCACGGTCTTGAGGCCGAGCATCCGTTGGAGGAAAGGCTCGGAGACTTCGAAGTCGCGCACACGGTAGAGCTCGAGCGAATCGGTCGTCCTGTTGAGCACGCCGCGCGCGGTAAGCAGCCGCTCCGTGGTGAGCGTGTAAGTGGTCGTCTTCACCACGAGCCAGCGGTAGATGGCCCACGGGATCGGGACGAGGAGCAGGCAAGCAAGGAAGGGTCCGAAGTTTTTCCACTGCGAGGAGGTGCCGCTCCAGAGAGTTTGTTCGCTCATGATCTTGGTTAAAGCCGAAATCCGAATTTCGAAATCCGAAACAAATCCGAAAAAATTGAAATCAGGAAAGATTATCTGTAAGTGCGCCGGCTATTTTTTGATTTCAAAATAATTGGCTGCGTTTGTTTCGGATTTCGAAATTCGAAATTCGGATTTTCAGCTCACAGCGGTTCGATGGTCAGCAGCCCGGTGGTGATCGTCCACGCGTTGTCCGCGTTCATGCGCTTGAGCTCGTGGCCCGCGCCCCAGGAATCGGAGTAAAGAATTTCCTGCGACTTCGAGTTGTAGCCGATGATGAGCCGCATGTGGCCGCCGCCGCTCTGCGGCACGCCGCGCTCGGCAAACATGCCGAGCTGCACGCTCCAGAGCAGCGGCACGCCTTTGTCGATCTCGGCCTGCACCGCGCGCTGGAAACGGCCGAGCTCGGATTTGTTGTGCGTGCGTACGTCGCGCAGCACGTCGGCCTTCATGGTGTGATACATCAGGCCCACGTCGATGATGTCGCCCATGTCGGGGATCAAGGGCGCGCTGGCTTTCTTGGCGGCGCGATTGTAGTCGGTCTGCAGCTTCAGCAGCTCGCGCACGTCGGTCTTCTCGACTTCGTGCACGCGCACTTTTAGGCGCGCGGAGAGTTTCTTCATCGCCTGCGCCATGGCTTCAGGACTCGTTCCGCCGGCGGTGTCGGTGTTGGCGATTTGCGCGAGTTCGTTCTGATCCACTTCGTTGCCGAAGTAGCGCATCACCCGCTCGGCGCTGGCCACCACGCAGTAGCCCTTCTGGCCTTGATCGACCATCGGCACATCGCCGAGCCACACGTCGCCGCTCGCCGCGTCGCGCTTTACATGTTTGGGACCGGCAAATTTCGCGCGCTGCGAAGGCGCGGCCGCGGCGAGCAGGCCGAGCTTCTTTTGTGGCGGGGAGATTTCGAGTCGGATGAATTCCGCGCGGAAGGCCACGTCGCGCGATTTCACTTCTTTGGTAAAACTGTATTCGAGGAGGTAATGCGCCTTCTCCGCTTTCCAGAAGACGCCGTCGGCTTTCACCGCGTTGGTGGCGTCTTTGCCGCGCGGCGACCACTTCGTTTTTGTGTGCGCATCGAGGGCGTCGATGGCTTTGCGCAGCAGCGCCTCGTAATCCGCCCGCGAGATTTCGCCCGCATCGCCGCGCGCATAAATCACCGCCGTGATCTGCGCGACCTTTTCCGCATCGAAGCGCACGATCATCTCGACCAACGGCAGGCCGAGAAGCGTCATGCCCGACTTCGCCGCGCGGGCGGAATCGCGAGCCGTGGAGTTCCAGCGAAATGGGAGCTTCTGCGCCGCGGTCGCTTTTTGGAAATCCTCCTGCTTCATCTGCCAGAGCCCATCGAGCGCCAGCACGGGATCGAGCGCGACATCCGCGGTGCGACCGAGCGGAGCGAGGGCGAGCAGCGCAACGCAGAAAAAGAGAGTGGGAAATCGGGACATGGGTGGAAGCGGGATGCAAAGGGCGCATCTATCGCCGATCCGCACTTGCTCCGCAACGGCACTGGCGGCGATGGCGCCGCCGGCACTTCCTGCGACGGAGACGTCGCAGCTACGACGCGGCGCTAATCGTCGCGCCTTCCCCCGAGGAGCAGCGGCAGAAGGTAGTAGAGGAAGTAGCCGAGCGAAGTGACGAACGCGGCCACATACGTCCAGCCTGCGGCGTCGAGAGTTTTGCGCACACCGGCCATCTCCGACTCGGTGCCGATGTAGCCCATGCCGGAGAGGATTTCTTTTGCGCGCCGCGAGGCATCGAACTCCACGGGCAGCGTGACCAAATTGAAAAGCATGATGACGCCCCAGCTCAGAGCCATGATCCACAGCGCCGTGTGCGAGTGCCAGAAGCCGCCGAAGAAGCCGATCCACGGCAGGATCATCACGACCTGGCTCGCGAAATTGGTGGCGCCCACCGCGGCCATGCGCCAGTGCAGCGGCGCGTAGGCGATCTGATGCTGGATGGCGTGGCCGCATTCGTGCGCGGCCACTCCGAGGGCGGCGAGCGAACGGCCCGCGAAATTTTCCTGCGAGAGCACGAGCCGCTTGTGCACCGGATCGTAGTGATCGCCGAGCATGGCCTCGAGCGGCACGATCTCCACGTCGTGAATGCCCGCGCGATCGAGGATGGCGGCGGCGACTTCCGCGCCGGTGGCGCCCGAGGCTGCGGCAACCTGGCTGTAACGATGGTAAACGCTCTTGACGCGCCAAGAGGCCCACAGCGAGAGCCCGAGGGTGCCGACGAAGAGAAGGATTGCGAAGAGTGACATGGTTGGGTGAGCGAAGTCCGACTCGCTTCCCGTTGTTTCGTTCAAAGCGAGGACGGCGCGCGTAGCGAGATTGCCACGACGGCTCGCGCCGCCAATGATCGCGCCATGCAGCTCCACTTAAGTCCCCGCAACGTGCGGCTCACCGCCGCGATTCATCAGCATGCAGCGGAGAAAATTTTGCACCTCGAAGAATACGCGCCCGATCTGGTCGCTGCGCACATCGTGCTCATTCATGACGAAGCGGCGAAGCCGGGCGACCGCTTCACGGTAAAGGTGCACCTCGCCATCGCCGGGCCCGACATTCACGCGGAGCAAAGCGCCGAGGGATTGATCGCGGCGCTCGATCTGGTGACCGACAAGCTCGCGCGCCAGCTCCGCAAACGGAAGACGCGGCTCACCGACAAGCGGCGCAGCAAGACGCAGCGTGAAGTGCGGCGGCGCAAGACGGGAACCTAGGCCCCATGCGCCTTCCGGAGGTGCGACCGCGGCAGCCGTTCATCGGTGTTGCGCTCAGCGCGGTGGCCGGGATCGGCGCGGCGGATCGGTGGGAGATCGATCCGCTGTGGCCACTCGGCGTGCTTGCGGTGCTCGCACTCGCGTTGACGCTGAAGCCACGCACGGTCGTGTGCTGGCTCTTCACCACGTGTGCGTTCTTCGCGTTGCATACACTGCGATTTCATGGAAGCGCGGCGCGTGAATTGGCGGGCGCACTGAACGCCGGGCCGCGCGTGGTGAGGGCCGGCGGCATCGTGTGGTCGGAGCCGGAGAAGCCGGCGGCGTGGTCGCGCGCGATCACGTGTCACTTTCGGCTGAAACTCGAGTCCATCGAGTGGGATGGCGGTGCGGGGCCGGCCGATATTTTGGTGAACGTACGATGGGCTGGCGCGGTGCCGGAGTACGGCGACCGCGTCGCGCTCACCGGCAGCGCGAGCAATCTCGAACCGACGCGCAATCCCGGCCAGTTCGACTTCACGCGCTACCAACAGCGGCAGGGTGTGTACTCGGAGATTCGCGCGGCCTATGCGGCTGACTGCTGCATCGAGTCGCACGGCCACGGCAACGCCGCGCAAGCCTTTGCCAATCGAGCACGGTACTGGATTCAGCGGCAGCTCGAGCTGGATTTGAGCGACGCTCCGGAGCTGGCCCAGCTCGTGGAAAGCATGGTGCTCGGCATGCGCGGCGAGACGCCCGACGATGTACGCCAACTCTTCCAACGCACGGGCACGCTCCACCTCTTTGCGGTGAGCGGGCTCAATGTCGCGATGCTCGCGGCCATCGGCATCTTTCTGCTCAAGCCGCTCGGCGTGCGGCGCGGCGCGGCGGTGCTCGCGATCGTGCCGCTGCTCGGTGGCTACGCGCTCGTTACCGGGTTGAGCGCGAGTTGTATCCGCGCGGCGATCATGGGGTCGCTCTTCCTCGCGGGCCATTTGTTCGATCGCCGCGCGGTGGCTTGCAACAGCCTCGCCGCCGCCGCGGTCGCGATCCTTGCGTGGGATACCAATCAGCTCTTCGTGCCGGGCTTCCAGTTTTCATTCACGCTCGTCTTTGTCATCGTGTGGCTCGCGGCGCGCATCCAGCGCCGGCTCGAGCGCGTGGCGCGGCCCGATCCTTTTGTTCCGCGCGTTCTGTGGGGTTGGCCGGTGCGCGGCGGCGTCTGGTGCTGGAGCCGATTGTGCGGCGCGCTGGGCGTCACTCTTTCGGCGTGGATCGGCTCGCTGGTTTTCACCGCCGGCTACTTCCATCTCTTTTCTCCGTCGGCGCTTCTGGCCAATTTGTTTGCGGTGCCGATCGCCTTCGTCGTGCTCGCCCTCGGCATCGGCGCGGTGCTCTGCGCAGGATTTTGGAGCGAAGGCGCGGTCTTGTTTAACAACGCAAACTGGCTTGCCGCAAAAGCGCTGCTGCGGGTCGTGAATTTTTTCGCCGCGATGCCGGGCGGCTTTTTTTACGTGGAGGTGCCGAGCCTCGGACCGCGCGCGCTGTGCGAGTTCACCGCGCTCGATGTGGGCGACGGCGCCGCGATCCATCTCCGCGCGGAAGGCCGCGACTGGCTGCTGGATTGCGGGAGCGCCGCCTCTTACGGACGCATCGTCCTGTCTTACCTCCGCACACGCGGCGTCAATCGGCTCGATGGGCTCCTGCTCACGCACGGCGACGCGCAGCACATCGGCGGCGCGCTCCCGGCGCTGCACGATTTCGCGCCGCGGCGCATCGTCGATTCGCCGCTGCGGGATCGCTCCGCGACACGGCGCGGCATTCACGCGCAACTCGCTGCGCGCGGAATCGGAAAGAGCATCCACTGGCGCGGCGATCTCGTGCAGCTCGCCGGCGGCGCGACGCTGCGAGTGCTCTTCCCGCCGCTCGGGCTGATGCGCGCGCAGGCCGATGACAAAGCCTTTGTGCTGGCTCTTGAGAGCGGCGGCACGCGCGTGCTCTTCATGGCCGACAGCGGCTTTGCGACCGAGCAGTGGCTGCTCGAAAGCGAGCCCGACTTGCGCGCCGATCTCGTGGTGAAAGGCCAGCACGCAAAGGACGTTTCGGGCACCGCGGAATTTCTCGCGCGTGTGCAGCCGCAAGCTGTCGTGTGCTCGGCCCTCGGCTTCGGCCAGCCGCCGGAACGCCTCGACGGGTGGGAGCGCGATACGGCCGCGCGCGGCATCGCCGTGTTCCGTCAGGACCAGTGCGGCGCCGTGCACGCGGAGATGCGCGACGGGATGCTGGAACTGCGCGCTTTCGCGAGCGGTCAGACTTTCCGCAGTCGCGCGCGATAAATCGGCAAACCTTGCGCCATAAAGCGCTGCTCGAAATTGGTGAGCGGGTACTCCGGCTCGTCGGGCCACTCGATGCGCTCGTAACCCGGCACGCGCGCAAAGGCGCTCTCCATCCAGCGGAAGTAAGGCTCGTCATCCGTCTTCACGCGCAACTCGCCACCGGGTGCAAGCACGGGATGCAGCGTGTGCAGAAAGTCATCCTGCACGAGCCGCCGCCGCTGGTGGTAGCGCTTCGGCCATGGATCGGGAAAGGCCACGTGCGCGACTGCCACGGACTCCAGTGGCAGCAGATTTTTCACAGCAAATGCGCTCTCGATCCGCAGCACCCGCGCATTCGCGAGTGTGAGTTGCGCGATGTGACGGCAGACCTTGCGCACGCGCGCAAGCAGCCGCTCGATGCCGAGGAAATTGCGCTCCGGATGCTGCCGCGCGATGGCTTCGAGAAACGCGCCTTCACCGCAACCGAAGTCGAGTTCGAGCGGCGCGTTCCGCTCGAAGATTTCCTCAGTCCGCACTCGCGTGAAATAATTTTGAGGCGCGAATTCCACGCGCTGCGCGAGCTCCGCGAGCGGGTCGCCGGGTTTGCTGTGAAAGGCAGCTCTCATCGGCTACCACGCGTAATGATCGAGTCCATAAATGAGCGCGCTCCCCAGGAAGCCCGTGATCGCCACCAGCGCCGCGCCGAGCAGCAGCGCACCGCGGAAACGCTGTCGCTCTTTGGATCCCTCGCCGCATGGGCCGGCAAAGACGAGCGCCGCGCATACCAGCGCCCACACCGCCGAGCTCGTGCCCATCCAGCGGTGCCACCAGAGCAACGTGCCCACCGTTTTGTTGTAGCTGCTAAAGTATGCATTCAACCAGCCGAGTGTCGCGGAGCCCGTGGCACTCAGCGCCGCGATGCCCACCAGGAAACGCACCGTGAGCAGCCAGCCTTCGCGCCGCGTCCACCACGCGAAACCCTCGGCGAGCACGGCGACCATCATGAGCGCCACGGGAAAATGCGTGGAAAAAGGATGAGACTTCCCCACCCAACGCAACGTGTGCGACCACAGCGGGTCTGTGCGCCTCGGGCTCGCGGGCGCGACTGCCGCGGCGTGCGCGCCGCTCGTCGCGGGCAGGTCGCCCGGCGCGCCGATCTCCACCCAGCGCCGCACGAGTTCCTTCTCCTCTCTGGTCAAAGACGGAACGTTGGCGTCTTCGCCGGGCATCTCGTCGGTGAAGACCATCTTGTAGAGTTCCGACTTTTGCGGATCGCCGCGCACGATGTAGTCGGGGTTTTCGGCCACCCGCTTGAGATCGAGCACGTATCCAAACTTGCCCTTGGGCCGGGGCAACTCGGGCCCGTGGCAGTCGATGCACTTGGCCTCGAAGATGTCGCGCACTTGCTGGGCGATCTGAATTTGCTCGTCCTTTGACTCGGCGCGCACACTCGCCGCGAGTGCCAGCGAGGCGAGGAGGGCGCGGCGGGAAGTGCGAGTCATCAGGAAAGACGGAGCGGTGAGATCGAAGGGCGGCAATTCTTAGAACCGAAGCCCGCCCATCGCAACCGTAGCTGCGGCGTCCTCCGCCGCAGGAAGTGCCGGCGGCGTCATCGCCGCCAGCCTCGCGGCGGGGACGCCGCCGCTACGCTTCGCTACTTCGGCTTCGGCGGCTCGAAGAGTTGCAGCACACTCACCGCCGGCGAACGCGGATACGCCGCGATCATTTTTCGCGCGAGCGCGATCGCGTCGGCTTCCCGGTTTGCGCCGCGCAGTTGGATGGCCTCGTGGATCGCTACCCGGCACACATCGTCCGCATTTGTATAAACAGATCGCGCCTGCTGAAACGCGGTGAGCGCCGCGGCGCGATCGTTGACCGTGATCTCGAGCAAGCCCAGCCCTTCGTAGATCGCGCCGCTGCGCAATCTTTTTGCCGAGGCGCGAAGAGCCGCCTCGCCCACCGCGCGGCTTTTTGTGAACCAGAGCTTCGCGCCCTCGCGATACTCGGCCCACTCGCCCTTCGCGGGTTTTTCATCCAGCATCTCCGCGCCTTTGAAAGGCCGGTAGAGCGGGTCGCCCACGAAAGTCGTCATCCACGAGAGATAGCGCTGAGCCATGTAAGCGCTCTCGGCGAAAGTGAACCCGGCGCGCAACCGCTCGTGAAGAATGTCGAGATGCGGAGTGAGCGAAAGGTAAGGCTCATACACATTGCCGAGCGTGGCCGCGGCGCCCGCAAAGAGCAGCGGCCCGACCCAGTGCTGCGAAGGATCGCGCACCGTCGCCGCGCTGAAGGAATGGATATGCACGGCCACCGCGCCGCGCACAAAGCGGAACCCCGGCGAGGCGAGCGCGCCGCTCACGTCGCCGGAGTACCAGCCCAGATACACGGCCGCGTTGCGCATCGGGTAGCCGGCGGGGAAGAGGTCCGGCCCGTCGTCGAGGATCACCGGGCTGCCGCGGCGGCGCGCGTTTTCAGCGGCGGCGCGCAGCCATTGGTCGCCCTCGAGGTAGCCGCCATCGTTGATCCCACGCGCGTCGATGTAGGTGAAGCCGGCGAGCCCTTCCTGTTCAGCCTCGAGCGAGTCGGTAATCATCCGCCGCGCGATGCCGTAAGTCGGTGCATCGATGCGGCAGACCAGCATGAGTTCGCCCGACGGATAATCGCGGATGCGCGAGTAGGAACGGAAATACGGATTGTTGAGCGCGCCGGAAATGATGGGCGTGCGCAGGCCGACGATCGAAAGCTCCGAGTCCACGGCCGCTTCATTGTGCGTGGCGATCGCCTCCGGCCCCGTGGGTTTGTCGCCGGCGTAAGCCACGGCGGGTGCGATCTTCAAGGGCACGCCGCGCATGAGCTCGATAAATCGTATCTTGTTCCACTCGACGGCGCCCAGCGGGCTGTTCAATTCGCGCAACTTCCAGAAAAAATTCGCGGTCATGAAACGCCGCAACGGTTCCGCGATCGTGCGGTCGTAGTCTTCGCGTGAGATCTCTTCGTTAATCGCGCACCGCAAGCCGAGCAGGTGATCGCGCGGGATGCCGCGCTTCTCCGCGTAAAAGTTGGCGAGGTCGCGCGAGTCAGGATCGTTCTGATTGAAGACGATGAGAGTCGCCGCGGCGTCTGGATTGCGGTTCGCCTCCGGGTTGCGAAAATTCAAGCCCTCCGTCTCGGAAGCCTGACTGGCTCTGGCCCCGCGGGCCGCGAGCACATTCAACGACAGCGCGAGGAAGACGCATGCACAGAGCAATTTCATAACTCGATCTTCAGTCCATCGTAAGCCAGCCGCACATCGGCGGGCAGCGCGGCCTCGGTCTCGGCGTGGCCGAGCTCGTGGCACATGTGCGTGAGCCAGGTGGCTTCGGGTTTCACCCGGGCTGCGACAGCGAGCGCCTCGGTCACGTTCATGTGCGTGGGATGCGGGCGATGCCGCAGCGCGTCGATGATGAGATGGCGCACGCCTGCGATCTTCTCCGCCACATCGTCTGGCATCGTCTTGCAATCGCTGAGATACGCCGCGAGCCGCACGCCACCGCGCGTGAAGAGGTAGCCATTCATCCGCGTGTGCCCGTGCAGCACCGGCAGCGGCGTGAGCTCCGTGGAGCCAAGGGAGAAGGGCCCATCGACCACATGCGGCGCCGGCCGCACGTAGCCCGGCCAGCGGCGGTTCTCGCCGTTGAAGGCAAATTGAAAAACGCGCTGCAAATCCTTCATCGTCTCCGCCGACGCATACATCGGCATGTCGCGCGCGCCAAAGCAGAATGGCCGCAAGTCATCGAAGCCCATGATGTGATCCGTGTGCGCGTGGGTGAAGACCACGGCATCGAGCGAGCGCACGCCTTCGCGCAGGCACTGCGCACGGAAGTCCGGCCCCGTGTCGATGACCCACGCCGACTCGGGCGTCCGCACATGAAGGGACGAACGCGTGCGCCGATCGCGCGGATCGGTCGAGCGGCACACCGCGCAGTCGCATCCCACCACTGGCACGCCCATTGAAGTCCCGGTGCCGAGGAAAGTGATGGTGACTTCTGCCATGGCGCGGACCCGGACGGTAGGATGGCGGGCGGCGCTTGTCGAACGAATGGCGAATGACGAAGCCGCGACTCTCATTCGTCATTCGTCATTCGTCATTTTCCACCTACACAACTCCGCGGATGAAGTTCTCTTCGCTGCTTCCCCTCCTGGCCGCATTTGCTCACGCCTCCCCACCCCTCTCCATCGAGCATGTCGCCGGGCAGGCCGGCTTCACTCTCGAGGGCGAGATCACCGATCTCAGCGGCATCACCTGGACTGGCGGCGCGGAATTTTTTGCAGTCTCGGATAAGACCAACGTCCTGCTGCCCGTCACGCTCCGCATCGATCCGGCGAGCGGCGTCATCCAGAGCGGCGAATTCGGCGCGCCCATTCCGGTCGCGGCGGGGCACTGGGATTTTGAAGGCGTGACCTACGTCGCCGCCACGCGCCAGTTCTACATCGCCACCGAATTGCCGCCGGGAATCCTCAGCTTCCGGCGCGGCGCCCCGGCGGCCAAGGCGATGCCGCTGCCGCCGATTTTTTTGAAGGCGCGCGAAAACCTCTCGATGGAGTCCATCACGTGGGACGACACGGTGCGAAAATTTTGGACTGCAAATGAAGAAGCACTCGAACCCGACGGGCCCATCAGCAATGCAACGGCAGGGACCTTCGTGCGCTTGCTCAATCTCGACGCCAACTTCCATCCGATCGCGCAATTCGCCTGGCGCACCGAGCCTGCCGCGATGCGCTTCGGCGGTGGGAGCGGAGTCTCCGATCTCCTGCTCCTGCCCAATGGCACGCTCATCGTGCTCGAACGCGGCTTCGGGACGGGCGGTCTGCACTTGCGGCTCTACGCCGCCGATCTCCGCGGCGCCACCGACGTGTCGGGCATCGCTGCGTTGGCGGGCGCGAAATTCGCGCCCGCAAAAAAGACGCTGCTCTTCGAGGAGACCACCGGCTTCTTCAATTTCGAGGGCCTCACGCTCGGCCCGCCGCTCGCCGACGGCGCGCGCAGCCTCATCGTGATCGCCGACAGCAACGGCGGCACCCGGCACCTTTTTCTGCCGCTGAAGATCCGCTTTCCCGCCGGGCGCTCGAAATGATGAACTGCTTGCATCCGCTCCGATGAAAATCTCCCTCAACTGGCTGCGCGAACTCGTGGAACTTCCGCCGACTGTGCCCGAGCTCGTCGAGTTGCTGACGCTGGCGGGAGTGGAAGTCGAGCGCGTCGAGACACGGGGCTGCGCGATTCCGAATGTCGTCGTCGCGCAGATTCGCGAGAGCGTGCAACACCCAAATGCAGACCGGCTCAGCGTCTGCCACGTGGACGACGGAAGCGGCGCGCCGCGGCAGATCGTGTGCGGCGCAAAGAATTACAAAGTCGGCGACAAGGTGCCTCTCGCGCTGCCAGGCGCGGTGTTGCCGGGAGATTTCAAGATCAAGGTCGGAAAACTGCGCGGTGTCGAAAGCCAGGGGATGCTTTGCAGCGCAAAGGAACTTCGTCTCGCCGACGACGCCGAGGGCTTGCTCATTCTCCCGGCGGACGCGCAAATCGGCGCGCCCATCGCGGATGTTTTTCCCGCCGACAACATCCTCGATCTCGAGATCACGCCGAATCGCGCGGACTTGCTGAGCGTGAACGGCCTCGCCCGCGAAGTCGGCGCGCTCACCGGCAAGACCGCGCGCCTCGCCGGACCCCGATCCGCGGCGCAATCGCCGGTCGCGCAGACGCTCGAAGTCACCGCGCCCGACTGTCCATTGTACACCGCGCGCAAAGTCTCCGGCGTGAAAGTGGCGTCGAGTCCCGCGTGGCTAAGCCGCAGACTCGAGCAGGTGGGGCTTCGGTCGATCAACAATGTCGTCGATGTGATGAACTACGTGATGCTCGAAATGGGCGAGCCGCTCCACGCCTTCGACGCGGCGAGGCTCGACGGCGCGCTCAATGTCCGCCTCGCGCGCGAAGGCGAGGAGCTTCTCGCGCTCGATGGCGGCAGCTACAAGCTCGCGCCCGATCAAATGGTCATCGCCGATGCCAGCCGCGTGCTCGCGGTCGCCGGAGTCATGGGCGGCGAAGGAAGCGCGGTGAACGAGGCGACCGAAGAGATTTGGATCGAGGCCGCATACTTTCTGCCGCAAAGCATCCGCCGCACTTCGCGCCAGCTCGGGCTGGCGAGCGATTCGAGCTACCGCTTTGAGCGCGGCGTCGATCCCGCGCTCATCCCCTTCGCCAGCCAGCGCGCCACGGAATTGATTCTCGAGATCGCCGGTGGTGAGGCGGCGGAAATCCAAGGGGCATGGACCTCCGCGAGGAGACCAGAATCGAAGCCACTCTCGCTTCGTGCTTCACGCGTCGCCGCTGTGCTCGGAGTTGCGGTGGCCGAGGCGCGCATCGACTCCATCCTCACCGGCTTCGGCCTCACCAAGACAGAGGCCGGTTGGCAGCCGCCGAGTTTTCGCCCCGACCTCACGCGCGAGATCGATCTCATCGAGGAAGTGGCGCGCATCGTCGGCATGGAGGCGATCCCGCCGCGCGTGCAGGCGCGCTTCGCCGCGGCGTCGGCCACCGATCGCAGTTACGATCGCGCGATGGAATTGCGTCGCGCCCTGGTCGCGCAAGGTTTGCACGAAGCGCGCAGCCTCACTCTCGTCCCCGCGGAGCCGGCGGGCCTGGCCTTCACGCAGACGAGCCGCGAGTCGCTCGTGCGAGTAAGGAATCCGATGCTCGACGATCAGGTCGTGCTACGTCCGCACCTGCTGCACGGCTTGCTCGGCGCGCTGCGCGCAAATGTCCGGCATGGCGCGAAGTGCGTGCGGCTTTTCGAGATCGGCCGGGTCTTCTCCAAAGAGCAGCCGGAGGAATTCACGCATCTCGCCGTGGTGCTGTGCGGCGCGAACCGCGAGCGGTCCTGGCGTTGCGGCGAGGGAAATGCGGCCGATCTGTTGGATCTCAAAGGCGTGCTGGCCGCGGTGCTCGGCAGCGACACCACTTTCGAGCCCGAGCCCAACCCCGCGCTCGCGCTCTCGCTGCTCGTGAAGGTCGATGGCGCGCCGGTGGGCTTAGCGGGCCAGCTCTGGCCCGCGGAGGCGCGGGCTCTTGACGCCTCGGCACCGGTCGTTTTCGCGGAGATCGATCTCGGGGCACTGCCCGCGGATGCGGCATCCAGGCGGTTTCGCGAGCTTCCGCGTTTTCCCGCCGTGACCCGCGACATTGCGCTACTCGCCCCCCTGGGCCTCGCCCACGATCGCATCGTCGCAGCGCTCACCTCCTCGCAGGAGCCGCTGCTCGTCGGGGTGGAATTATTCGATGTCTTCACCGATCCGGCCGGCGCGAAAATCCCGGCCGACAAACGCTCGCTCGCCTACTCACTCACCTACCGCAGCGCGGAGCGCACGCTCACCACCGACGAAGTCAACGCCGCCCACGCGAAGCTCAAAGACCGGCTCAAAGCGACGCTCGCCGTGACCCTGCGCGAGTAACCCGGCAGCGGAAGGGGACGACGAAGGGCGCGAATGTCAGGGGAGCGCGCGCGTCCCGCTGCGACGAACTTTCTGGGGAGTGCAATCCGGCAAGAGCTCCGCGCCGCAGAACATGCCGACCGTCTTCGAGGCGCGAGATCTTGCCGATGTCGCACGCTTCAGAAAGCTCGTCGCGGCGAGGACGCCGCGACCAGCGCGCGAGACGCGCGCGCTCCCCGAAACTCAGCGGCCGCGCGCGGGTGTGGATAGGTTCCTCTCCCTTTCGCGCCTTTCGCGCCCTTCCTGTTCACCGCCCGCTGCGCCCGCCGTCGGAGGTCGGGCGCGTGGTCAGCAATTGAGCCTTCGTAGCTTCGGGCAGCGGGCTGCTCGCGATCCATTGTTTCGCAGCGTCGCCGTCGCGGCGGAGCCAGGAGCTGAGAAGTTTGTTGACGGTATCCGTGCGGCTCTCCGGGTCGGTCATGGAGCCGGCCCAGGCGATCGCCGATTCGGGATCCTTGCGCAGGACGTTGTAGGCGAGCCTCGCGCGCGAGTCGTCGGTCTCGGGCGACGGCGGTATTTTTTCGAGGAAGCTCGCGGCGGCCACGGGGTCTCTGCGCGACCATTCGCCCACCAGTTCGGTGAGTGCGCGCGTGCGGGCATCGCCGGCCGGGAGGCTCGTGACCCACTGCGCCGTGCTCTGCGGATCGCTCGCGGCGAGCCGGCCCGCGAGCCGTGCGATCATCGCGTCGTGCAAGCTCTGGTCGGTCTCGTTCATCGCGATTTCGCGCGCGCCGGCGTCGCCCTTCTGCGCCAGGAGCGCTGGGACCAGCGACTCGATCATGCGGCCGCGGGCGCGGCTCACGCCTTGGGCTTCGGCGAGCCGCAGCGCCCAATCCACATCGTTTTTGGCAAGTTGCGAGACGATGGTGGACATCGGCCAGTTGCCTTCTCTCTCCTCCGGGCTCGCGCCATTTTTTTCCGCCCACGCGATGGCCTCCTGCGGGCTTTGGCGCATCCAGGTCAGGAGCACCGCGCGGTTGCCATCATAGCGGGCATTTTTGTCTTTGAGATCCTGCACATATTTCATCGCGTCCGCCGGATCGAGCTGCGCCCACTTTTGCAGGAGCATCCGAAATTCCCGGCTCCGCGAACTGCCGCCGTCTCTGCTGAGCACCGCGCCGAGTGCTTCCTGGATTTCCTCTGCCGAGGTCAGCGACTCGAGGAGCCGCAGAAATCCAGTCATGCGCATGATTTCATCTTCCTGCGCCAGGAGCCGCTTGAGCCACTCGGCGATCGGCTGGCCGTGCGTGATCTCGGCGAGCGTCGTGCCGCCGTGGTCGGGCACTTTCGCCAAGTCCAGGAAACTCTCCACGCCCACAGCGGGAGGATCCAAGTCGCCGCCGCTCTTTTCCCTGACCGCCGCCGAAGGAAGTGGCAGCGTGGGCCGCGACTCGATGAAAAGCGAGATGCGGCCGAGACAAAACGTGAGCGCCGCTGTGGCGAGCCACGCCGCGGGCAGGAGCAACGGGCGGAGAGAGGCGGGGATGGTCATGTTCGGGGGATGCGCGGGCAATGTGTGAACTCCGATGTTGCGTTGAATGTTGGATGTTTTCTCCACGCTCCCCGAATCTCCGTTTCGCGACATTCCTGTGAGCCTCAGCGATTCATGGGAAGAGCACGAAGACCGCGAAGGGCTGAAAAATTTTCCCGTCTTGTCCATTGACGCGCCGAGCCGCGGTGGCCACAGTCGCAGCCAGCGGAGTTCTTTGCCAGATCACTCACCGAATTTGCCCTGCTCGTGTGCGACCAATCGGCGGTAATCCCGAACCGGTAATCACAATCGACTCAGGAGACCGGGGTGGGCGCGTTTAGGTCATGCCTTCATTGGAAGACCGAAGCCCGTCCCAGGTCATCCGCCCGTGACCTAATGGGGGAACGGGAACACCGTCAAGACGGCACAGGCGGGGCAATCTCCAGGCGCTTCGGAACCGACGGCTGAGTCGTTCCGAAGCGCCTCTTTTTTTGGGTCGAGATCTGGCGCCGGTCCTTTTTCGATCTGCCGGCGCCTTTGCCCGATCCGCCGTCGAAACGAAACGACGACGCCACAAACAATCCAACATCCCACATTCAAAATCCACGTGTCCCGTCTCCTCCGCCTTTTCGCCCTGCTCCTCGCTTTACCCGCACTTGCGGACGATGCGGCCAGCGAAGCTCGCTTCCTCACCCACACCCGCCAGCTCATCTACGAAGGCCGGCGCAGCGGCGAGGGATATTTTCATCCCGACGGCCAGCGGCTCATCTTCCAAAGCGAGCGCGACGAGGCCAATCCCTTCTACCAAATCTACGTGCTCGATTTGCTGAGCGGCGAGACGGCGCGCGTGTCGCCGGGTGGGGGCAAGACGACGTGCGGATTTTTCCAGCCGGGAACTTCGCGCGTGCTTTTTGCCTCCACGCATCTCGATCCGCAGGCGGCGGAGAAGCAGCGCGCGGAACTCGACTTTCGCGCGAGCGGCAAGCAGCGGCGCTACTCCTGGGACTACGACGCGACGATGGACATCTTCTCCGCAAATCAAGACGGGACGGACCTTCGCAGGCTGACGGATGCGGCGGGCTACGACGCGGAGGCGTCCTTTTCGCCGGACGGAAAACAGATCGTCTTCTGCTCGCTTCGCGCGGCTTACGATCACGCGTTGCCGGCGGAGGAAAAGGCGCGGCTGGAGAAAGACCCGGCGTCGTTCGGCGACATCTACCTCATGAATGCGGACGGCTCGCAGGTGCGCCGGCTTACCACCGCGCCGGGCTACGATGGCGGGCCTTTCTTCTCGCCGGATGGGCAGCGGATCTTGTGGCGGCGCTTCGATGCGAGCGGGATGAATGCGGATGTCTTCACGATGAAACTCGACGGTTCCGACGTGCGGCGGCTGACGGAGTTCAAGTCGATGTCTTGGGCGCCGTATTTTCACCCGAGCGGCAAGTACGTGATCTTCACGTCAAACAAACTCGGGTTTGAAAACTTCGAGCTTTTCCTGGTCGATGCGGACGGTGCGCGCGAGCCGGTGCGCGTGACTTTCACCGACGGCTTCGATGGGCTGCCGGTTTTTTCGCCGGATGGAAAACGGCTGTGCTGGACCTCGGGCCGGACGGCCGACAGGAAATCGCAGCTCTTCCTCGCGGACTGGGATCACGAGGCGGCGCTCGCAGCGCTCGCGAGTGTTCCGGCGCGTGGCGCGGGCGCCCCACCCGCCGCCGTCCCCGCCACCTCACCCGAGATCGCGGCCTCCGACCTTCGACAGGAAGTCGAGTGGCTCGCCTCCGATGCGCGGGAGGGCCGCATGACCGGCTCGGAGGGCGCGCGCGCGTCGGCCGAATGGCTCGCGGAGTACTTCCGCCGCGCAGGCATTGAGCCGCTGGGCGCGGATTACTTCGAGCCCTTTCAATTTGAAGCAGGAGTGAAACTCGTGCCCGGCGAGAACTCCTGCGAGATCACGAGCGGCGGCTCTCAACTCTCAACTCTCAACTCTCAACTCAACCAAGACTTCCGCCCAATTCCATTCAGCGACAGCGGCGAGATCGAGGGTGAAGTGGTCTTCGCCGGCTACGGCCTGAGCGTGCCCGAGGGCGGCAAGGGCACGCGCTACAACAGCTACGACGGTCTCGACGTGAAAGACAAAATCGTGCTCGCGCTGCGTTACGTGCCCGAGGCCGTGGATGCGCAGCGGCGCGCGCAACTCAATCGCTACGCCGGCCTGCGCTACAAGGCGATGATGGCGCGCGAACGCGGCGCAAAGGCCGTGCTCTTCGTCACCGGCCCGACCTCGCCGGGCGCGGGCGAACTGGTGCCGCTCGGCGGCGACGGCACGCTCGCGGGCTCCGGTGTGCTCGCGGCATCCATCGGCGGCGCGCTCGCCGATGCGCTCTTCACTTCATCGGGCAAGTCGCTCCGGGCTCTCCAGTCAGCGCTCGACACGGAGAATCCGCACGCCGAGGGCGGCTTTGTGCTGCCGGGGGTGCGAGTGAAATTGCGCGTCGGTCTCGAGCACGTGCGCAAGCCGGATCGCAATGTGCTGGCCGTTCTCCCGCCGGTCGGCACCGATGAGTACATCGTGGTCGGCGCGCACTACGATCATCTCGGCACGGGCGCGACTGGCAGTTCGCTCGCGCACGCCGGTGAGGAAAAACAGGTGCATCACGGCGCGGATGACAACGCGAGCGGGACCGCGGTGGTGATGGAAATCGCCGCGTCGCTCGCCGAGCAGCCAGCGGAAAAATTTCGCCGCGACATCGTCTTCGCGCTGTGGAGCGGAGAGGAGATCGGGCTCATCGGCTCCTCCGCATTTTGCGCGGAGCCGCCCGTGCCGCTCGCGAAGATCGCGGCCTACATGAACTTCGACATGGTCGGCCGCCTCCACGAAAACAAACTCACCGTGCAGGGAGTGGGCAGCAGCAAGGTCTGGCGGCGCCTGCTCGAAAAGCGCAACGTCGCCGCCGGCTTCCAACTCGTGCTCCAGGACGATCCTTATCTCCCGACCGACGTCACAAATTTCTACCCGAAGCACATCCCGGTGCTCAATTTCTTCACCGGCGCGCACGAGGATTACCACCGGCCCACCGACACCGCCGACAAGCTCGACTACGCCGGCGCAGAGCGCATCGCGAAGTTTGCGCAACAGATCCTCCTCGAGATCGCGACAGCGCCGGAACGGCCCGACTTCGCGCGCGTCGAGAGGAAGGACGAAGGCGGCGGCTCGCGCGAGACCTTGCGCGCCTACCTCGGCACGATCCCCGATTACACCACCGAGGTGAAAGGCGTGAAACTTAGCGGCGTGCGCGCGGGCAGCCCCGCGGAGAAAGGCGGCCTGCAAGGCGGCGATGTGCTCGTGGAATTCGCCGGGCAAAAACTCACAAACATCTACGACTACACCTACGCGCTCGACGCGGTGAAAATCGGTGTGGCGGTCCAGCTCGTGGTCGAACGCGCCGGCAAGCGTGTCGAGCTATCCGTGACGCCTGAAGCGCGGAAGTGATTGCACAAGAAGAGGCGACACTCTTGTCGCCAGGGCGAGCGCAAGCGAGGCGGTAGGCCACGGGCGACAGGAGTGTCGCCCCTCCTTGCGCGGCACGCTCGTCGCGATTTTCCTCACTTCGCGCGCGGGTTCTTCATGA
Source organism: Chthoniobacterales bacterium (assembly GCA_038238555.1). Classification (GTDB taxonomy): domain Bacteria; phylum Verrucomicrobiota; class Verrucomicrobiia; order Chthoniobacterales; family Chthoniobacteraceae; genus JANNXQ01. The sequence continues at coordinate 2,437 of JBBRXP010000066.1, read as the reverse complement.
AGTAGAAGTGCCCGTCTTCCGCGCCGATGAGCAGGTCGGGGATGCCGTCCTGGTTCCAATCCACGACGGTCGGGCTGGTGTCGTGGCCGGCGAGAAGGCGCGTGTCGAGCGGGCCCATGTCGTGGAAAGTGATGGCGTCGGCGCTGACCGAGGTGCAGCGAAGAAAGTTCGCGTTGGTGCCATTGACGAGCAGGTCAGGCAGGCCGTCGCCGTCCCAATCGACCACGCATAATTTGCGGCGGCCGCTGCCGCCGCCCTCGACGGTATTGAGTCGCAGAGCGCCGCTCTTGCCGTTGAGCGCTTTTCCACTCGCATTAAACTCGCTGGCGTTGTCTCCGAAAAAGATGCGTCGCCCGGGAAGCAGCTTCAGCGCTCGATCCGCGCGCTGTCGCTGGAAAAACGCGAGGTAGCCCTCGGGGTCGAGCACGGCGAGGTCGGCGAGGCTGTCGCCATTCCAATCGAACACCAGCGGCGTGGTGCGCCATTGCGTGGCGAGTTCGTTTCCGCACGGAGTCCACCACACCCACGCGGGCTTCGGCGCGGGGCCGGGCCACTCGACTTCGATGGGTTGTGCGGCGGCGAGTCGCGGCGCGGTGCGCGTGCCGATGTTGCGATACCACACCACCCGGCCCCAGATGCTGTTGACCACGATGTCGGGAAGGCCGTCGCCATCCCAATCCGCGACGCTGACAGTGGTGTAGCCCCATTTCGCTTCCGCCGGTCCCTGCGCGCTGCCGTTCACTCCAGCCATGATGCGGATCGGTGCGCCATCGGCTTCGAGATAACGCGGCGCGTCCCACTGCGGCATCCCGCCCGCGCCAGGCCCGAGATTTTTGAGGAAGCCGATGTAGCCCGCGGAATTTCCCGTGACAATGTCCTCGATCCCGTCGCCATCCCAATCGACGCCCACAGGCGTGGCGAGCGCTCCGAATTTTACCTCGTCGGCCTCCTGCTGAAAGAAGCGCGGCGCGAGAAACTCCGGCACGCCATCGCGCATGCGGCCCGTGTTTTCGAGCAACGCGACGCGGCCATCTTCCTGCGCCACCATCAGGTCGGTGTCGCCGTCGCGATCCCAGTCGATGGGCGTCACGATGATCATCTCGAGGTCCATCCTCTGCGGCAGCCGGCGGCCCGGCGCATACTTTGGGGCGGTGCGAGTGCCGATGTTTTCGAAATACGTGAAGCCGTCGAGGAACTCGCCGCAGAGGAGATCGAGATCGCCGTCGCCATCGAAATCCGCGAAGGACTGCGAGGGGCAGCCGAAGGTCTCGAGCGGTTTGCCATCCAACTCGATGCGCTCAGGTTTTGCGTAAGCCGGCGCGTCGTTCGTGCCGGTGTTGCGCAGCAGGTAGATGAAGCCGCGCAGCGGACCGCGCGTCCACTCGCCCTTTTCATTGAAGGCGCGATCCCAGCCGTAGTCGGCCCAGTCTTCGACGCCGACGGTGAGGTCGAGCCATCCGTCGCCGTCGTAATCGATGTAGCGCCATTGATTGAAGCGAACCTTGCCGGGATGCGGGTTTGCGGGCGCCTGGATCTTCACGCCTCGCTCGAGGCCGGAGCGGGTGAAGTCGGGATACTCCATCGCCGGCGTGCAGACGCGCGCTTTTCCGTGGAGGTAGGAAGCCGTGACATTCGGTGCGCCAGCGCTGATGCGGCGCGCGGGTTTGAAGACCGGGAACTTATTCTTCGCCGTGTCTCCGCTCGTGTTCTCGAAAACATAAGTGCCGTTGTAGGGCTTGTCCGGGCACACCACGACGAGATCGAGATCGCCATCGCCATCCACATCCATCGGCACCGGATAAGCCCAGAGCCCGACAGCAAGATCGACGACGAGCCCGGGATTGTTGAAGCGCAGCGGCGCGAGGCCCGCGGCAAAGGTGAAGCCCGCAAACGCTGTCAAGAAGAGTGCGGATGCGGCGACGGTGCGGAGTGAGGGAAGCAAGTGCATGAGAGAAAATCTTCGTAGTGCAGTGGGCGCGCAACGTCGAGCGCCGGCTGCCAGTGCGTGCGCAACCACTTCAATAAAATACGGGCACATGGGCGTGGTGCTCGAGAGCCGGCGCGGGCCTGGTGGAGTCTTTGAATTCTGGCGATCGACACCGACAGCCCCTACCTCGACGAGCGCCCGCTGCTCAACCTCACGCAGCCCGAAGTGCGCGAATACCGCGCCCGCTACTGGGACAAAGGCACCCCCAATGGCGACTGGACGGATGTGGTGAAGGTGACGGTGTCGCCGTAGGCCCGCGCGCTTAATCCAAGGCATACCGGAAAGGGGCAAGATGGGAGTGGTAAACCGAGCGACCGTCGTTTAGCCTTTGCCAGTCACCCTCCCGCCATGAATCGCTTCCAATTCTCGCTCCTGACCGCTTTCACTATTCTTCTAGTGTAGTGTTCAGTAAATAAAAGGTCATAATTATTTCGGCGTTTCTGCTTCGAT
>JBBRXP010000065.1:0-28026 GCA_038238555.1 Chthoniobacterales bacterium | reverse complement strand
GTGAGTGGCTCCCGCGCCCGCCCGCAGAGCGCGGACTCTTGCGGCAACGCGGCCGCCACTCAACACTCAACTCTCAACACTTCACTCTCCCATGACCCGCCTCGCCTTCCTCGCCACTCTGAGTCTCACCCTTTCCGCACACGCCGATAACTGGGCGCAATGGCGCGGCCCGGCCTTCAACGGCACGTCGCCCGAGAAAAATCTTCCGACCACCTGGAGCGCCGAGTCGGGAATAAAGTGGCAGACGGAACTGCCCGGCTTCAGCGGCGCCACGCCGGCGATCTGGGGCGACTCGATCTTTGTCACCTCGCCCGATGCCAACAAAAATCTGCTCGCGCTCTGCTTCAGCAAGAAGGACGGCTCGCTGCGCTGGAAGCAAGAGATCGCGCAAGGCGACCTGAGCAAAGGCCGCAACAATATGGCCTCGCCCTCGCCCATCACCGACGGCAAGTCGGTGTGGGTGCTCTTCGGCACGGGCGATTTTGCGGCGCTCGATTTCAGCGGCAAGATTCTTTGGCAGCGCAATCTCGGCGCGGATTACGGGAGGTTTGCCATCAACTGGATCTACGGCGCCTCCCCGCTGCTCTTCGACGGCCGGCTCTACGTGCCCGTGCTCCAGCGCAGTCCGGCGCCCGAGGATTATCCCGGCATCGCCGGCGCGGGCGGCGAGCGCGAGAGCTACCTGCTGGCCATCGACCCCGCGACCGGCAAGACCTTGTGGAAACACATCCGCCCTACCGACGCCAAGCTCGAGTCGCTCGAAAGCTACGCCACACCCATCCCGCATGTCTCGGGCGGCCGCACGCAATTGCTCATCGTCGGCGGCGATTGCATCAGCGGCCACGATCCCGCCACGGGCCGCGAACTGTGGCGCGGCTTCGGCATCAATCCCGAGCACGCCGAGTGGATGCGCCTGGTGCCGAGCGCCGTGAGCGCCGGAGATCTCGCCATCATCTGCGGGCCCAAAAAACACGCGCTCCTCGCCTTTCGCACCGACGGCGCCGGCGACGTGACCGAGAGCGGACTGGCGTGGACATTCGACGAAAAGAAAACCCCCGACGTCTGCACGCCGGCTTACTGGGATGGCAAACTCTTCGCGCTCGATGGCGACTCCTACACGCTCACCTGCCTCGATCCCAAGACCGGCGAAAAGAAATGGCAGGGCAATCTCTCCGACGGTGGGACGGACGCCAAGCCGCGCGCAAAGGTAGTCATCCGCGCATCGCCCACCGTGGCCGACGGGAAGATTTACTGCGTCAACGAATTGGGAACGACCTATGTCTGCGATGCCACCGGCGCGGAATTCAAACTGCTCGCCGTCAATCCTCTCCCCGACGAAGAAAACGTGCGCGGCTCACTGGCCGTGAGCGACGGCCACCTCTTCCTCCGCGGCGCAAAGTATCTCTACTGCATCGGCAAGTAAGTGGTCTTCATTCGAGCGGCATGAACTTCAGAATCTTGAGCGCCTGCAAGAGGTTCGCGGTGATCATCTCGTAGTCGCGATCGAAGTTCACATAGAGTAACTGGTATTGATGCAAGTCGAACGCCGCCAACCCGGCGACGAGCGCACCGAGTAACACATTTTCCCGCGCCGGAAAACGCGTGGCGATCGAGCCGAGCTGAGTAAATGCCAGCAGCCGCAGAGGCATATCCCACATATTGGCGTAACGCAGGTTCATTCCATACTTCACGTTGCACATGAAGACATAGCTGCACGCGAGGAACGCGGTAACATAGAGCAGCGCCTTGTCCTCCCGGCGCAGTTGGAAGATCGCACCGACCGCGAGTAACAGAATGAGCGGACTCGCGAGTAACAAATCGACTAAGTAGCGATACCACGGGCCGTCGCCAGTCGCGATGGCGTAACGGAGGTTCTGGGCCTTTACGACGAGCAGTTGATAGGTGGAGTAAAAGACGTCGATGCCACCGGCGAGCGCCACGAGGATCGCGAGACCGAGCGTCGGGCCGGCGAACGTAGCGAGCAGTAACTTCCGCGTGACTCGGCCCCAACCGGCGAAGTGCGCGAGGGCAATCGTTCCGCACAGCCCGAAGATCGCGAACGCTGCGTTTTCTTTCGTCAGCACCATCAAGGCGAGCGCCGCAGTGTAGCCGGCGAGCCATCGCGGATCGCCGGGCGCCCGCAGGTTTTCCCACAGCAGCCACAGCGCGGTCAGCGCCCAGAAAGCAAAGAAGCCATCGATCAATCCGTGCTGCGCCATGTGAAGCTGCGTGGGCGCGCAAGCAAGCAGTGCGGTCACTCCGAGCATCGCGCGATCGCCCGCAAGCCGGCGCGCAAAGACCGCGGCAACCAGCAGAGTAAGACAACTAAAGAGCGTCGAAATCGCGCGCAGCGACTTAAGCGTCGGGTCGCGTTGCACGTCCTCCGGCGTCTTAATCCTTTGATAAGGCGCGTCGCCGTAGAAAGCTGCGCGCCACGTCGCGCCGCTGAAGATGTAGAGAAAGCGCGTCGGCGGCAGGAAAGCCTTCTCCGTTGCGCGTTGCCGCAAGGTATATTCCCGGGCGATGGCCGGGTAAGCTGCGAGGCCGCGCGCATCGAGCTTCTCGACATAGGTCTTGTAAAGATTTTCATCGAAACCCATCCACTGATAACCGTGCCAGGACGAGCAACGCAGGCCGATCCCGAACAGAAGGATGGCCGCCAGCGCCAGCCAGATCCGCAGCTTAGGGAACGCGACGCTTGACGCGTCGCGATGGGTCACGCACTCAGCGGATGGCGCCGGGGCGGACGCGACGAGGGAGAGGGAATCGGACATGGGCTTGCAACATAGACAAGGGGCTTGGTAAAGCAGATGGCGGACCGTCGTGGCATCTCGACTGCTAAGTCACGCGCCGTTGGGCCCATGACCAATCCCTTCCTCCGAATCTCCGGCCCGCGCCGCCTCGCCCTATGGCTCGCTTTACTTGCCACAGCGCTCGGCTTCGGCGCCTTCCTTATGGATGGCAACGTGGCGATCAACCTCGCGGATGAGGGCTTTCTTTGGTATGGGATGCAAGCGCTGAAGTCGGGGCAGATACCTATCCGCGACTTCTACGCCTATGATCCCGGACGTTACTTTTGGGTTGCCGGCTGGAGTTACCTTTTCGGCGATGGATTAGTCTCGATGCGCGCGGCATGTGTTATCTTCCAGTGTCTCGCCGTCTGGTGCGGGCTGCTTGCGGCCGCGCGGATTTCGCGGGATTGGAAGTTTCTGTTTGTCGTCGCGCTCACCCTCTCGCTGTGGATGGTGCCCCGTTACAAACTCTTCGAGCAAGCCATCGCGCTCATGGCGATCTATGTGGCCGTCGTGCTGATCGAGCGCCCCACGCCACGGCAGCACTTTCTCACTGGGCTCTTTGTTGGGCTCATGGCCTTCTTTGGACGCAACCACGGCGCGTATCTCATCGTTTCTTTTGCGCTGGTAATGCTTTTCCTCGCGCGCGGCGCATGGCGGCGACTCCCAGCGCGGATGCTGGCCTGCGCGGGAGGAATCGCGGTGGGTTATCTGCCGCAGTGGATCATGTTCGCGACCGTGCCGGGTTACTTTTACTCTTACCTCGATCGCTTGCGCATGGATGTGCAGTTTGGAACAAACATACCCATCTCCATCCCGTGGCCCTGGCGCATTCCCGCGGAGGCAGGCGGCGTCTATTGGCTGGCGGCATTTGCCGAAGGTTGTTTCTATCTCCTCATCCCGCTTGGCTTGGTTGCTGTGTTTGTGTGGCTGTTATCCGCTCGCGGCGATGCGCTGCGGACTTATCCGGTGCTGCTAGCCGCCGGTTGCATTACTCTGACTTACTCCCATCACACCTTCTCGCGGGCGGATTACGTGCATCTCGGGCATTCAGCGCCAGCTTTCGCGCTGGCGTTTATCGCCCTGTGCGCATTGCGGCGCGCGTGGCTTCCAGCAGCCTGCGGAATGCTGGCCGCTACGTTGATGGCGACCGTGCCGCACACCGGCGTCGTCGGGGAGCTGATGAGCGAGCGGCCCTTCGTTCCCGTGCAAGTCCACGGGCAGGAAATGCAGGTCTCTCTTTATTCCGCCGCGCTCTTGCAGGCAGCCGATCGCGTGGTAAACAAACTCGCCCAGCCGGGAGAAGACGTGTTATTCGCCCCTCACTGGCCGGGACTTTATGCGGCTAACAGCCGGCCTTCTCCGTTCAAACAAATTTATTTCACCGGCCCCGCCACCGATCGCGACGAAGACGAACAACTCTCCATCCTAAGTGAGCGGCGCATTAAGTGGGTGATGCTTCAGGACTACAAACTCGATGGTCGGGACGAACTGCGTTTTATGAACACCAATCCGCGAATGTTTGCCTATCTCCGGCAGCATTTCCGCCGCGTGGAGCTGGCTTGTCTGCCTTCGGATACCGTGGTCTTAAGGCTGGCGGACTAAGCTAAGGAGTCGATGGTTTTGTGAGTTGGTCGCGAAACTCGACGATCTCTCTTTGGCCCGGGCGCAACCTCATCGCCTCGTCAAGAGATGCGCGCGCGCCTGCCATGTCGCCGTTCTCAAAGCGGGTTCGCGCGAGTAAGTAATGTGTCTTGCCCGACTCGGGTTCGGCCTGCACTGCGGCGGCCAGGAATCTTTCCGCCACCGCCCATCTCTTCTCATCCATGGCCAGCACCCCGAGATTGTTGAGCGTGCCGGCGTGACCGGGCTCGATCTCGAGGGCGCGGCGGTAAAACAATTTCGCGTGTGTCCGGCGGATGACCATTTCACGCCCGTCGGTCGTTCGGCCTGCGCGTGCCAGCCATAGGTTGCCGAGCGCAAAGTTGATGTCGGAGTTATCCTGCACGTAAGCAAATGCCGTCTCCAGGTTGCGCTGGGCGCGATCAAGGTCCCCGGCAGCCGTCGCCCGGATGCCTGCCTTATAATGATCGAGAGACCAGAGCCCGATGTCCGCGCGGGGAATGGAAACAAACCACACCACCACCACGAGCGCGGCGACCTGCCCGCCCACCGCCACCCACCGCGAGCGCGTTAGATTCTCCCAAAGTAACCAAAGTCCGCCCGCGCCCAAGATCATTAACCCTGGAACCGCAGCGAGCCGGTAACGTTCGGTAACAAACACCGGCAGCAAGGCGCACATGTGCAGTAACACCGCGGCGGCGACCCACCCGGCACGAGGAAAAGCCCGCACCACGGGAATCAGTGCCGCAAGGCCGAGCGCGGCGATGATGCCAAATCGAAGTCCCGGCGGCAAAATGCCTTCGTCGCGCAGGAGCTTGATAACACTTAGATCGTCGTATTGATAAGCATTCCAGAAGTTACCCAGCTTGGCGGCGATCAGATGAAGCCACGCGGCGAAGTGATCTCGAATGTAACTGTTCGCCTTGCCACTCCAGAAGGTGGATACCTCGGCCCGGGTAAGTGAGCGGCCGGCCGCGTTCTCCGCCAACGTGATCGAGTCGCGCAGCAGTCCGTCCTGCGTCGCGTGGATGCCGGGTGGCATCTTCGGATAACCTGTGGCCGCTGGATTGTTACCGATCCAGAAGTTGATGCCGCTGTGGGCAGAGAGCATCACTCGCTCGTGGGCGACGAAGTAGTTATGAACCCATGCGGGCGACGCTCCGATATAGACACCGGCAACGAGAACGGCAATGCCGCCAGCGATCTTCGTCAGCCGAATGCGCCACGCGCCGGCGGGCTCCCCCTTGATCGCGATCGCAACGATAATCAGCGGCAGGAGGAATAGGATGGTGGCCACAAGCATCGCGACTGCGCCGGCGGCAATGCCGATTCCAAGCCATGGGTGATACCAGGACGCGCTGCGGGTCTTTAACACCCACCAAAGCAGTGCGTAGTATGCCAGCACGAGCCAAACGGTGGGCATGAGGATCGCCGAAAATGCCTGCGCGGGAAGATAGAAAATCCATGCAGCCGCTGCCATCAAGCCGATCGCGTGAGGCCGCACTTTTGCAAGACGATCCACCTTACCCAGATCCTTCAGGCAGAATGCGAAGAGAGCGATCTTATATAGAAGCACGGCTACCACGCCATCGAAGACGGCTTGCAGGAGCCCGACTGCAAAAGGGTTATAGCCACCCGCACACTGATAAATGCCCGCGACACAGTAGGCATAGCCCGGCAATCCGTAGAACGCCTTCCCATCAGTCCACGGGCCGTGGGCGATCCTCAACGCCCAGTCGTTGTAAAAAGCCATGTCGTCGCCTTCGGGCAAAAAGTGAATCGAGTGAGAAAAGCGGATCAGCACGACTAACCTTACGGCCAGGGTAAAAAGGAAAATCCACGGCACAAATGAGAATGAGGCTGCATTTGTGAGAGGTTTCGGAGGCATCATGGCGGGTCTCAATGAGCGCATCGTATGCCGTGTACCAGAAGGCGCGGTAGGAAAAGCAGCCTCGGCGTCACAATTATAGCTGGAATAGAGACCGTGGCATCGGGGTTGCTTAATTCCTCCATCGACACCTTCGGAGTCATCCGGGGATGAACTAATACACATCAAACACAAACATCCGAAATCATACATATCCTATGTTACAGAAACTAAATAAGAACCGCGGGGGCTTTACCCTCGTTGAAATCATGATCGTGGTCGCCATCATCGCCTTGCTGGCCGCGATCGCCGTTCCTAACTTCCTCCGGGCTCGCAAGCGCTCGCAGGCCACCCGCATCCTGGAAGACCTGCGCATGATCGATGCCGCGATCGACCAGTACGCGATCGAAAACAATAAGACTCAAGGCTCTTCGGTTGTGTGGGCAGATATCCAAAACTACCTGAAGACCGGCACCGTTCTTTATTCCAGCGGTGGCAAAGACATGTTCGGCGCTACCTTCGGAACCTTCACGGTCGATACGCTTCCGAAGGTTCCAACTACGACCTTCACAGCATTGTCGGACGTTGCTCCGGTCGCTTTCTGGTCGCCTTATTACTGATCTTAAAGAGAATACCAACAACTTAGACGTTCAGCCGCCTTTTGGATAACACCGAAAGGCGGCTGCGTTTTTGTAACTTCCAGCAAGTCCTCTTAACAGATTCCAATTACAAACACCACGTAATGAAACACTCGATGCGAGACATGGCATCACGACTGCTTCTTGTTATCGAATCAATAAACCTTTCACCACATTCTCGTCTAACCATGTCAAAATTAACTAACACAAACCGCGCGGGCTTTACTCTGGTTGAAATCATGATCGTGGTCGCCATTATCGCCTTGCTGGCATCCATCGCAGTTCCGAACTTTCTCCGGGCCCGCAAGCGCTCGCAGGCCACGCGCATCCTGCAAGATCTGCGCATGATCGATGCAGCTATTGACCAGTACGCCATCGAAAACAACAAGCCCCAGGGAGCAGCCGTTGCCTGGTTAGATATCCGAACCTACCTGAAGACCGGTTCGGTGCTATATGCCAGCGGAGGCACAGACATGTTCGGAAATTCCTTCGCGCCCTTCGCGGTCGATACGCTTCCGAAGGTTCCACCTCTTACCTATTCAAAACTGTCGGACGTTGCTCCAAACACATTTTGGTCGCCGTTCAATTGATGGGTAGGCGAGGGTGGAACTTCGAGAAGTAACAGACTTGGAACCGCGCAGACCAAGCCGTGAGCACGCTATTGGGGCGGTCATTGGCCGGCGTTCCTTAGTCGGGCCTCATGAAACGGTTCACGCGAGGAGCTCGGAGATATCGTGCCCATGCACATCGGTGAGCCGGGGGGCAATGCGCTGAATCGCTTTGCCAACGCATTGTCGGTCCTGCGCGATTGGGTCGAACTTATGGTCGTGGCATTGCCGCAACCGATGGCGGGCGAGTGAAAAGTAGGGATGGCGTTTTGCTTCATCGCGTCGCGGTCGAGATGGCGCGCGATCTTTCGTCGATCTTCGTCTCCGGCACTTCGCGACATGCGGAAGGCCGCTTCCGAAAACGGCACGAGGGATTTCCGGCAAAGTCCAACTGTCCAAACGTCCTGTTATCCGATAATCCTTTTCCACATGTCATCGATCACCGATCAGCTTGTCCGCGAAAAGCTTGCCACCGTCAAATACCCCGGGTTCAGCCGCGACATCGTTTCCTTTGGACTGGTAAAAGAGATCCGCATCGACGGAGAGGACGTGTTCGTGCAGCTCACGCTCACCACCAGCGACGCACGCGTGCCGCAGGCCGTGAAGGCCGGCGCGGAGAACGCGCTGGCGCAGATTCCCGGCATCGGCGCGGCCACGGTGCGCATCGATATTCATGCGCCGGCGCAAGCGGCCGCGGGCGCGGCCAGCGCGGTCTCGCAAATCGACGGTGTGAAGCACGTGATCGCCATCGCCAGCGGCAAGGGTGGTGTGGGCAAATCGACCGTCGCCGCCAATCTCGCCGTGGCCCTGCACCGAAACGGTGCGGCGGTCGGGCTGTGCGATTGCGATCTCTACGGCCCGTCGATTGGCCTCATGTTTGGCGCCACCGCGCGGCCGATGGCGACCGAGGATGTACGCATCCTGCCCGTGGAGCGCCACGGGCTGAGTCTCATGTCGATGGGCTTCCTGCTCGACGACGCCGCGCCGGCAATCTTGCGCGGGCCGATGGTGACAAAGTACACGCAGCAATTTCTCCGGCAGGTCGAGTGGGGCACGCTCGACTTCCTCGTGCTCGATCTGCCGCCCGGCACCGGCGACATCCAGCTCACCATCGTGCAGACCGTGGCGCTCGCCGGCGCGATCATCGTCACCACGCCGCAGGAAGTCGCGCTCATCGACGCGCGCAAGGCGGCCACCATGTTTTCCAAAGTCAACGTGCCCGTGCTCGGCCTCATTGAAAACATGAGCTACTTCCTCTGCCCGAGCGATGGGAAGCGCTACGACATCTTTGGCTCCGGCGGCGGCGAGCGCGAAGCCGCGCGCCTCCAGGTGCCGCTGCTGGGCCAGATCCCACTCGACATCCCCACGCGCGAGGCGGGCGACCGCGGGACGCCCATCGCCGAAGCCCAGCCCGGCAATCCTGTCGCCGCAGCCTTTCTCGGCATCGCGCGCCGGCTCAGCGAATCCCTCGCATGAACCCCGCCTGCGCCCTTGACGCTGCTTTTGTAAACGGAAAGACTTTCACTACTCATGATCTCTCCCGCTGACGACAGCCGCGACATTGTCAAAGAGTCCGCGCTCTACAAAGAATTTCTCGCCGAGCGCGAGGAAATCCTGCGCCACAAATGGATCGAGAGCGAGAAGGCGGGCCACGACATCGGCTTTGAAAAGGCGCTGCTCGACTGGATCGTGAAACACCGCTCTCCGTGGCGCGTCCAACGCCAGCGCGAAATTCTCCGCCACTGATCTCGCAACTCCTTTAAGGCGATCCCGCGAGGTCGCCAAGGAAATGAATCCCACTCCACCTTCCCTCGGCGCAGCGCTGGCACTGGATCGCGCGGCCATCGAACGCGCTCTGCGGCGGATCGCGCACGAGATCATCGAGCGCAATCCCGATCTGGGAAAAGTGGCGCTCATCGGCATCCCATCGCGCGGCGTGGAAATCGCGCGACGGCTCGCGGGGCTCATCGAAGGATTCGCCGGCACGCGGCCGTTTGCCGGTGTCATCGATGTGGCGATGCACCGCGACGATCTGCATCGCCACCGCATCCCGCCGCGCGTCGCGCAGAGCGAACTGCCGCTCGCGCTCGACAACCTGACCGTGGTGCTCACCGACGACGTGCTTTTCTCCGGCCGCACCTGCCGCGCGGCGATGGATTCGCTCTCCTCCTTTGGCCGTGCGGCGCGCATCCAGTACGCCGTGCTCGTGGATCGCGGCCACCGCGAGTTGCCGATCCGCGCGGATTACGTCGGAAAAAATCTCCCGACCGCGCCCGGCCAGCGCGTGCACGTGCGCTTCTCCGCCACCGACGGCATGGAGGACTCCGTATGGATGAGCCAGTGAGCGTCGGGTGGACTCGCAAGGATCTCGTGGCGATCCAAGGTCTGAGCGCCGCGGAAATCACGACCGTGCTCGACACAGCCGCCGCGTTCAAACAAGTCGGCGTCCGCGAAATTAAGAAGACCCCGGCGTTGCGCGGCAGGACGCTCGTGAATTTTTTCGTCGAAGCCAGCACACGCACGCGTACCTCCTTCGAGCTCGCCGCCATCCGGCTCAGCGCCGACGTCATCAATATTTCCGCGAGCACCTCGAGCCTCACCAAAGGCGAGACGCTCAAGGACACGGCGAAGATTCTCGAGGCAAATCAAGCCGACATCATCGTGCTCCGGCACAGCTCCGCGGGCGCCGCGCAATTCCTCGCCGAGCGTCTCGCGGCCTCGGTCATCAATGCCGGCGACGGCGCGCACGAGCATCCCACGCAGGCGCTGCTCGACGTCTTCACCATCCGCGAAAAGCTCGGGCGCATCGCCGGCATTCACGTCGTCATCGTCGGCGACATCTTGTTCAGCCGCGTGGCGCGCTCAAATATCTGGACGCTGCTCGCCCTCGGCGCGCGCGTGACTCTTTGCGGCCCGAGCACGCTGGTGCCGCGCGAATTCGAGCGCATGGGCGCGGCCGTCGCGCACGACCTCGATGCCGTGCTGCCCGAGGCCGACGTGATCAATCTCCTGCGCATCCAGCACGAGCGGCAGCGCAAGGAATACTTCCCGAGCCTCGGCGAATACACCGCCTTCTTCGGACTGACCAAAGCGCGCGCGGAAAAGTTAAAACCGGGCGCCCTCATCATGCACCCCGGCCCGATCAACCGCGGAGTGGAGATCGACAGCGACCTCGCCGACGGCGCGCGCAGCGTGATCCTCGACCAGGTCACCAACGGCCTCGCCGTGCGCATGGCCGTACTCTACCTCTGCGCCGGCGTGCAAGGAGGAGCCAAGTGAAGCGAGATCGACAACGCGGACCCGGGCAGTCTGCATCCGGACCGTTTCCAGCGCCTTGGGTGCGCCATGTTTATAGAACCCTGCCTTCTGATGCCAATGAAGCCTGTGCTGCTTAGGAATGGCCGCATCATCGATCCGGCTAACGAGCGCGATGAAATCGGCGACCTGCTCATCATCGACGGCCGCGTCGCGGCGAAATCGGAAATCGGAAATCGGAAATCGGAAATCTCCGAGATCGCTTGCAGCGGCCTCGTCGTCGCGCCGGGGCTCATCGACATTCACGTGCATCTCCGCGAGCCGGGACAGTCGGCTAAGGAGACCATCGCGAGCGGCGCGCGATGCGCGGCGGCGGGCGGATTTACCAGCGTGGTGTGCATGCCCAATACTTCGCCACCCATCGACAGCGCGAGCGTGGTGACTTGGATTCAGGAGAAGGCAGCGCGCGAGGCGTGCGTAAATGTCTTCATCGCAGGCGCGATCACCAAGAGCCTCGCGGGTGAGGAACTCGCGCCCATCGGTTCGCTGAAAAAAGCGGGCGTGGTCGCGCTCACCGACGACGGGCATTGCGTGCAAAATCACGAGGTAATGCGGCGCGCGCTCGAGTATGCGCGCATGTTTGGCCTCGTGGTCATGGACCATTGCCAGGATTACGATCTCGTGGGCAAAGGCGTGATGCACGAAGGCTACTGGAGCACCGTGCTCGGGCTGCCGGGCTGGCCGGCGCTGGGCGAGGAGATCATCGTCTCGCGCAACGCGCAGCTCGCCGAACTCACCGGCACGCACATCCACTGCCAGCATCTCAGCGCCGCGGGCAGCGTGCGCATTTTGAAGGAAGCGCGCGGCCGCGGCGTGCCGATCAGCGGAGAGCTCTGCCCGCACCACATCGCGCTTACTGACGAGTCGCTCCGCGGCTACGACACGCACTTCAAAATGAATCCGCCGCTTCGCAGCCAAGAGCACGTCGAGGCGCTTATTGCCGGCGTGGCGGATGGGACGATCACGATCCTCGGCAGCGATCACGCGCCGCATTGTCCGCATGAAAAGGAGGTCGAGTTCGATCAAGCGCCGTTCGGAATTCTCGGCCTGGAGACGCAACTCGGGCTCTTCCTCGACATCCTCGTTCACCAGAAAAAGGCGATCGGCCTGCCGCGGCTCATCGAGCTTTACACCGCGAATCCCGCGCACTTGCTCGGCCTCGATCGCGGCACGCTGGGCGTCGGCGCGATTGCCGACGTCACGCTCATCGACCCCGGCCTCGAGTGGACTTTTCACAAACACGCCAGCGCCAGCGAGAGCCGCAACACGCCCTTCCACGGCTGGGAACTGCGCGGCCGCGCCGTGCGGACGATCGTGGGTGGCGAGACGGTCTGGTCGGTGTGAACTTGTCGGCACATGAAAAAGCCGCAGACCATCCCGTGCGCCACTTGCGGAAATCCGACGGAATTCTTCACCGAACCCACCGGCCCCTTTTGCTCGCTTCGCTGCAAACTCATCGACCTCGGAAAATGGCTGGGCGAGGACTACCGCATCTCGGAGCCCCTGCGGCCGGATCATTTCGCGGAGTTCGATGAACCCTGAGCGACGACGCGCGTCGGATTTTTGTTTTGCGATCAATGCCACGTTTCGCTTTGTGCCTCGCCCAACTCCGGCGGTGAGGAACTTCGCGCCAACCTTTCGCGAAACCCTCAAACAAAACTCCAACCCCTTCGGTTGTTGCTTGCACCGTCTTCCAGCCTCTGAGTACAACCTCCGCCCTGTGTCCCCCTTGATCCGCCCCGTCGCCCTTTTTATCTCGCTAGCCTTGGTCTCCGCGGCCGCCGCAGCCGTCGATGTGAAAGCTGGCAAAGACCGGGTGACCGTGGAGATCGGCGGCAAGCTCTTTACCGACTACTGCTTCACCGGCGCGAACAACGTTTATTACTGGCCGGTGATCGGACCCGGCGGCGTAAAGATGACTCGCGAATGGCCCATGGCCGACGTGCCGGGCGAAGAGCACGATCATCCGCACCATCGTTCGATGTGGTTTGCGCACGGGCTGGTCAATGGCATGGATTTCTGGAGCGAGCCCGCCACTTTTGCCAAGCGCCCGCCGAAAGTCCCGCTCGGCAAGATCGAGCATGAGGCGGTGCTCGAAACAAAGTCCGGCGCCGAGGGCATCCTCAAGACCTCACAGAAATGGACCGCACCCGACGGCGCCGTAGTGCTGCGAAGCGTGCAGACTCTGCGCGTGCACGACGCGCCACCCACCGAGCGGCTGTTTGACTTTGAGATCGCGCTCACGGCTGGCGATAAGGACGCGGTATTCGGCGACACAAAGGAAGGCACCTTTGCCATGCGCATCGCCGAATCCATGCGCCTGAGGAGAGGAGCCAAAGGCGCTCCTCCTTCCGGCGAAGGCCACATCCTAAACAGCGAAGGCTTGAAGGACACCAAAGTGTGGGGCGCTCGGGCAAAGTGGGTGGATATGTCGGGCCCGATCGATGGGAAGGCTTATGGCATCGCCATCTTCGATCACCCTTCCAATCTCCGCCATCCCACGCGCTGGCACGCCCGCGACTACGGCCTCTTTGGAGCCAACCCATTTTGCGAGCACGACATGGATGCAACCCAGCCGGCTAACTCGGGTAACTACACGCTTGAGGCTGGACACGCACTTACTTTGAAATACCGCGTGCTGCTTCATGAAGGCGATGCCGACGCTGCAAAGGTGGCGCAAAGGTACGATGAGTATGTTACGACAACCAAGTAACCCGGTAAGGAATATCAAACTTCGAATAACTCAACCCACCTCACTCATGAACCATCAATTTACCCGCCGACATTTCCTCAAACGCTCCATCGCCGCCGCCACCGCCCTCTCCCTGCCGGCCCGCACTTACTCGGCCGCCGATGGCGCTAACTCCGACATCCGCATCGCCGTCATCGGTTTCAATGGCCGCGGGCAAAGCCACATTGGTGGTTACCTTGGATTGAAAGGCGTGCGCATCGTGTCGCTGTGCGACGTGGATAGCGCGGTGCTGGATAAAGGAGTAACACAACTCCAGCGCAAGAATCTCGAGATCAAACCTTACAAGGATCTGCGCAAGCTTTATGAAGATCCGGAGATCGATGCCGTCTCCATCGCCACGCCCAACCACTGGCACTCGCTGGCCGCCATCTGGGCCATCCAGGCGGGCAAGGATGTGTATGTGGAGAAACCCGTCTCGCATAACGTGTGGGAAGGCCGGCAACTGGTAAAGGCGGCGGACAAACATCAGCGCATCGTGCAGATGGGCGTGCAGAGCCGCTCCGCCACGGGCCTCGCCGACGTGCTCGAGTGGGTAAAGAAGGAGCCGCTCGGCAAGCTCCAGTATGTGCGCGGTCTATGTTACAAGCGCAGACCCAGCATCGGCCTCTCGGAAGGCGAGCAACCGCTGCCCGAGACCATCGACTACGATCTCTGGTGCGGCCCCGCCCCTAATGAAGCGCTCCATCGCACCAAGCTCCATTACGACTGGCACTGGATCTGGAACTACGGCAATGGCGACCTCGGCAACCAGGGCATTCATCAGATGGACATCTCCCGCCGTTTCACCGGCGAGACCGCCCTTTCTCCCAAGGTCTTCTCCATCGGCGGACGCCTTGGTTACAAGGACGACGGCGAAACTCCGAACTCGCAAATCGTTTTCCACGACTACGAAAAAGCGCCGCTCATCTTTGAAGTGCGCGGACTGCCGGATAAGACCGATGCCAAGGAGATGGATAAGTATCGCGGCGCGAGCGTGGGGGTCGTCGTGCAATACGAGAACGGTTACATCGTGTGCCCGGATTACAGTAACGCCGCCGTCTTCGATAACCACGACCAGCTCGTGCGAAAGTTTGGCAACCCGCCGCAGGCGAAAGGGCTCACCGAGTCGGACCCCGCGCCTGCTTCGGAAAAGAAGCCCGTCGATGCGGACGCCGATAACCACTTCGCCAACTTCATCAAAGCCGTGCGCAGCCGGAAGGTCGCCGACTTGAACGGCAAAATCATCGATGGCCACATCTCCAGCGCCCTGTGCCACACCGCCAACATCTCCTACCGGCTCGGCAAGAAAGCGACGCCCGGCGAAATGCGCGACAAGATCAAAGGCAACAAGGAAGCGCTCGATTCGCTGGAACGCCTCAGTACGCATCTCGCCGCCAACGGCGTGGATATCAACGTGGACAAACTTACCCTCGGCGAGTTTCTAAAAATGGACCCTAAGGCCGAGAAGTTCATTGATAACAAGGCCGCCGACAAGCTGCTCACCCGAGACTATCGCGCACCTTACATCGTGCCGGAGAAAGTGTGAGGTAAGTATGGAGTGATAGTTATCCGGATTAAGCAGGAAGGCAGAAAGCAGGAACGGCGGGAGAGTAAGTGGAGAAATCGCCGCGGTTGACCTCCTGTTTCCCTGTTTTCCTGCTTAAGTCATTTGCTACACGGCGTAACTTTCTACTTATCATCCATACATGCGTCACGTTACTACCCTCGCTGCTTTCCTCCTATCCGCCGCCATCCACGCCGCGCCGCTCGAAGCCATCCCGCTGTGGCCCGGTGGAGCGCCCGGCGCCCTCGGCACGAGCGACAAAGATATCCCGACGCTCACTCCTTTTCTGCCCGAGCTGGGGAAAGCGACCGGCATGGCCATCGTCATTTGTCCCGGCGGCGGTTATGGCGGTCTCGCGCCGCATGAAGGCGCCGGATACGCCGAATGGCTCGCGGCCAATGGCATCGCCGGCATCGTCCTCAAGTATCGGCTAGGTTCGTCGGGTTACCGCCATCCGATCATGCTCGGCGATGCCGCGCGCGCCCTCCGCCTTACACGCGCAAAAGCCGGCGAGTGGAAGATCGACCCGCGGCGCGTGGGCATTATGGGTTCAAGCGCCGGCGGCCATCTTGCCTCGACGCTCGTCACGCACTTCGAAGCTGGCATGCCCGGCGCGCCCGATCCCGTCGAGCGGGAAAGTTCGCGGCCGGATTTTGGCATCCTCTGTTACCCCGTCATCACCATGGGCGCCAATACCCATGCCGGTTCAAAGAAACATCTGCTCGGCGACAATCCCGCGCCCGAGCTCGTGGAGTTACTCTCCAACGAAAAGCAAGTCACCAAGGACACCCCGCCGTGCTTCCTCTGGCACACCGGAGAGGACGCCGGCGTGAAGGTCGAAAACTCACTCGACTTCGCCGCCGCCCTCCGTCGCGCGGGCGTGCCCTTCGATCTCCACGTCTTCGAGAAAGGCCCCCATGGCATCGGTCTCAGCCCCGGCAAAAACGGAGTGGCCGCCGATGACGTGCATCCGTGGGCCAAGGATCTCCTCTTCTGGCTGCGGGGAAGGTGACGGCTTCAAAAAATGGTTGCCGGTGGAGGCGCGCTGCGGCATTCATACCTTCCCGTTTTTAAAAATCCT
Organism: Chthoniobacterales bacterium; assembly: GCA_038238555.1. Lineage (GTDB taxonomy): Bacteria > Verrucomicrobiota > Verrucomicrobiia > Chthoniobacterales > Chthoniobacteraceae > JANNXQ01. The sequence continues at coordinate 11,807 of JBBRXP010000065.1, read as the reverse complement.
GAGTAGCTCAGTGGTAGAGCGGTCGACTGTTAATCGACTGGTCGTAGGTTCAAATCCTACCTCAGGAGCCAGCCCCAAGGAACGGCGACACTTCTGTCGCCGCAGTCACACGCAGGTTGAGCGGCCGCCCCGGTCACCGGTGGGCAAAACGCTTCCAAGTTAGGCGACTTAGGTTCACGCAAGGTATCTTTGGGCGCCCCGATACTTCGCTGGCTATCGGCGTCACCGCTTACTGCACCCAAGAGCTACAACGGCTTGAGCCGCTCCACGACAAGCCAAGCTAATCATGCTCAGCATTTAGCCTGAACCAACGTCGCCGAACCATGCGTTGCAGCGAACCGCTTCTTCGCAGGCGCCTTCTTTTTCGTGCCTTCCGTGTATTCCGTGGACTCTCATTTCTTCTCCTCGATGGCAGCCTCTCGCACCAGTTACAAGGTTGAAGTTGGCAGAGCGGGAGGGAATTTCTTGCGCCACTTGGGGTATTGCTTTTCGAGTAACTTTGCGGGCCACGTGCCAAACCACGGCGTGCCAGTGCGACGCTCGCGTTCGATCTCGGCAAAGGCATACTTGCGCACTCCGTCGCGTCCGGCAAAGACCGGCCGGTCGGTGCCGATCTCATAGTGCCTGGCCCAAAGCGGCGGCGCGTGCGGATCGTGAATGACCACCTTGTCGTGATCGGAAGTGTAACCTGCAAAGTCCACTTTGGGCGCGGGCACTTTCTCGATGCGAAGACCCGCGAGCCTTACCTTATCCAACCACGCTATGGCGGCATCCACGGCTTGCACGATGCCGGGTTCCGGCGACTCCCGGTGCATTAAGAAGCCAAGGATCGCGGTGGTATCCTGGGGGCAGAGCGATGCCAGTTCAAAGGTGCGCGCGGGCCGCGGCTCATAAGTCACTTCATCGTGCTGCTGGCACCAACCCGTGAGCCGGCCCTCCACACAAATCTGGCAGCGCAGGATGCACTCGACGCCGCGCCGCACGGCCTCGCGCGCCGCTTCCCGCCGCGCAGGGTCGAGCCATGCAAAATGCGGCTCATCGCCGGCGGCAGCCTCGAGAGTCTCGAGGATGCCGATCATCACAAAATCATTAAAAGTAATGTGCGCGTGGAAACCCTTGGGATGCGGATGGCGCTGGGGAAAGCCGCCGTTGGGATATTGCGCCGCGAGCAAGAAATCGAAGCCGCGCTCACAAGCCTCGCGCCACGTCGGCACCGCGCACTGCGAGTAAGCGCGGGCCAGGTAAGTTACTTGGGAATGAATGTTCCCATTATCGAAGGAAGTATCCGGCGCCGAGTAAGTCGCACGCACGCTCGCCTTTTGTTCCTCAGTAAGTATCGCCGCCATGTCGTAGTCCTTGGGCCACCCGCCATTCTCGCGTTGAAAGAGCAGGATATTCGCAACGATCTCCCGCACCTGCGCCGGCGCATAAGAGGGCTGGTCTGGAATAACATGAATAACCCGACTCTCATCGCGGAAGAAACGCCAATGGTGCGCGCTGTCATGAAAGCCGGAAAGGTCGATCGACCTCCCCTCGCGCCCGGCGCTCGCGGCAACCACGGGGAAAGCACTGGCACAGAGCCACGCTGCGAGGAGGAAGGAGCGCAAAAGCAGGAGCATGGCCCCGGCATAGAAGCAGCATCCTCCCACAAACGCACTCGCGTATTGGGTGAGGTCGCGAAAAAAACGCTCGACCAAATTTCCACTCCGGCTGTCTGCTATTTGTGAGACGCGGATGGTTCCGCCGGCTGCCAACGGCGGCGTCCCGCGTTCAGGAACTCGTCGAATTTTTTCCGCTGCTGCCCATTCAAGAGAGGCCGGATGCGCTCCTCGCCTCGGCCGAGGATCTCCCCGACCTGCGGCCGCACCGCGGCGGTGGCGGCATCGAGCTCCGCGCTCGTCTCCTCCACGATCTTCCGCACCTCGCGCTGCTGCGCCGCGTTCAACCGCCAGTCGTGGATGGCGCGATCGAGCACGATCTGGCGCGCGGCCTCGGGGCCGCCTTTCACGATCTTGTGATAAAGCCCCACCCACCCAAACGCCGCACCGAGAAAACCGCCGGTCACAAATCCGCAGCCGAAGATAAAGGCCACGAGCAGAAAGCCGCGGAGGCGCTTCATCGCTCATCCCCCGCCAGCCACGCGGTGAGCGCGCGCGGGCCATCGCTCGGCACGGCGTAGAGCACGGAGCTCGCATCGACTTCGACGCCCGTGTAAGCGCGCCCCCACACCGCGGCCGCCACGGCGAGCGCCGCAAAAAACGGCGAGAGCCGGCACGCCCATGAAAACCACGAGCCGCCGCGCTCTTCGCGCAGGCGCGCGAGCAGGCGGGTCTCAAAAGCGTATTCAGCGGCGGCCGTGTCGGCCGTGGATTCACGGGCCGCGTGCAGGAGAGCGTCGAGTTGTTCGTCAGGATTCATGGCCGGGTTGCAGGATTTTTTTCAAGCTGTGGCGGGCGCGGAATGCGCGGACTTTCACGTTGCTCTCGCTCCATCCGGTGAGCGCCGCGATCTCGCGCACGCTGCGTTCTTCGAGTTCGAGCAAGGTGAGGATCAGCCGTTCTTCGGCGGAAAGTTGTCCCATGGCCCATCCCACCAGTTCGCGCGCGCGGCCCGCAGCGAGCGCGGCATCCACGGAAATATCGCGCGGATCAAACTCCATCTCATCGAGCGACAGATGCCCGCGGTGGCGGCGTTCGCGCCGGAGCAGATCGTAGCAAGCCGACACGGTGACGCGCGCCAGCCAGTGCTCAAAGGGCGCGTCGCCGCGAAATTTTGCGAGATGCCGGAACGCGCGGAGAAAGACCTCCTGGCACAAGTCGTCGAGCTGATGCGCATCGCGCGCGAAGCGGCTGGCCGTCGCAAAGACGCGCCCCTTGTGGCGACGCACGAGGTCCGCAAAAGCATCGTCATCGCCCGCGAGCGTGGCGGCGACGAGCGCTGCATCGGCGGCGGCGGCGGGCTCGGGCATCGCCGCCGTTCTAGGAGGCAGCAGCGCGGAAGACAATTCGGGCCAGGAAAGTACGAGCGACGTCATGCATTGGTCCCACCAAGACGCGAGCCCGGCGCTCGGGGTTACGGCTTGGGATTTCGCCACACTTTCGATGCCGGGGCCCGGCGTAAAATGCGGGTGGTGGAATCCACGTCGATTAGATTCAATGCGCCACGCACATTATAAACTGCCAGCGTCTGGCCGCTGGGCGAGAGCATCGCAAAGTCGGTGCGCAAAACTTCGACGGCGACTTTTTCCGCGACAGGGACAGTCAATGGTCCCGGTGGCAATTCGTGAAGCTGGCTCTTGAGTTCGGTCCCGGTCATGGCGCCGAGTATATCCGCGACGATCATGCAAACAACCAGGCCGGCGGGCGGTTATCTCGTCGCGTTTTTTCTTCTTACATGATCCCGACGGCTTCTCCCAAACGAACACTCCTGCTTTGCTCTGCGCTGACCGCGCTCATTGCGAGGGCGGCGCTCTCCGCCGAGACGGAGTGGCCGCAATTCCGCGGGCCGACGGGACAAGGTTTGTCGGCGGCGGTGCGCGCGCCGGTCGAGTGGGATGCGGCGAAAAATGTGGCGTGGCAGGTGGCCATACCGGGGCGCGGCTGGTCTTCGCCGGTGCTCTCGCGAGGCAGGCTTTACCTCACTTCCGCGGTTGCCGACGCGAACACCGGCGAGACTACGTTGCGCGCGCTTTGCATCGACGCGGCCGATGGACGCGCGGTGTGGGACACCGAAGTTTTTCGCCCCGACGCCGCGAGCACTGCTGCGATGCACCGGAAGAATTCGCCGGCCAGCGGCACGCCGATCGTCACCGCCGACCGGCTCTACGTCCACTTCGGACACATGGGCGCCGCGGCGCTCGATCTCCCGGGGAAGGTCGTGTGGCGGCAGACCGGGCTGCAGTACTCGCCGGTGCATGGCAATGGCGGTTCGGCGGCTCTGGTAGGCGATGCGCTGATCTTCAGCGCTGACGGGCAGGAGGATCCCTTCGTCGCCGCGCTCGATGCAAAGACCGGCGCGGTACGGTGGAAGACGCCGCGCAATTCGCCCGCAAAAAAACAGTTCTCCTTTTCCACGCCGCTGGAGATCGAGGTCGCCGGCGCGCGGCAGGTCATCAGCCCCGGCAGCGGCTTTGTGGGCGCGTATGATCCGGGCGACGGCCGCGAGCTGTGGCGCGTGAGTTACGGCGAAGGTTACTCCGTGATCCCGCGCCCGATCTTCGCGCACGGACTGTTGTTCATTAGTTCCGGCTTCAATGCTCCGATCGTCCACGCCATCGATCCCAAGGGCGCCGCCGGCGACGCGACCGCCACCCAGATCGCGTGGACCGAACGCAAAGGCGCGCCGCACACCGCGTCCATGCTCGTGCTCGGCGACGAGCTTTACTTCGTCTCCGACTCCGGCATCGCCACCTGCGCGGACGCGCGGACTGGCACGACCTGCTGGACCGAGCGGCTGGGCGGGAATTTCTCCGCGTCCCCCGTAGCCGCGGAAGGCCGCATTTATTTTCAAAACGAAGCCGGCGTGGGCTTCGTCGTGCAGGCGGGTCGCACCTATGAGCTGCTGGCGACCAACGATCTCGGCGAGCGCACCTTTGCCTCCCCTGCCGTGGCCGATGGTGCGCTCTTCATCCGCTCCGAAGCGCATCTGTGGCGGATCGGCGAAGACCCAAAGAGCCCGGCGCGCTGAATCGCTTCACCCCCGCGTGCCAGGGGGGAGAATTGAACTCCCGACCAAGGGCTTATGAGTCCCCTGCTCTACCACTGAGCTACCCTGGCGGAGGAGAGGCGCGGAAATTAGCGGCGCACTCCAGGGGTGGCAAGCGGAGACAATCGGCCTGCTTGACATCGAAATGGCCGCCGCTATTTTCGCGCTCCCTTTTTCCAAATAAAACGCCCGCACCTCATGGCCAATACCAAGTCCGCAGCCAAACGCGCCCGCCAGACCGGGCGCCGCACCCTCGCCAACAGCCGCGTGCTCACAGCCGTGAAGACACAGCTCAAGAAAGTGCGCAGCGCCATCCAGTCCGGCAAGAAAGACGAGGCGCGCGCCGCCGCGACTCAATTCATCTCGACCATCGATAAGGCAGCCAAGGGTGGCCGCATCCACAACAACGCCGCCGACCGGCACAAGAGCGCGCTGGGCAAGGCCCTCGCCGCGCTGAACTGATTCGCAGGCTGTTTCCGCGAAGCCCTGGAGCTTCCGTCACTTCGCGTTTCTCAAAAACTCGACCAGATCGCGCCGGAGTTTTTCAGCGTCTTTTTGGAAGAGATACATCATGTGCCCGCTCTCGTAGCGCGCCCACGAGACGTTCGCGCGGATGCTCGCGGGCAGCGGCAGATGGCCGATGCTGTGGCGCATCGAATCCTCCGGCACCGCAAGATCGCGCAGACCGCTCAGCACCAGCACGCGCAGACGCGGGTTGGTTTTCATCGCATCGGCGAGGCGCTCTTCCACGCTGGCGTAGCGGTTTGAAAAGCCATCGTAACGCCACGGCACGGGGCTCAGCACCTTGTAGGGAAGATCGCTTTCGTAACCGAGTTCGCCGCGCACGTAGGCATTCACGGCGGCGGCAAAGGGGCCGATGACATTGCTGAAGGAAGGATCAAACTCCGGCGCATTGCTCGCGCGGTCGCCATCCTCGGCGGTCACGCGGCCATCGAAGCGACCGAGGATTTTCCCTTCCTTGCGCAGGAGCATCTCGCGGAAAAAAGCGGAGTCGATGCGCAGGTCGTGATCCTCGATGAGCCCGACGCCGAGCCCCGTGTAGCGCGCGAGCTGCTCGGCGATCGCGTGGCGTTCCGGCTCGGAGAAGGCGGCGCCTTTGAGCAGCGCCACGGCATATTCGCCCTGCGCAAAGGCGCGCGCTTCGCGCAGCGTCATATCGAGATCGGCCTGCAATTCGGGCGCGAGTTTCTTGTGATAATGCGCGGTGGCCGCGAAGGCCGGCAGATACAGGATGTACGGCAGATCGTTGCCGATGGCGGGCGCGAGCGTCTGAAAATCGATGAGTCCCGACATGAGCATGAGGCCATCCATGTACATGCCGTGCCGCTTTTGCAGATGCTCGGCCAAGCCGCTCACGCGCATGACGCCATAGCTTTCGCCGCACAGGAATTTCGGCGACGCCCATCGTCCCTCGCGCGTGGTGAAGAGTCGCACGAACTCGCCCACGGACTCGATGTCTTCCTCGACGCTGAAGAATTGCTCGGGCTTCTCGCCCTTCACCGCGCGGCTCAGGCCCGTGGCCACGGGATCGACGAAGACGAGGTCCGTGGCGTCGAGAATGGAGTTGGCATTATCCACCACGTGCCCGCCAGCCGGCATGGATAGGCCATCCGCGGGCATCTCGACCTTGCGCGGGCCGAGGCCGCCGAGGTGCAGCCACACCGCCGCGGCGCCCGGGCCGCCATTGAAGCAGAAGGTCACGGGCCGGCCCGCGGGTTCGGCCGCGGCGAGGCGTTTCCCATCCGCGCCGGTCACCGCGTAGTAGATGTAGAAGACGTTTGCGCGCGGCTCGCCGTCGTCCTTGCGCACCGGGATCGTGCCGGTTTGCGCGAGATACTTTACCTCCGCGCCGCCGATCTTCGCGTGGCCGGTTTTTTCCACCGGCTTTTCTTCCTTGGGTTTTTCTTCCTTCGGTTTCTCGTCCTTTTTGTCCGCGGGCTTTTTGTCGTGCTCGGCGGTGGGCGGATTTTTGCCGGGCTTGTCTTCTTCGCAGAAAGCGACAGCGGGCACGAGAAGGGCGAGAGCGAGGGGAACGATGGAGCGCATAAGACGAGGAGATTTTAGCGGGAACGGTGCCGTTGGCGATTGCAAGTAGCAGCGACGACGCCTCGTCGCCGCACGATCAATGCCGACTGAAAACCCGCCGGCCATCCACATAAGTTGCCACCGGCTGGATCGCGCCGATGTCTTCTTCCGCGCACGCGAGGATGTCACGGTCGAGCACGATGAAATCCGCGCGCTTGCCGGCTTCGAGCGAGCCGATTTCATTTTCGAGGAAGAGCAGTCGCGCATTGTTGATGGTGTAGAAGCGGATCGCCTGCTCGCGGCTCAGCGCTTCCTCGGGATGCAGCGGACCTTCAAACCATCGTGCGCGCCGCGTGACGGCGGTCGCGATGCCGAGGAAGGGATTGTAAGGATTGATGCTCCGCAACGAGCCGATCTTTTGCATGTGATCGGAGCCGCCGCCGACCGTCACGCCCGCGGCGAAGAGACTGCGCAATGGCTGAAACCAGCGCAGACGCGCATCGCCGAACTGCCGCGCGAGCGTGCGCGTGTCGAGGTAAAGCCACGCGGGCTGGAGGTCCATGCACACGCCGAGCCGTGCGGCCTGCGCGATGGCTTCGCGGCTTTGGAAGTTTGCGTGCGTGATGCACGGGCGCGTCGCGGCTACGGGCAATTCGCGGTTCACCGCTTCGTAAGTATCGAGCAGCGCGTGCACCGCGCCGTCGCCCACGGAGTGCGCGGTGAATTGCAGGCCGCTCTCGACGGCCGTGCGCACGATGGGCCGCAGCTTTTCCGGCGGGATGAAAAGCACGCCCCGATATTCGGGATCCGTGATGCCATACATCGCGCTCACGCCCCACGGTTCGCGCATGTAAGCGCTGCCGGTGAGCATCCCGCCGTCGAGATACATCTTGATGCCGACAATGCGAAGCCACACGTCGCGCTCTTTGAAAAGTGGGTCTTCCGCGACCGCGCGAATCTGCGCCTGGATGGTCGGCACGGCGCTGAGATAACTCACGCCGTAACTCGCGGCGACACGCACGGTGAGTTCGCCAGTTGCGCGTAGTTTCTTGTATTGATCGAGCGCCGCGGACGATGAATCGCGGTCGCAAATGGTGGTGAGGCCAGCGGCGTTGTAGTCGTGAAAGAGCTCCTTGAGCCGCGCGAGACGTTGCTCCTCGGTCGCCGTTTTTTCGGAAGACTTCACCTTCACGAAACGGGTGGCGTTGCGCAGGAGGCCGGTGGGCTCGCCGGTGCGCGGATCCTTTTCGATGAAGCCCGCGCCGCCGTCGGTGACTTTGAAATCCCGGTCAATCCCGCTGAGCGCGAGTGCCTGCGAATTGAGCGCCGCATCCGGCCCGGTACGGAAGAGCACCGGATTTTTCGGTGCCGCCGCGTCGAGCTCCGCGCGCGTCGGGTAGCGCTGTTCGCGCAACCGCGTGATGAAAATCTGCTGCAACACAATCCAGTCGCCTTCCTTCACCGCGGCGACGCGGGCGCGGATGCAGCCGAGCACGTCGTCGATGAATTCCATCTCCGGAATCGGGTGATCGAACTCCGTCATGCACGCGCCAGTCGGGTGCGTGTGCGAGTCGATTAGGCCGGGTAGCACCGTCTTGCCACCGAGATCGACGACGCGTGTCCGTGCACCTTTGAGTTTCAAGATCGCCGCATCGTCGCCGACGGCCGCGATGCGATTGCCTTCCACGGCCAGCGCGGAGTGGATGGAAAATTTGTTGTCCACCGTCACGACCTTGCCGTGATGGAAGATGGCATCGGGCTCGGCGGCTCGTCCTGCGAGTGGAGCGAAAAGCAGAATGACAAATGACGAATGACGAATGACGAAGTGAACCCTTTGCCGGTCGCAACTTAACCGGGAGGCTCCCGCATGTTCGTCATTCGTCATTCGTCATTCGCCCTCACTTCCGGCTCGCGAGATAGGCCACAAGGTCGAGCAGCTCCGGCTCCGTGAGCGTGCGGTCGAGGCCCGTGGGCATGAGCGAGGTGGGCAGCATTTGCATCGCCACGATCTGTCCGCGCGGCAGCGTCTGCTCCTGGCCGGAGGGATCGACGAGGACCATGCTCTCCGGCAGATTGCGCCGCACCACGCCGATGAGCGAGCGGCCGTCCGCTGTCTCGATCGAGTGCGCTTCGTAGTCGTGCGCGATGGTGGCGCTGGGGAAAAGGATCGACTCGAGCAGATCGCGCGCGGAACGAATTTTGCCGATCTCGCTGAGATTGGGCCCGACGAAATTTCCCACGTCACCGACGCGATGGCACGTCATGCAGACGCCTTTGCCGGACTCGAAAATCTTGCGCCCCTCCGTCGCATTTCCCTTTGCGTTTACCAGCGCCGGCAGCGTCTCGAGCTTGCGGTGGCGCGCGACGTCTTCGGCAGCCACTGCGCGCAACGCGGGCGACACAATCTCGAAGATGTCCGGCGGAAAGTTGCTCATCGCCGAGCGAATCTCGCTCTCCTGCAAGCTTCCGAGAGAGGCTGCGTTGCTCAGTGCGTGCGCAAAGGCGGCGCCGATTTCGGGTTCCTTTGATTTCCGCAGGATGGGGAGCAGTTCGCGCAATTCGAGCGGGCCGAGCGCGATGAAGGCGGGCGCGAGTTTTAGCTGCTGCTCCCTGTCGAGGCGCGTTGCGGCAAGAATGCGCGCGGCTTCGAGGCGCTGGGCGGCGGAAGGATTGTTGCTCAGCACATCGAGCGCGAACGCAAAAGAATCGGCGTCCAGCACGTCGCGCGGATTGATCGCGGCACGCAACGCTTTCAAACGCAGTGCGAGCGGATGCGCGACGACGGCGGCGAATTCCGTGAGCACTACGGACAGTTGCGGAGATCGCGCGTGGGCGATGGCGTCGATGACGAGCGCTTGATCGCCGGGCGCCGACCTGGCGAGAGCGCTCTGCAATTTCCCGATCCACTCGGGAGCAGCCGGCGCCGGCGCGGAAGTGGCGATGATGCGCCAAGCCGTGCGGCGATGCGCGAGATCGGCGTCGCTCAGCAGTAAGGACACGAGGCCACGCACGGTTGGATTGCCGAGCCACGGTTGCACCGCAGTCTCGATCGTCGCGAGGCGATCGACGCTGGCCTTGCCGGCGGTAATCCAGCCCGAGAAATACTCCGCGGCCGCCGGCATCCAGCCTTGGCGCCGCGCGACACAAGTGGCCGCGGCGTGCGCGAGCGCGGGATCGGCGGAGGCGAGCAGTGGAAGCACGTGCGCGAAGTCGATCGGCGAATCCTGCGCCTGGTCCAGCAACCGAAGCGCGCGGCGTTGGAGCGTGGGCTTGTCGGCGGAAGAGAGCGCGGTGAGGAGAAGGCGGCTCGATTCTTCGGACCCACGCAGCAGCGCATACATGGTCTGATGCTCGACGGCTGGTTCGAGCGGTCCTTCGAGACGCTGCATGAAGGCGCGCGCGCTCTTGTCTTCAAGCTGCGGCAGCGACCCGAGCGCGTTGGCCGCGGCGAGTTGCACGCCGGCATCCTTGTGGCTGAGCGCGGCGATGAGCGGATCGGTCGCCGCGGGATTTGCGAGCGAGGCGAGAGCATTTCCCGCCGCCCGCGCGACGCTCAAGTCCTTTCCACCGAGCAGCGCGCATAGCTCGCGGATGCTGTCCCCATCGGCCTTCCGCGCCAGCGCCCACACTTTCGCCGTCGCCGCGCCCCACGGTTCCACCTTCACCGGCCCCGCGGTGCGGCGGATGCGGTAGATGCCGCCCGGCACGTCCGGCTTGGCCGTGAGGGACGACGGGCAGCCGATCCGAAACCAGCCGCCCGTATCCACCACTAGCAAGGAACCGTCGCGATCTTCGAGCACATCGGTGAGGTGCGCGTCGGCCTCGCGCAGCGTGAAGAATTCGCGCTCGGCGACTTTGTAGGTGGCGCCGTCGCGCGCGACCTCGAGCCGCGTGACACGCCGCGTGTTGAAGTGCGCGACAAACATGTTGCCGCGCCAGTCCGCATCGAGCGCGCCGCTGCGATAGAACGTGCAGCCCGACACTGCGACGTGCCTGAAATTATGCACCACGGGCATGACATCGAGCGTGCGCGGCAGGCCCTCGATGACCTTGAGTTGATCTTCTCTCGGATACACGCCGCCGCGCAGCCAGTGCACGATCGTGTCGCCGCGCGGATGGCTGTAAAAAAGGTTCATCGTGCCGACGATTTCGCCCTCCGGCGTGAAGTCGATCTCCACCGGATTGTCGCCCGAGGCGAAGGCGTGCCAGCGCAAGTCGAGTCCATCGGGCCGGCACGACCAGATGCCCGAGGCCGCGCCCGTGTGGACGACCGTGCCGTCGCTCTGCGTGGCCGTGTGCGCCTTGCGTCCGTGGCACCAGTAGAGGCGTCCATTGGGATGCAGGAAGGGGCCGTGCACGTCGGCCGCGTTGCCCGTGTAATCGAAGCCGCTCGCGATCATCTTGCGCTGGTCGGCCACGCCGTCGCCATCGGTGTCGGTGAGTTTCCAGATGCCGGGTGGCGAAGCGACGTAGAGCGAGCCGTCGAGCCACGCGCCGCCTTCCGGGAAAGTCATCTTGTCGGCGAAGACCGTGGCATTTTCGTAAACGCCGTCGCCATCCGCATCCGTGAGCAGCACCACGCGATTGGGCAGCTCCTTTTCGAGGTCTGCCTTGTTCAAATTTTTTCCCGCCGCATCGCCCACAAACAACTGCCCGCGCTCGCCCACGGCCGCGGTGATGGGATGCACCACGAGTGGCGGCGCGGCCACAAGTTCAGCAGTGAAGCCCTCGGGCAGATCGATCGGCGGCGCGGCCGCGAGGGAACTCAGTGCGATGGAGGCGAGTAGGATTCTCATAAGTTTGTCGGTTATTTTTTTTGTCCGAAACGGTGGCTACCCGACAAGGATTCGAACCTTGACTAGGGGAGTCAAAGTCCCCTGTGCTACCGTTACACCATCGGGTAAAGAGCGCGCGGAATCTGGCGGAGGGCGCGTGGCTTGGCAAGCGTCGCTGCGACGCCTGTCGTAGCTGCGGCGTCCTCGCCGCAGGAAGTTCCGGCGGCGTCCTCGCCGCCAGGGCCGCGCGGCGACGACGCCGCGCGAACTACCTGCGGCGAG
>JBBRXP010000064.1:0-28414 GCA_038238555.1 Chthoniobacterales bacterium | reverse complement strand
GCGACGGCGGCGTTTGCAAATACACCGGCCGCAAGCTCGCGCCCAAAGAAGGCAACATCGACCACGTGGTCCTGCGCTCCCGCGGCGGCAAAACGTCCTGGGACAACTGCGTCCTCGCCCACCGCGAAGTGAACTCGCGCAAAGCGAACCGTCTCCCTCACGAAGCCGGCCTGCGCCTGCGCAAACCACCGGTCGCGCCTCGCGTGGTGCCGGCGAGCGCGCTGATTCGCAACCACCACGGCGTCCAAGACTGGGAGCACTTCCTCGCTTAAGCGCCTGCCAGCCGCCAACTCCGAGCCGCTGCGTGTTCCCGCGCCGGTAAATCCCGCGGCTCGGGTTTGGCGTCTTCGACATGCTTCTGCGTGTCACACTTCCACGAAAAACGTGCGTCCACATAGCCCTGCATAGGAGTGGGGACTGGAGCGGGTGACGAGACTCGAACTCGCGACATCTTCCTTGGCAAGGAAGTGCTCTACCAACTGAGCTACACCCGCGGCGCAGGAGGCGGAAATTAGGGGCGCGATTTCGTGCGTGCAAGGTATTTCCTGGCCGCGGGCCGCGCGGCAAATCGTGCGCCGATGAATTGCTTGGACAACGCGCGCACTCCGCATAACCTGCCGCTCCTTTTTTGCCGGGCGGTTCTTCCGCCTGATTTTTCCCCATGATTTTGGACTCCTTTCTCAGCCTCGCGCAGACCTCCGCGCCACCGGCCGGCCAGCCCGGCGGGATGGGGAGTTATCTCATCCCGGTCGTTTGCTTCATCGTGCTGATTTACTTCGGCATCATGCGCCCGCAGAAGCTTCAGCAGCAAAAACTCGCGAGCATGATCGCGGCGCTCAAGACCGGCGACAAAGTCATCACCAGCGGCGGCATTCACGGCATCATCTCCAATCTCAAGGATGGCGCGACCCTCGTGCTCAAGGTGGACGACAACTGCAAGATGGAAGTCGATAAGTCCGCCATCGCCACGATCAAGAAGGACTAATCCCGTGACTCCCGCTGCCTGGACTTTCCTGTTTGGTTTCGCCGTTCTCATTCTCTTCGGCTGGTATTTTTTCACCGACAGCGAGCGGGCCCGGCGCATCCTCGGCACGGTGCTCGCGGTGGGCATCACGGCGTTTTGCATCCATCAGTACTTCCGGCTCGGCATCACGCGCGGGCTGGACTTGAAGGGCGGCACCTCCTTCCTTATCCGCCTCGTCGCCGAGCCGGGCGAGAAGGGGGAGAAGAAGGACATCACCAAGACGATGGTGGACCAGGCGGTGGAAGTCATCCGCAAGCGCGTGGATGAACTTGGCACGAGCGAGCCCGTCATCACTCCGGAAGGCGACGACCGCATCCTCGTGCAAATCCCCGGCCTCGATCCCAAGCGGCTCGAGGAGACGCGCGAGCAGCTCAAGAAAGTGGCGAAGCTCGAATTCCGGCTCGTGCATCCGCAGAGCGATCAGCTCGTGCAGCAAATCGAAGCGGGCCAGGCGGTGGTGCCGCCGGGTTACTCCGTCGAGCCTTATGACTACGAGCACGCGGGCAAGAAGATCGAGCGCAAGCTGCTCATCAAAAAGAAACCTGACCTGCTCGGCAGCCACGTCTCGCGCGCCGGCGCGGGCTTCGGCCAGGAGGGTTGGGAAGTGCACCTCAATTTCGACAGCGAAGGCGCCGACCAATTCGGCAAGCTCACCGAGCAAGTCTTCAACGAGCACTCGCAGATGGCCATCGTGCTCGATGGCAAAGTGCAATCCGCGCCCGGCGTGAAGAGCGGCCCGATCTACGGCGGCAGCGCGCAGATCAGCGGCGGCAACATGGGCGAGCACGAGGCGCGCAATCTCGCCAGCGCGCTGGAAAATCCGCTGCAGACGCCCGTCTCCATCGAGGAAGAACGCACCGCCTCCGCGTCGCTCGGCGAAGATGCGATCAAAAGCGGCCTGCACGCCGGCATCCTCGGCCTGGCGCTCACCGTCTTCTGCGTGCTCATCTACTATCACTTTGCCGGCGTGATCGCGAACATCGCGCTGGCCGTGAACGTGGCGCTGCTCTTCGGCGCGCTGGCCTCCTTCGGCGCGGTGCTCACGCTGCCGGGCATCGCCGGCATCATCCTCACCCTCGGCATGGCCGTGGATGCCAACGTGCTCATCTACGAGCGGCTGCGCGAAGAACTCGCCGAAGGCAAGTCCATCAAGACCGCCGTGGACCACGCATTCGATCGCGCCTTCACCGCCATCTTCGATGCCAACGTGACCACGCTCATCACCGCCGTCATTCTTTTTTGGAAAGCGAGCGGACCGGTGAAAGGCTTCGCCGTTACGCTCATGATGGGCATCGTCGCCTCGCTCTTCAGCGCGATGATCGTCACGCGCAATCTCTTCGAGTGGGCCATCCGGATCGGTCTCCTGAAGAAGGTCACGATGTGGAACCTCATCGGCGCCACGCGCATCGACTTTCTCGGCAAACGCAAGATCGCCATCACCCTCTCGGTCCTCGTCATCGCAGCATCCATCGGCATCTTTGCGATGCGCGGCGGAAAAAATTTCGGCGTCGATTTCAAAGGCGGCGACCGCCTCACGCTCGAAGCCGCCGGGCCGCGGCCGAGCGACAACCAGGTGCGCGAGGCGCTCAAGGAAATCAATCTCGCCGACAGCGTGGTGCAGACCGAGACCTCGGCGGCCAAGGAATTCGTCACCGTCCGCAGCAACGAAGGCACCGGCACGAAAATCTCCGATCATCTCCAGGCGAAATTTCCCGACGCCCGGCTCAGCGTCCAGGGCATGGACCGCGTGGGTGGCCTCGTCGGCGGCGAGCTTGCGCGCAATTCGCTCATCGCTCTCGCGCTCGGCATGGTCGGCATCCTTTTCTACGTCACGCTGCGCTTCGAATTTTCCTTCGCCGTCGGGGCCATCGTGGCGCTGCTCCACGATGTCATCATCACCATCGGCGCCTTTGCCCTCTTCGGTCGCGAGCTCTCGCTGGTCATCGTCGGCGCCGTGCTCACCATCGCGGGCTACTCGGTCAATGACACCATCGTGGTCTATGATCGCATCCGCGAAGGCATCCGCAGCGGGCGCAAGGGCACGGTGCAGGAGATCATGAATCAATGCGTCAATGAGATGCTGAGCCGCACGATCCTCACCGGAGGCGTCACCCTGCTCACCACCGTGGGCCTCTACATCTTCGGCGGCCCGGTGCTCAATGACTTTGCCTTCGCCATCCTCGTCGGAGTGCTCGTGGGCACTTACTCCTCGATCTTCATCGCCGCGCCGATCGTGCTGTGGTGGAGCGGCAAAGGCGGACGCGACCTGCGCACCGAGATCAAGCGCGCCGAAGCGCCCGGCGCGGCGGCAGTCTGAGCGGAAAGATCCGGGGAGCACACGCGTCCCGCGTGTTGGTCGCGGTCCCGCCGCGCCGGACTTTCTGCGGCGCCCGCTTCGGCAAGAACGCCGCACCTGAAGAACGCGCCGGCACGTCTCCCATCGCGCGAAGCTCTGGCCCATTCGTTCGCCGCGCAAAGTTCGTCGCGGCGAGGACGCCGCGACCAACGCGCGGGACGCGCGCGCTCCCCGGCGCCGAAGGTTTCCGCGCATCCCGCTCGCGTTCGAGCGCGGGCTTCACTTAGAAAGTCCTCCCGATGCCGTCCCGCTCTTCCATTCCGCCGAAAAAGTTGCTCATCGCCAATCGCTCCGAGATTGCCATCCGCATCATGCGCGCGGCCACGGAGCTGGGTTTACGGACGGTCGCCATTTACGCGCAGGAGGATCGCTTTTCGATGCACCGCTTCAAAGCCGACGAGGCTTACGTGGTCGGCGAGGGCAAGGGACCGGTGGGCGCGTATCTCGACACCGCCGGCATTGTGGCTCTGGCAAAGGAAAAGAAGGCCGACCTCATTCATCCGGGCTACGGCTTTCTCTCGGAGAATGCGGGCTTCGCGCGCGCTTGTCGGGAAGCGGGCATCGAGTTTGTGGGGCCGCGGGCCGAGCTGCTCGAGCTCATGGGCGACAAGGTCGCGGCGCGCGCGCTCACGCAGCGGCTGAAAATTCCCACGCTGCCCGGCACCGAGGAGCCAGTGAACGATCGCGCAAAGGCGCTGAAGGCCGCCGCGCTGATCGGCTTTCCACTCATCATCAAGGCGGCATTCGGCGGCGGCGGGCGCGGGATGCGCGTCGTGCCGAAGGCGGGCGATCTCGATGCGCTGCTTACCGAAGCACAGGGCGAGGCGGGCCGCGCGTTTGGCAACTCGGCGGTCTTCCTGGAAAAATATATTCCGCGAGCCAAGCACATCGAAGTGCAAGTGCTCGGCGACCGGCACGGACACGTGTTGCACCTTCACGAGCGGGATTGCTCGGTGCAGCGGCGCTACCAGAAAGTCGTGGAGATCGCGCCTTCGGTTGGGCTCAAAGATTCCGTGCGCCAGGAGCTGTGCGACGCAGCCGCGCGGATCGCAAAAGAGATCGGCTACGACAATGCGGGCACCGTCGAGTTCCTCTACGATCTCGACCGGCACGAGTGGTTCTTCATCGAGATGAACCCGCGCATTCAGGTCGAGCACACCGTCACCGAGCAGATCACCGGCATCGACCTCGTGCGCGCGCAAATCCTCATCGCTCAAGGCGCCGAGCTCCACGGGCCGCAGCTTGCGCTGCCCGCGCAGAGCGACGTGCCGCGCATGGGTTTCGCCGTGCAGTGCCGCGTGACGACCGAGGATCCGGAAAACAAATTCACGCCCAACTACGGCAAGATCGTGACCTACCGCAGCGCCGGCGGATTCGGCGTGCGGCTCGATGCGGGCATGGGCGACGCGGGCGCCGTCATCACTCCATTTTACGATTCACTGCTGGTGAAGATCACCGTGACCGGGGCGACCTTTCCGATGGCGCTCGACCGCATGGATCGTTCGTTGCGCGAGATGCGCATCCGCGGCGTGAAGACCAACATTCCCTTCCTCGAAAACGTGCTGCATCACCCCGCGTTTCGCAGCGGGCAGGCGACGACCACCTTGATCGACACGTCGCCCGAACTCTTCCAATTCCGGGCGCGGAAAGATCGCGCCACCAAGCTTCTCAACTTCCTCGGCAACGTGATCGTGAACGGCAATCCGCACGCCAAAGGTTACATGCCCGATAAGCCGCTCGAGGCTCCGAAGATTCCCGACGCGATGGTTCGCTCCGGCGTCCTGCCCCGCGGCACGCGCGACTTGCTCCTCGAGCTCGGCGCAAAAAAATTCGCCGAGTGGGCGCTCAAGGAAAAACGGCTCCTCATCACCGACACCACCTTTCGCGACGCGCACCAGTCGCTGATGGCCACGCGCGTGCGCACCTACGACATGGCGGCCATCGCGCCGGCCGTGGCGCACCGTACACCGCGGCTTTTCTCTCTCGAGATGTGGGGCGGCGCCACCTTCGACACGGCGATGCGCTTTCTCAACGAAGACCCGTGGCAGCGGCTGCGACTGCTGCGGGAAAAAATTCCGAACATCTGTTTTCAGATGCTCCTGCGCGGCGCCAACGCCGTCGGCTACACGAGTTATCCCGCCAATGTCGTCGCCGGTTTCGTGAAGCACTCAGCGGAGGCGGGCATGGATATTTTTCGCGTCTTCGATTCGCTTAACGATCTCAAGAACATGCGCGCCGCGATGGAGGCCGTGCAGGAAACTCACGCCATCTGCGAAGGCGCGCTGTGCTACACCGGCGACATCCTCGATCCCGCGCGCTCGAAGTATTCGCTGAAGTATTACATCTCGCTCGCGCAGGAACTCGAGCGGATGGGCGCGCACTTCCTCGCCATCAAAGACATGGCCGGCCTCTGCCGTCCGTATGCCGCCAGCGCGTTGGTGCGGGCGCTCAAGGAAGAGATCGGAATCCCCGTGCACTTTCACACGCATGACACCAGCGGCATTAACGCCGGCTCGGTCTTGCGCGCGAGCGATGCCGGCGTGGATGTCGCCGACCTCGCCATCGCTTCGATGAGCGGCTCGACTTCGCAGCCCAATCTCAACTCCGTGGTCGCCGCACTCCAGCACACGCCGCGCGACACCGGCCTCGACCTCGAAGCGCTTAATGAGTTCTCCGATTACTGGGAGCACGTGCGCGCTTTTTACGCGCCCTTCGATACCGCGCCGCGCGCCGGTAGCGCCGAGGTGTATCTCCACGAAATGCCCGGCGGCCAGTACACCAACTTAAAGGAGCAAGCTGCCTCGATGGGTCTCGCCGCGCGCTGGCCGGAAATCGCGCGCACTTACGCCGAGGTCAATCTGCTCTTCGGCGACATCGTGAAGGTCACGCCTTCGAGCAAAGTGGTCGGCGACATGGCGCTCTTTCTTTTCACCCGCGGCATTCGCCCCGCCGACGTGGTGAATCTCGAACCCGGCTCGACCGGCTTTCCCGAGAGCGTCATCGACATGCTCAGCGGCGGCCTCGGCGAGCCGATGGGCGGCTGGCCGCCCGCGGTAGTAAAAGCCGTACTAGGCAACACCCGGCCGAGGCGCGCAAAAATCGAGCCCGTGAAACTCGCCGACGTGAAGACCGAACTTACCGGCAAGCTCAAGCACACCGCCACCGACGACGACCTCTACTCGCACCTCATGTATCCCGAGGTCTTCGCCGATTACGCGAAGTTTGTGCGCGACTTCAGCGACGTGAGCTGCCTGCCCACGCCCGCGTTTTTCTACGGCCTGCGGCCCGGCGAAGAGATCAGCGTCGCCATCGACGAAGGCAAGGTGCTCTTCATCAAACTCATTAATATCGGCACGCCGGATAAGGACGGCCGCCGCATCGTTACTTACGAACTCAATGGCTACCCGCGCGAAGCTGTGGTCGTCGATAAGAGCCAGGCCAGGACGGTAAAGGCGCGCGCGAAAGCCGCGGCCGATGACCCGCTGCAAGTCGGCGCGCCGATCCCCGGCATGGTCACCGCGCTCAGCGCCACCGTCGGCGGCAGAGTAACCAAAGGCGACAAGCTCGCCGTGCTCGAAGCCATGAAAATGCAGACCACCATCTACGCCCCCGCCGACGGCGTGATCTCCGAGGTGCACGTCACAGCCGGCGACTCCGTGGAAACGAGCGACCTGCTGGTAAAGCTGCGCGCGTCGTAGCTGCGGCGTCTTCGCCCGTAGCTGCGGCGTCTCGCCGCAGGAAGTTCCCGCGTCGTCCGCGCCGCGCGCGTCGTCCCAGGCCAGGCGGCGCGGGCGCCGCCGGAACTTCCTGCGACGAGGACGTCGCAGCTACGACGGCGTGTTCAACACCCTTACCACGAAGTCGCCGGAACTATTGATGTTACTCGAGGTAAGGCTATGGGCCGCCACGCCAAAAAGCGCGCCGCCATTGGCGGTAGCCACGTCTCTTAAGGTAATCACTCCGATCTTATCGGCCGCGATAAAGAAGTCGGAGTTATCGATTACTCCCACGATACCTTTGATAGTAAAGCGCCCGATCGACGCGGCGGGATTCACGAAGTCTGCAAGTAAGGTGGGCAGGGCATTGGAAGCCACCGAGCTATTCACTCCCGCAAAGACGGCGCTATGGTGCATGGCGCCCACGGTCACCGCCGCGATGCTGCCGGCAGTCCGCAGCGCCGCGTTATCAAAGAAGCCCGCGATGCTCACGGAGGATAGTATCGCGGCGCTATTACTGAGAGTAATATCGGCATTGAAATCCCCTCGCAACGCAAGCGGCGAGGCGGCGGTAGGCACCTTGCCGGTGATAGTAAGAGAAACCAACGAAGGCGCGGTAAGCGAGTCGTTGACTCCGGCATCCGCATCGATCCACTCGAGGGCTTTGAAGGCAGCGATGGGCTCCGTGGAGTCGATCACCGTGTCGGCGATCCGCCCGAAATTCAGCGCCACCGTTTGCTTCGGAAGAGTCGCGAACTGTTTGATAGTGATGGTGTGATCGGCCCCGGCTACCGGCGCGAGAAGATTGCCTAGCGTGAGGAACTTAATGCCCGCATCGGCATTGAAGTCGCCGGTAAGATCCACGGTCGGCAAATTGACCGTGCCCAACGGATAACTCACGGGCGGATTTGGCAAAGGATTTAATACAGTGCTCGTAATGTTATGCAGGGTGGTGCGAGCGTCGGCGCCTCCGATGGTCGTGGCGCCGAAGATGGAACTGGCAGTGGTTAGGTGCAACGTGGCATCGAGCGTTGTAGCGTCGATCTGTCCGAAGCCTCCGCCGGTAAGCGTTACTGTTACCAGTGTGTTATCCGCGTCGTGATAATGAAGAGGGACATTCGTGCGCCCGTTGAATGTACCAAACGCATTGTAGATGGCGTGGCCGGGGCCGCTGAGAGTTACGTTATCGTCGGTGAAGTTATTGAGTTCCTGGATGTCGCTATTCGGGGTGATCTTACCCAGCAGTGTATAGGTCTGTCCTTGCGTCGCGGCCAATTGCTCGGCTATGGCAATAGGGACGCTGAAAGTTGTCTTCCTGCCTCCGGCTATCGAGATGGCCTGATCGGTCAGCGAACCCACCAGCGCGTCGCTGCCATCAATGATTCCGTCCGACGAGAGATAAAATTGGATGTCAATTTTTCCTTTGGCGAAGCCGCCGCTCTCGTTGACCACGTCGAGCTTGACGATCCCTTTGTCGCCGGGGACGAGAATCGAAGGCAATGGGTCCGCCGCGAGTCTCGCGACGAGATTGGGTTTCACGGTCACACTGAAAGTCTCATCCACGGCGGTGCCATCGACGTCCATTGCGTGGACAGTAACGTTCGCGACGCCGCTCTTTCCCGGAATGTACTTAAGGTTAAGATTAGTGCCCGTGAAGCTGGTAGTTACCAGCCCAGGGTTATCGCTTTGAACGGAGAGTGAGAGCACTCCGCCACCCGGGGCGGACGAGAGTTGAGGTAACACAAAGGCTTTCTTGACTAACACAAGATCAGCGAGCGGGATGGGCCCCGGCGGCACATACTGCCCTTGAGGACCGGGCTGCAACGGCAGTTGATCGAACGGGGCCTGCAGTTGTGTGGCGGGATGAGGAAGAGCGGCGATCGCATCCACCACTGTCAACCCATTACCCAGCACGTTGCCAAAGACCGTGAAGCCGCCATTCTGGTTGTCTAGGTTCGCGGAGTTATCGATCAGGTTGACAAAGAACTCACTGGTCGCGCTGTTAGGATCTCCGGCCGACTTGGCCATCGCGACGGAGCCGCGGGTCTCCAAGCCCGGAGTGGTGAACTCATTGTGCACGGGCGAGTTCAACGCAATGTGCGCGCCCGAAGTTTTGTATCCGCCCAGTTGCACCACAAAGTTCGGCACGGCTCGGTGGACGATGGTGTTATCGTACTTTGCATGGCTCAGGCCGTCCCCGTGGACGTAACTCAGGAAGTTATCGACGGTAATCGGCGTGGCGGCGTCGGTAAGTCCGATGAAGAATTTTCCGAGCGTGCCCCCGACAGGAAGATTGGTATCCACCTCCACCACCGTGCCGGTAATGTTGGGATCGGAAAAGGTGTGCGAGAGATCGAGAGTCGCGCCGGTTTTCCCTGGGCCAAAGACGAGATCGGCGAGCGGCGCCGCCACCATCGCGGCGGGCGCGATGCGGCTTTCCAGCGCCTCGATCTCGCGACCTTTCCGGCGGGCGGGTGGCGCCTTTGCCTTCCGCGGTTTGGAAAAAATATTGCGGATCGAAGTGAGCAGACTGAGACGGCGTGGGAAGTTTTTTGGCATAAGAGTGGAGCCGTATCGTGCACGGCGGAATGGCCGTCAAGCGGGGGGGCGCAGAAGTTGAGAGTTGAGGGTTGAGAGTTGAGAAGCGCGAGTGTGGAGCAGGCGGTCTGACCCGAATGGGCATGACCTTTTCGCTCAATACCCATCCCAAAGTGGCTAACTCCAAGGGCCATGATCCTGGAGGGACACGCTCCGTCGTGTCTCTGATTCAGTGGGCGGAGGCGGTGCGGAGCTGCGCGCGCCCGGCTCCGTACCGCCTCCACCCATTTAGTTTGGGGACACGACGGAGCGTGTCCCTCCAAGGATTCCCGGCCTCCCTCCCTGATCCACTTGCAACTCCCAACTCTCAACTTTCCACTCTCCACTCCTTCCGCCATAGTCCCGCGCACTTTACCCGACCATGAACTCGCGACCCATTTTCTCCCGCATCGAACCGCTCGAAGCCCGCATTGCTCCGGCGCTGGTGGTGCAGCATGCGCTAGGCGATTTGGTCGCCGGGCCTGGCAAGACGGGAGCGACGATCAACCTTTCCAAGATATTCGATGACGCGGCGCTGCACGCCAATCGGACCGTGGTGCAATTCACGACGAACTTCGACACTGATGCGACTACGCCCGGCATTCAAGCGGGAGTCATTCAGATCGAACTGCTCGATGAACTCGCGCCGCTCACGGTGCAGAACTTTCTGAGTTACGTGAATAACAGGAGCGCCCGCGGCGATTACGACGACACCTTCTTTCATCGCGCAGAAAGAGGCTTTGTGTTTCAAGGCGGCGGTTATGAGAGTGCCGGCACGCATCCGCACATTCCGGTGGGTCCGGTCGTGCATAATGAATTCGATTCGATGCGCTCAAACCTCCGCGGCACCATTGCGATGGCCAGGATAGGCGGAGAAGCCAACAGCGCGACGAGCGAGTTCTTTTTTAACTTGGCTGATAACTCGGGGCTCGATGGCGTCGATGGCGGCTTCACGGTTTTCGGGGATGTGATCCAAGGGTTGGATGTGATCGACCGCATTGTCCTTTTGCCATCCGTGAAAGTGGTCCGCGGATTTAATGCGCCGGTGCAGGGTTACAATGCCGATCCCGACAGCAACCCCGTCACGCCCGCGCCCGCGCCGACTCGCGATCAGCTCATCCGCATCACCGACGCCGCGGTCGTCCCACCGACGCCGGGCAACAGCGCGGGGATCACCTTCTCCGTCGAGAGCATCACTCCCATCGGCACGGCCGATTCCGATCTGGTCTCCGCGAAGGTGAGCGGCCAGACGCTCAATTTGAAATACAAACCGGGCGCAGTGGGCGCGGTCGATGTCGTGGTGAAGGGCGCCGGCAACGGGGACACCGGCACCGATATCTTCCGCGTGACGGTGAAGCCAAACTTGATCGCCGATTTCGTCCGCGACGGTCTGGCGCCAGCTCCCGCGCCTGGGGAAAGCGGCACGGTGCAGATCAAGCTCATCAACACCGCGGCGGGTCTGGCGAAAGGAAAGGTCGATATCCATTTCTCGCTCGCGGAAGAAGTGGTCAATCCGCCGCCGATGCCTCCTTCGTTGATTCTTCCGTTGATGAAAACTTCGCTCGGCGACGTGATCGGCAAGTCGATCTCCATCGTCGGCGGCGGTTCACTCACACTCTCGGCGAAGGTGCAAGTGCCCGCGCAACTCGTCCTCGATCCGAATAAAGTTTACCGCGTTATCGCGGAAGTGGTCCCAAGCGCGGAACTGGCCGCGAATGAACTTTTCGCGGATGACAACGTCGCTCTCAACGGCAATCACCACAAAATCCTGAACGACTTTGGCGCCGTAAATGGGCGCGCCAACGTGCCGGTGACTTACATGGATGCCGACGGTGATCGCGTCACCTTCACACTCACCGGCGGCGGCACTGCGGAACTGATCAGGGACAGTGCGAACCACGTTGATCTCCACCTCGCCGGCACCACCCCGAAATCCCGGCTCTCTGCGACGATCGCGAAAAGCGCGGCTGGCGATGGACGCGCGACGCTCAACGACATCAGCTTCGATGCCGCGCTCGGCACCGCCGCGCTCGGCTTGTTCGATGTGGATGGCTTCATCGCCGCCAGCGGCGGAGTGGCCGCGCTCACGCTCGGCGATCTCGGCACGCTCACCGGACCCACCGGCCCCGGAACGCTGGTCCTCGGAGCATTCGCGCCGAATCCATTGACCAAAGCGGCGATCACCCTGGGCCGCGTGCACAACCACAGCATCGAATCCTCGATGCCCATCGCTTCGCTCAGCGCGGTGGAATGGATCGACACGACTGCCGCGCGCAGCAGCGTGCTCTCGCTCGGCCGGCTCGCGATCACGCGCGGAGATTTTCAAGGTGACCTAGACATTGGCGGCGACGCGCCTTTGGCTTCTTTGAGCGTGGCCGGTTTTTTGAAGAACTCGAGTATCACCACAGCCGGCAACATCGGCGCCGTGGTCCTTGGCGGCATCGATCACAGCAGTCTCTTCGCAGGCGTGACAGCGCGGCCGACGGCACTTGGCGATTTCGTGAATTCCCGGACGCTCTCGAGTTTCACCATCAAAGGAGGCGCCGGGCTCACGGGCGATCTCTTCATCGAGTCGCAGGTCGCCGCGGAAAAGATCGGCGCGATCGTCGTGCGGAATGTGAGCGGCGCGGGTGCGAGCGACTTTGGTTTCGTGGCCGACGCGATCCAGAGTTACAACCGCATCGGCGGCCCGCGGCTCTCGCGGCTCGACAATCCGGCGCGGTTCACGCCCGCGAGCGAGGCGGACAGCGTGGGTGAACACTATCTCGTTACGATTCTGTAGGGCGCGCTCGCCGGGTCTTCGGCGTCAGGAACTTGGAGGTTCCGAGTTCTCTCAATGCTCGCTTCGTTTCTCACCACGCTCTTCTTCTCGCTCTCCGTCCTCTTCGCGGCGCGGACGGCGCGGATGCTGGGCGGGCCGGTGGCAAATCTCGGGCGGATCGTGGTGGCCACTGGGCTGCTCGCGGTGTGGGCGCATGGCTGGGGCGCGGGCGTGCGCGGGCCAGCGCTGCCGTGGTTTTTCCTGAGCGGCGTCGTCGGCTTTGGGCTCGGGGATATGGCGCTTTTTGCGGCGCTGCCGCGCATCGGGCCGCGGCTGGCGATCCTGCTCACGCAATGCCTCGCCGCACCCATCGCGGCGCTCGTGGAATGGCGTTGGCTCGGCACGACTTTGCCACCAGCCGCGCTCGGCTGGGCGGGGCTTATCCTAGTCGGCGTGGCGCTGGCGCTGGCGCCGGATCGCGGCGTGGATGTGGGGCGGCGCGTGTTCTGGATCGGCGTGCTCGCGGGCTGCGGATCGGCTCTGGGACAAGCTCTCGGGGCGGTCGTCTCGCGCAAGGCAAACTTTGTCGCGGAGCTCGCGAGCTTTCCCATCGACGGCGGCTCGGCGGCCTATCAGCGCATCCTCGGCGGACTGCTGATGACGCTGGTGGCCTTCACGGCGATGCGCGCGACACGAGCAGCACGGCCGCGCGGGCAGTGGCGTGCGGCATGGCCGCTGGTGCTGGCCAATGCGCTGGCCGGGCCGTCGATCGGCGTGGGTTGTTACCAGTGGGCGCTCAAGACCACGCCGAGCGGGATCGTGCTGCCCATCGTCGCCACAGCGCCGCTCTTCACCATCGTGCTTTCTTTCTTCATCGAAGGGCAGCGCCCCACCCGCCGCGCGGTGGCTGGCGGGGTCGTCGCAGTGGTCGGCGCGATACTTTTGAAGCGAGCGCAAGGCGGCTGAGACGCTCCCGTTTTTTCCGAAAAATAAAGTTGAACGTGAGGCACAACCGCGCGTCAGATGAATCCGCAACCATTCCGAACCCCATGAAAAAACTTCTCTCCTCTCTTGCCGTCCTCTCGCTCCTCACTTCCGCCTCGCTCGCAGCCGCTGGATGGGGCGAGGACTACGACAAAGCACTCGCCCAAGCCAGCGCCGACAAAAAAATGGTGCTCCTGGATTTCACGGGTTCGGACTGGTGCGGTTGGTGCATGAAGCTGGACAAAGAGGTGTTTTCAAAGCCCGAGTTCAAGAATTATGCGAAGGAGAATCTGGTGTTGGTCGAGGTGGATTTCCCGCAGAGCAAGCATCAGAGCAAGAAGGTCAAGGAGCAGAACGCAAAGCTGCAGCAGGAGCATGGAGTGCGCGGCTATCCGACCATCGTCGTGCTGAATGCGGAGGGCAAAAAAGTCGGCCAACTCGGCTACATGGAGGGCGGGCCCAAGGCCTTCCTCGCGAAGCTCGATGCGCTGAAGAGCAAGTAACGCACGGACAAATTTTCTTGATTGGTTGGGTGGGCGGCTCGGCGAAAACCGGGCCGCCCATTTTTTTGCTGTGGCTGCGATCAGGCAGCTTGCGGCGGCGTCTTTCGAAGGTAGCTCACGCCGGTGACAGTCGGAAGCGGCAGCCAATGCGGTTGATCATCTCGCGCATCGATTACGATGATTGCCGTCTTGCCCACGGCAATGCTGGCCGCGTCATCGACATGATATTTTTCGCCGTCGGCCATTTTGATTTCAAAAGGGAGACCTTCCTGAATTGCGGTGAGCATGTTTTCGCGAGTCATCTTGTGCGCAGAATAGGATTTGCTCTCGGTGTCCGCAACGGCAATCGCCGGGGGTTACCGGGATGCACGCCTTGACGCTCAGGGTCGGACTGTTAGCTTCCACTCCCCCAATTCCGACCCACCCCATGAGCGAAAGCACCCTCGCAGCCGCGACCTCCGACGGTCACAAAATTTCCCAGATCGCCGAAGCCGTCATCCGCATCGCGGGCAATTCGCAGGATGGCATCCAGGCCATCGGCGGCTTCCTCGCGCGGCTCGCGGGGCGCAGTGAGCAGGAGGTGATGACCTTCATGACGATCCCGAGCACGATCTCCGGCGGGCCATCGATCTTCCAGGTGCGCATCGGCTCGGGCGAAGTACTCACCGCCGGCGATGAGGCGGACGTGTTGCTCTGCTTTTACGACCACAGCTACGCGAATCACGTGAGCTCGCTGAAGACGGGCGGCATTGTGCTTTACGACAGCGATCACGTGACGCCCAACGAGGAACTGCTCGGCACTTATCATCACGTCGGCGTGCCGATTTCGTCGCTCACCGTCGAAGCCATCGGCGGCACGGGGCGCGACAAGGGGAAGAATATTTATTCGCTGGGACTCATTGCGAAGATGTTCGATCTCAACGTGCCGCGGCTCACCAAGCTGATCGAGGAACGCTTCCGCGGGAAAGATCCGACGGTGGTGCAACATGCGCTCGCCTGTTTCAACGCCGGCTACAGCCACCAGGTGCAGGGGCTTCTCCACGCCTTCCAATTTCTCCACGCAGACAAGGGCGGCGCACAGCAAGTGGTGATGAGCGGCAACGAAGCGCTGGCCTACGGCATCATCGCCGCTGGCGTGCGTTTCGGCGCGGGCTATCCCATTACGCCTTGGAGCGAAATCATGGAACTGCTCCGGCGCGAGCTGCCGAAATACGGCGGCACTTTTGTGCAGACCGAAGACGAGATCGCCGCCGTCTCGATGGCGCTCGGCGCGGGCTACGCCGGCCGCGTGGCGGTGACGGGTTCGAGCGGCCCGGGCATCTCGCTCAAGACCGAGGCGCTGGGCTGGGGTGTGATGGCGGAGATGCCACTGGTGATCATCGACGTGCAGCGCGGCGGTCCGAGCACCGGCATGCCCACCAACGTCGAGCAGAGCGATCTCAACATCGCGTGCTTCGGCGGCCACGGCGACAGCCCGCGCGTGGTGCTCGCGCCGGCGAGTGTGGAGGATTGTTTTTACACCGCCATCGAGGCCGTGAATATCGCGCGCAAATTTAGCACGCCCGTCATCGTGCTCAGCGACCAGGGCATCGCCACGCGCATCGAGGCGTTCGCTTTTCCCGATCTCGAAAAAGTCTGCCAGGACATCTCGCCGGACTTCTCCGCCGTGGGCGATCACAAGCCCTACGACCTCGCCGCGCCCGACGGCATCACGCGCCATCTCGCGCCCGGCACCCGCGTGGCAAGCGGCTTGTATCCCGTCGTCACCGGCCTCGAACACGACGAGCTCGGCCACCCCAGCGGCAGCGGCAAACTGCACACCGCGATGAACGCCAAGCGGCGCAACAAGCTCAAGAAACTCGCCGAGGAATTACCCGTGCCGCGCGTCTTCGGCGCGCCGGAAGGCCATGTGCTCCTCGTCGGCTGGGGCTCGAGCAAAGGCCCGATCGAGGAGGCCGTGAAGAAGGGGCGCACGCAGGGCGAAGCCGTTTCCTCGCTCCATCTCAAGCACCTCAACCCGCTGCCCAACGGCCTCGAGAAAATCTTCAGTGGCTTCACCCACGTCGTAGTAGTCGAGCTCAACGACGAAGGCCTCTACGGCTACGGCCAGCTCGCCACGCTGCTGCGCGCGCGCTACTGCGACCCACGCATCGCGAGCCTCACCAAGACCGACGGCCTCCCGTGGAAAGTCGGCGAAATCCTCACCCGCGTCCTCACCCTCACCAGCGCGAAATAGGCGATGCGATCAACGGCGTTTGCCTTGGTCGTGCTCCGAGCGAGCGACCCCGAAGCGACGCTCGCTTTTTACAAAGAACTCGGCTGCGTGTTTTGCGAAGAACGTCACGGCTCCGGTCCGCTCCATCGTTCCTGCCAGCTTGGCGCGACCGGTGTGCGCCCCGTGACACCGGCCGAATTTCTGCGTATCCTCCGCAACCGATGAGCGCCCTTCAACTGACCATTGCCGAGCCGCTGAGTGACCGAGTTGCGCAATTTGCAGCGGCCCATGGATGGACGGCCCAAGAATTGGTGGAACGAATACTAGAGGCCGAACTCTCGGCGGCCGAGCAATTCGAGCAATTGAAAGCGCGGGCGGCGCGCGGCCGCGTCGAGGATTTCGACCGCGTGATGGCCGCAGTTCCCGACGTTCCCCCAATGCCCGGCGACGAACTGCCACCGGAACTCGAAGCTCACTACCGGGCAGAGTGGGAAGCATTGCGGCAACGCAAGCCCATCGCCGAATCGTTTCTCGAACCCATTACTCGCAGCACCTATGCCCGCCCTCACCTTCCCCACTGAAGCCCTCCATCGCACCACTCCCGCCTCGTCACCCTCTCCGCTCGCTGAGGCCGAGCGCAAGGGGCTCACGAAAAAGGAAACCGCCGCCGATCATCCCACGTGGTGCCCGGGGTGCGGCGACTTCTCGGTGCTCGCGCTCTACTACAAGCTCATCGAGAAGCGGAAAATCTGGCACGAGAAGATCTGCACCGTCGCGGGCATCGGCTGCTCGTCGCGCTTTCCGTATTTCGTCCAGGCTCACGGCGCGCACTTCATCCATGGGCGGGCGCTCGCATTTGCCAGCGGCGTGTCGCTCTCGCGGCCGGACTTGCACGTGTTTGTCTTCGGCGGCGATGGCGACGCATTCTCCATCGGCGGCAATCACTTCAATCACACCGCGCGCAAGAACATCAAGATGACCTACGTGGTCATGGACAACTTCGTCTATGGGCTCACCAAGAAGCAGACCTCGCCGACCTCGCCCATCGGCTTCAAATCCAAGACCGACGTGTGGGGCTCGCAGGACCGCCCCATCAATCCGCTCAAGCAAGCCATCGCCGCCGGCGCCACCTTCGTCGCCCGCTCCACCGCGACGAATATTCCGCAACTGCTCAAGATGATGGAGGCCGCGATGGACCACGACGGCTTTTCCTACATTGAGTGCTTGAGCGAGTGCATCGAGTTTTATCCCGGCGCCTTCGATGCAGCGAATCCGCGCAAAGGCGGCACCTTTCCCGAGATTCCAGCCGCGCACGACGTGACCGACGAAGCCGCCGCTTACGCGCTTGCCGGCGCCGAGTGGCCGGGAATGTTTGGCATCTTCTACCAAGCGACGCGGCCGACCAAAAATGCGAACGAAGCCACGCTCATCGCCGATCACCGCGCCAAGGTCGAGGGCCTCGCCGACTGGGAGATTTTGAAAAAGAACTTCGACCGGATGAAGTGATCGACGCGCAAAGATGAGGCGGCTCCTCCACGCGCCTGTTCTGTGGAAGGACTGCTCGGCGAAATGATCCCATGGAAATCCGAGCGAGGAGGTATCCTTCCGACGTGGTGATTTTCCACTCAATGCACATGCGCTCCCGCCTCGCTTTTTGGATCGCCACCGCCGTGCTGAGCTTCGCGCGCGGCCACGGCGAGACCGCGCCGGATTTTCAACGTGAGATCCGGCCCATCCTTTCCAATGCCTGCTTCCGCTGCCACGGCCCGGACGAGAAGGAACGCAAGGGTGGCAAAGAAGGCTCGGGCGGGCTGCGGCTAGATACGGAGGAAGGCTCGCGCGCGGATCTCGGCGGCTCGGCGGCGATCGTGCCCGGCAAACCCGAAGAGAGCGCGATGATCGAGCGCATCACCACCAGCGACGCGGACGACGTGATGCCGCCAAAGAAAATGGAGAAGAAGCTTACCGCGCAGGAGGTCGAGGTATTGAAGCGGTGGATTCGCAGCGGGGCGAAATACGCGAAGCACTGGTCTTACGAAATGCCGCGCCGAGTGGAGCCGCCGAAGAAGACCGCCAATCCCATCGACGCTTTTCTCCTCGCGCGGCTGGAACGCGAAGGACTCCATCCGCAGCCCGAGGCCGATCGCTACACGCTCTGCCGGCGCCTGTCGCTCGACCTCACGGGGCTGCCGCCGACGATCGAGGAGGTGGATGCTTTCGTGAATGACCACGCGCCGGACGCCTACGAACGGCTCACCGACCGGTTGCTGGCGTCGCCGGCTTTCGGCGAACACTGGGCGCGGATGTGGCTGGACCTGGCGCGTTACGCCGACTCGGCGGGTTACGCGGACGATCCGTTGCGGACGATCTGGGCGTATCGCGATTATGTCATTCGAGCGATGAATTCGGGCAAGCCTTTCGATCAATTCACGATCGAGCAAATCGCCGGAGATCTACTGCCAAAGCCGACGGAGGAGCAACTCATCGCGACCGCCTTTCACCGCAACACGATGACCAACAGCGAGGGCGGCACGGATGACGAGGAGTTTCGCAACGCGGCGGTGATCGATCGCGTGAACACCACGATGGCGGTGTGGATGGGCACCTCCTACGCTTGCGCGCAGTGCCACACGCACAAGTTCGATCCCATCTCGCAGGCGGAGTATTTTAAGATGTTCGCCTTCCTCAACAACACCGAGGACTCCGACAAGAAGGACGAATCGCCGGTGCTGAGCTTTTTTACCGACGAGCAGAAGGCGCAGCGCACGCAGTGGGACGGGGAACTCGCGAACCTCGACGCCACATTCAAGATCGCCGCAGCGACGCCGCCGGCGGGCATGGAAAAGTGGGCGCGCGAATTTCCCGTGAATCTCGACTGGGAGACGCCGCGACCCGCCGCGCTCAAGGCGCAATCGGGCGCGGCCATGCAAGCGCAGGCGGATGGCGCGGTGCTCGTGCCGAAGAACGATGCGAAGAAGGATACTTACACAGTCGAGTTGCCGATCGAGTCGGCACGGACGCTGACGGCCCTGCGGATCGAAGCGTTGCCGCACGCCGGCCGAAACTTTGTGGTCACGCGGGTGCGCGCGGCGCTCGTTCCGCCGGAGGGCGCGAAGGGTCCCGTCGCGCGCTTTGTGCGCATCGAGCTTCCGGGGAAGGAGAAGATTTTGCAGCTCGCGGAAGTGGAAGTGTGGAGCGATGGTGTGAACGTCGCGCGCAAGGGCGCGGCGACGCAGTCGGGCACTTATGCCGACGCCGGCGCGGACCGCGCCATCGACGGCAATGCCGATGGCAACTACGATCGCGGCTCGGTGGCGCACACCGCGGAGGGCGACGATCGGTGGTGGGAAGTGGATCTGAAAGGGGATGCGGAGATCGAGCGCGTCGTGGTGTGGAATCGCACGGAACTCGGCGAGCGGCTGAAAGGATTCCGCGTCATCGCGCTCGACACGCAGCGCAAGCCGGTGTGGGAACAAGCGGACAACGCCGCGCCGAAGAAGAGTGCGACGTTCGAGGTGAACGGTTCGCGGGACATCAGATTCAGCGCGGTCGTGGCCGACTTCACGCAGAAGGATTTCGACTCGAGCCTCGTGCTCAAGGATGGCCCGCCCCCTGGCACGAAGCCCGCGGTCGCATCGAAAGGTCCGCAGAAAGGCTGGGCCGTGGGTGGCGCGCAGACCAAGCCGCACGCGCTCACGCTCCTCGCCGCGCAACCCGCCGAGATGCCGGCCGGAAGCAAGCTGGTGGTGACGCTCGAGCAGCAGTCCACCTTCGAGAAACAAACCCTCGGCCACTTCCGCCTCTCGACGACGGATGCGGCGCGTGTGGCCGAGTACGTCCACACGCCCGCGGAGGTGCTTGTCGCGTTGGAAAGCGGACAAGCTTTGCCGTCGCTGGTCGCGGAACATTACGTGCGCCAGGTCGCGCCGGAATTGCGTGCCGAGCGCGCAAGATTCGCGACGCTGCACGCGCAGCTCGATGGCATGGTGCCGACGACCGTGCCCGTCTTCCGCGAACTGGACGGAGACAAGCGCCGCAAGACCAACATCCAGATTCGCGGGAACCATCTCATGCTCGGCGACGCCGTGACCGAAGGAGTGCCCGCCGTCTTTCACCCGCTGCCAGAAGGCGCGCCGATGAATCGCCTCACGCTCGCACGATGGCTCGTGGACGAGAAGAATCCGCTCACCCCGCGGGTGCTCGCCAATCGGCTCTGGGAGTCGATCTTCGGCGTTGGCATCGTGCGCACGAGCGAGGACTTCGGCACGCAAGGCGATCTTCCCGTTCATCCGGAATTGCTCGACTGGCTCGCCACCGAACTGGTGCGCGAAAAGTGGGATACGAAAAAATTTCTCAAGCTGCTGGTGACTTCCGCGGCGTATCGGCAGAGCTCACAAGTGAACGCCGGCCTCGCCGAGCGCGACCCTGACAATCGCCTGCTCGCGCGCGGCCCGCGCTACCGGCTGAGCGCGGAGATGGTGCGCGACCAGGCTCTGGCCGTGAGCGGACTCCTCTCCCGCAAAATGTATGGCCCCTCGGTGCGCCCGATGCGACCCGCGCTCGGCCTGAACGCGGCGTTCGGCAGCGGCCTCGACTGGCAGACGAGCGCGGGCGACGACCGGCACCGCCGCGCGCTTTACACCGAGTGGCGCCGCACTTCGCCCTATCCCTCGATGGCCACCTTCGACGCGCCGAATCGCGAGGTGTGCACGGTGCGACGCAACTTCTCAAACACGCCGCTGCAAGCGCTGGTGACGATGAACGACCCGGTCTTCATCGAGGCCGCGCAAGCCCTCGCGCGTCGCATGAGCAGCCACGGCGGCGCGCCCGCCGAAATCGCGCGATACGGCTTCCGGCTGTGCGTCGCGCGCCCGCCGAGTGAGCTGGAAACGCAGCGCCTGATGCGGATGCACGATGAGGCGCTGGCCTTCTACGGCCACCACGCGCCGCAAGCCGCGGCCCTCGCGACTAACCCACTCGGCCCTCCGCCCGAAGGCGCCGACATTGCCGATCTCGCGGCGTGGACGACGGTGGCCAACGTGCTGCTCAATCTCGACGAAACCTTGATGAAGCGATGAGCACCGAACCGGCACGTAGCGGCGACGGGGCGTCGCCGCTCCTACTGAGCACTTTCCCATGACGCCCGCACTCGACCAACTCCAACACATCACCCGCCGCCACTTCCTGCGCCGCGCCGGTCAATTCAGCCTCGGCGCCATCGCGCTCGACACGTTGCTCGGCGATTCGGTCGTCAATCCCTTTGCTCCGCGCGCGCCGCATTTCCCGGCGAAAGCGAAACGCGTGATCTATCTCCACATGTCCGGCGGGCCGCCGCACCTCGACATTTTCGACTACAAACCCGAGCTCGTGAAACGCGACGGAGAGTTCGCGCCGGATGAGTTCATCAAGGGCAAAAAATTTGCCTTCACCACCGGCACGCCGAAGCTCATGGGCACGCCGCACACTTTCTCCCAGCACGGAAAGAGCGGCATGTGGATGTCCGACGCGGTGCCAAATTTCCACGCACTCGCCGACGAGATGTGCCTCATCAAGTCGATGAACAGCGACCAATTTAATCACGCGCCCGCCGAGCTGCTGCTCTTCACTGGGTCGGCGCGACAAGGCCGTCCGTCGATGGGTTCGTGGGTGACTTACGGGCTCGGCTCGGAGAATGAAAACCTGCCGGGCTTCGTGGTGCTCATTTCGAGTGGCGTGCAGCCGAGCGCGGGACAGAGCGCGTGGGGCAGCGGCTTTTTGCCGTCAGTTTTCCAAGGTGTGCAGTGCCGCTCGAAGGGCGACCCGGTCCTCTACGTCAACGACCCGCCCGGCATGGACCGCGAGATGCGCCGCAAGACGCTCGACGCTTTGCGCGATCTCAACGAGGAACAAGCGCGAGAGCTCGGCAGCCCCGAGACCGCCACCCGCATCGCACAGTACGAACTGGCCTACCGCATGCAGGTGAGCGTGCCTGAGGTGATGGATATTTTCCGCGAACCCGAGGCGGTGCGCGAGGCCTACGGCGCGCAGCCCGGCGAAGCGAGCTTTGCCAACAACTGCCTGCTCGCGCGCCGGCTCGTCGAGCAGGGCGTGCGCTTCGTGCATCTCTTCGATTGGGGTTGGGATTTCCACGGCACCATGCCCAGCACGGGCATCGACGCGGGTCTCACGGAGAAATTTCAGAAGACGGACAAGCCCGTCGCTGCGCTCATCGCCGACTTGCGGCAGCGCGGGTTGCTGGAGGACACGCTGCTGGTGTGGGGCGGGGAATTCGGACGCACCCCGTTCCGCGAAGGCCGCACCTCGACGGGAAAAATTCCCGGCCGCGATCACTTCCCCGACGCCTTCAGCCTCTTCCTCGCGGGCGGTGGCGTGAAGCGCGGCATCACGTATGGCGAGACCGATGAGCTGGGCTTCTCGGTGGTGGAAAACAAAGTCCACATCCACGACTTGCAGGCGACCATCCTGCACTTGCTCGGCTTCGATCACGAGAAGCTCACGTTCCGTTTCCAAGGCCGCGACTTTCGCCTCACCGATGTGCAAGGGAAAGTGGTGAAGGACCTCCTCGCGTGAGCCCCTGCGCTTGAATCGGCGCGCGTTCGTGGTTGAGTGCGTCCCCGTTTTTTCAAACATGACGCCCGACAACTCCGACGCAATCGGCTGGTTCTGCCTCAAGAGCCAGCCCAAACACGAACACATCGCCGCCGCGCACTTGCGGATGATGCCTGAGGTCGATGTCTTCTGCCCGCGCTTGCGTTTCCAACGCGGGACAGTGCGCGGCGTGCGGTGGTTCGAAGAGGCAATGTTCCCCGGCTACCTTTTCGCGAAGTTTCATTTCGCCTCGCGCCACAAGGAGGTGCGCTACGCGATGGGCATCAGCTCCATCCTCCGGTTCGGCGATAACTATGCCGGCGTCAGCTCCGAAGTGATCGAGGCTCTGCGCCGGCAGACGAATCTCGAGCAGGTCGCCGTGATCGAGAGCGAGATCAAGGAAGGGGACACCGTAAAAATCGTGGAAGGCGCGTTGCGCGGGCTCGAAGCCGTGGTCACGCAGGTGCTCTCCGGCCGCGAACGCGTGAAGGTGCTGCTCAACTTCCTGGGCCGCGAAATCCACGCCGAAGTGACCAGGCCCACAGTGCTCCCGGCTAAGCGCCATCCCCTCGCGGCGTAGGGCGCGTCCGCCGGATCACCGCAGCCCGCGAGAAGCCGCGAAGCTTCCCGCGGGCCGCAGTTCCCAACCGTCGCTCACCGCGCCACGGTGGGCGCGTCCTTCACCCGCTTCAGCACCGTCGCGTGCTCGGGCACTTCCTTGCCATCCGATGAACGCCTTGCAGCGCGTCGAGATGGTATTCGCGTCGTCGAAACTGATCGTCACCGAATGCATATGCGACTCCTTCTTCGTATCGATGGTGCAGCACGAGGCATCGAGGTCGAAGGTCAGCGACTTCGCATCCGCCGCCTTCAAAGCCATCTCCGGCCGATTGCCCAGCATACAGTAGTGTGTCATCGCCAGCTTCCCGGCCTTGTCGTAATACATCGTCACCATCTCATTCGGCGTGCCGGCGAAACAACGCTCCTCCAGCACACTGCCCGCGGCCAGCAGCCGGTAGTGGATCGTCATGTCCACAGGCCCCTGACCCATGTCGGTCTTGCCGGTCCAGGTTCCGACCAGCGTTTTCATCCGTTCAAATTCCGGCGAGCCTGCCTTTGAAGTCCCCGGCTCCCCGGCATTGAGCCACCCGGAGGCAGCCAGCAGCAGCGTTGCGCATAGTGAAGTGATCTTGGTGTTCATGTTTTATGTTTTGGTTTTGAGGTTGATGGTTGCAGTTACATCCATCCGACGAATGACCGGCCGCACTCAGGACACAACGGTTCACTTTTTTGAAAAAGTTCGCAAGCGCGGCGCTCAGGGTGCGGCGGCCTTCGCGTGTGCCGCCGTCGAGGGAGCATCTGGCACGTATTGCATCCATTCTTCGAAAAAAGCCGAAACGGCGTTGGTATCAAAATCACCGCCTATCCTCCAGGATCAACGCGACTCAAACTCGTCTGCGATGATTCGGTCGATGCGCCGCAATTCTTCCGCTTCATGTTTCAAACAACCCGCCAATTCCATCCAAGCTTGGTTGTCCCGGTCGGCGCTTCATTCACGACAACCTGCCCATTCTCCGAAGCCACGCGGTAACGCCGATGCGGACCCGGTTGCGGCAGCAACGAAGGCGGCAGGTGCAACCTTCCCAGTCTCGTCTGCTTCGAGGATTGTGCTCATGGCGGGAAGATAGGGCGCGGGTGCATCGGAGCAATCGCGCGATTCGATATGGGTGGTTCCTCCATCAGGAGTTCCATTTGAGGAACCGCCGGACTGACTCGGAGCCCGGAAGCTTGAAGTTTCTGCCAGCGCGATCCTAACCCGACTTCGTGAGCTATCGAACCGAGGCTCAGTCGAGGCGCTCGCCTTGCGTGTCACCGCTCCAGAGGTCTCCGACATGTCGAAGTTGCAACTCAGCAGATTGACGCCGGTCTCTTCCGCGGCGGGCTCTCAGCACATTTCTCATTTTCAGAGCTTGTCGCCGGGCTGCTCAAGACCAAAGCAGTGGACGGTGCGAGCGAGCGCTACCTGAAAAACCTTCGCACGCGGCTGAACATCTTCGCAGCCTGCTTCCCTGATGAAATGGCGACTGCCTTCACTACGGCGCGCATTGACGATTGGCTGCGTGGGTTGCCGCATAGCGCGGTGACGCGGAACAATTACCGGCGCTTGCTGGGCGTGCTCTTCAACTACGCCATTCGGCGCGGCTACGCTCTCGCCAATCCAATCACGGCGAGCAGCAAGGCCAAACAGATTGACAGACCGCCCGGCATTCTGACCGTCGAGCAGGCGGCTCGTCTGCTGGAATGCGCGGAGCCGGAAATCCTGCCTGCTATTGCGCTCGGGCTGTTCGCCGGATTGAGGCCCGAAAGTGAAGTGTGGCGTCCGGATTGGAGCAGCGTCGATTTCGAGAGCAGGTTGATTGACGTTGCCGCGGACAAGACCAAGACCGCGCAGAAGCGGTTCGTCCACATGAGCGACAACCTCGTTGCCTGGTTGCTGCCCCATCGGAAACCGAGCGGCCCGGTTTCTCCGACCGGCGACAAATACAACTACATACTGCAACGGGCGCGGAAGGCCGCTGGCGTCACAAGCTGGCCCGCAGACTGTCTGCGGCATAGCTTCGGAAGCTATCACTTCGCCCACTTCAAGAACGCCGGAGAGACCGCGCAGGAGCTGGGGCACACCGGCTTGAAGACGCTGTTTAAGCACTATAGGGAGCGCGTAAAACCCAAGGCGGCTGAGCGGTACTGGAACATCGCACCCGCGACCGATAGAGGCACCAAGGTCGTCAGCATCGCAGCGTGAGCGTGAGCGGCGGGTGTAACTCAATCCGGCAGCGGTGCGATCTTGTGGCAGCGTTCGCAAGGGCGGAAATAGTTTCGCTTAGATTCCGAATCCGATACTTGCATTTGGCACGCACAATCCGGCGCATAATTTCCCATCGAGCTCCGTGTCGGTTAAAAAACGACGCCGTGCTCGCACCGGCCGAAGTTGAGCCACCAATGCAGTTTGTCATCTCGCGTGGATTGCGGTGAAACCGCAGGATGCGGGCAACCTCGTCGCCTTCGCCAAGGTCGCATGATGAAGGTCTCGCTAACGTTTCGCGGCACTCGGTAAGTGTTGTTGTCGAACAACGCTGCGATGAAATCCCGATCATCTGCTTCGTCTCGCCTAGACTGCTGAACTCGCTGCTCGGGATTCAGGGAAGCGCGCTCTGTTTCCGGTGCAATCCCGGAGAATTTTCCGCCCCTCGGCGGTCGCTCCCGTCGTAATGGGGTTCTGGCATTTTTGTACGCCAGAGCTAATGCCTCGCGAATCTCAGCGGCACGAAACCTTCGATATAGCGCCGACTTTGAGAGTCCGAGTACCCACCCAAGAGTGGCGTAGGTAATCTCAATCCCTTGTTGGCGATGGTAGCTCCCGAGGTAATCAGCCGCCTGCTTTAGCTCCGCAGACTGAAATTCGCGATTGATGATCGCCTGGACCAGCATGTTTCTCTTTGCGATGGCTGGAGCCAGCATCGCGAGGGTGAGGCGATGAAGGGTTTTCTCAAACCCTTTCACCTTTCTCTCATGCTCCGGTAGCATCCGGTTCATGTAGTCAGGGTCCCGGAACGTTGGTGGGTTGCGCAGCTCATTTACAGTGAGACCGTGCCTCAAGAGGGCGAAGCGATAGATGATGTCATAGCCGACGGAAGTTGGATTGCGTTCTCGACGCCGAAACATCGGTTGCCACAGGAGCAGATCGCTTACGAAAGGGCCGCGACCCGGCATCACCCCGATTTGCCGATGTCTCACCGGCTCATGGAAGATGGGAAGTTCACAGCCCGACCACCGGATTTTGCGACGGAGCCCATCGATGGTCTCAGCCGACGTGTCGCGGATCATCCAATACGGCCGGCCCTTCGCGCCCTTCACTAAGACCGCGGACGGAACATGCCCCGCCGTGATGTATCGGCGAACCTGCCCGGCTGTGCATTTCAGCGCTGCGGAATAGGTCTCAAGACTTTTGTGCATGGAGCGGGAAGCCCTCAGCAACGTATATGAGCACTATTCCGAACCGGAACGCAACAGCGCCCGAACTGGCCCAAAGACTCGTCACGAAACCGAAAATTGCCCACGGCTGCGATGTCTCCGTGCGGACCATCGAAAACTGGATGAAGGAAAGAAGAATACCGTTCGTACGAATCGGCAAGCGTGGCGTGAGGTTCAATCCAGACGCTGTTTTTCGCGCCCTCGCCCGTACCTGCCGTTCTGGCCCAGTGGCGCCAATTGCCTGCTCCTGCCGGATGGCGACGCGAGCGGCAGCCAGTGGCACAAGGGCGCGGATTCATTTGCGAATCGGCTGGCGCGCATCTGCCGCAAGGTCGCGGTAGTCCGCTGCGCGGCGCACAAGGATTTCAACGATCTCTACCGGAGCGAGAGTATCACCGCGGCACAGATCGTGGAGCTGCTCGCCTTGCATGGGATGGATTGGAGGACGAAGTGATCCGATGAGCACCGTCGAAGCGAAGCAATCTCCATTTCAGACCGTGAAGGTGCTGGAAAATGGTGTCGATAAAGCTGGATTGGCAGCGTCCAGCGGAAGGCGGGGATTGGCCGCATTGAGCGAGCAACTGCGAAAATCGGGCGACCTCAACGGTGCGCTGTCGGGCGAGCCACGACGACCGGAATCGGATCACGAAACCGCACCATCGTGCGAACCCGCGCCCGCGGACGCAGACGAGGAAGCACTCGCTCGACTTGCCGCATTGCCGACGCTCGAATACGAGCGCGTGCGCAAGGCGGAAGCGAAGCGGCTCGGCGTGCGCGAGAGCGGGCTCGACAAGCTGGTTAAGCTAAGAAAATCCCAGCCCGACACCGCCCCATTGCAAGGGCGCGCCGTCGAACTTCCCGACGTTGAACCGTGGCCGCACCCCGTCGATGGCGCGGAGACGCTGAACGATATTGCAGAAATCTTTACCCGCTACGCGGCGCTGCCCGACGGTGCGGCGGATGCGTGTGCGCTCTGGTGCGCACACGCCCACGTCTTTCCCGTGTTTCTCTGCTCGCCGCGGCTCAACATTTCCTCGCCGGAGAAAGGGTGCGGCAAGACCACCCTGCGCGATGTGGTCGCACTCTTTGTCCCACGATCGGTGCTCACCGAGAACATGACCGTCGCCGTCCTGTTCCGACTCGTCGATGAGTACGATGCCTGGCTACTGGACAACGAGGAACTCCGCGGTCTGCTCAACGCTGGACACCGGCGCGGTGCGACCGTGTATCGCTGTGAGGGTGATGCGCACGAGGTAGGTGCTTTTGGGGCTTATGCCCCGGCGGTGTTGTGCGGCATCGGTGCGTTGCCCGGCACGCTTCTCGACCGCTCGATCGTGATTCGACTCGCGCGAGCGAGGCCGGGCGAAGTGCGTGCCCGCCTCGATGACCGGCACACCCAGCGCGAACGTGAACTGTGTCGCAAGGTGGCCCGCTGGTGCGCCGGTAATCTCGCGCAACTCGCAGCCGCCGATCCACCTATGCCAGACGGCGTTTTCAACCGGCTCGCGGACAACTGGCGGCCGCTCTTCGCGGTCGCCGAAATTGCCGGCGGTGATTGGCCGGATCGCGCGGCTCGTGCTTTTGCCACCCTGACGAGCCGCGACGATGCCGACGCGCAAAGTACCGGCGTCATGCTGCTGGCCGATATTCAGCACATC
>JBBRXP010000063.1:0-28484 GCA_038238555.1 Chthoniobacterales bacterium | reverse complement strand
TCAACAGCCCGGCTGGGGCTTACCTCGGGCTGACGGACCGCCACGGCTGGTTTTTCGATGACATCATGATCACCAATGTGACGACCGGCGGCTCCGGCGGAACGCCGCCCGCAATCTCCCAGCAGCCACAAAGTCAGCGGGCGACGGAAGGAGCAACGGTCATTTTCGCCGTCGCAGCCAGTGGCACGGCGCCTCTGAGTTACCAGTGGAGTAAAGACGGTGTGCCCATTAGTGGAGCCGTCGGCGCGACCCTGCGCCTTACAACTGTTTTGCTCGACGCCGCGGGGAGTTACTCGGTGTTAGTGAGTAACTCCATCAGCAGCGCGGCCAGCAACGCCGCTGTGCTCACAGTTATTCCGAGGCCCCTGGCGCCCGCGATCAACCAGCAACCGCAAGGCCAGGTGGTAACGGAGGGAGACGCTGTGACCTTCAGCGTCACCGCCACCGGCACCGCACCACTTACTTACCAGTGGCGTAAGAATAACGTGGCGATTAGTGGAGCCAACGATGCGGCGCTCTTCCTGCCTGCCGTGCAAAGCGGTGACGCCGGAAACTATACGGTCGTGGTCAGCAACAGCGTGGATGACATAGCTAGCGGTGTGGCGAGGCTGACGGTTAATGAGAAGCCCGTTGCGCCGACGATCACCCAGCAACCCCAGAGCCAGACGGTAACGGAGGGAGCTACGGTCATTTTCGCCGTCGCAGCCAGTGGCACGGCGCCCTTGAGTTACCAGTGGAGTAAAGACGGAGTGCCCATTAGTGGAGTCGGCGGCACGACCCTGCGCTTTACAAGTGTTCCGATCGACGCCACGGGGAGTTACTCGGTGTTAGTGAGTAACTCCGTCGGCAGCGCGACCAGCAACGCCGCTGTGCTCACAGTTATTCCGAGGCATATGCCACCCGCGATCAACCAACAACCGCAAGGCCAGGCGGTAACGGAGGGAGACGCTGTGACCTTCAGTATCACCGCCACTGGCACCGCGCCAATTACTTACCAGTGGCGTAAGAATAACGTGGGGATTAGTGGAGCCACCGGTGCGACGCTCTTTCTGCCCGCAGTGCAAACCGGCGACGCCGGAAACTATAACGTCGTGGTCGGCAACAGCGTGGATAGCGTAACTAGCAGTGTAGCGAAGCTGACCGTTAACGCGAAGCCCGTTGCGCCCGCGATCACCCAGCAACCCCAGAGCCAGACGGTAACGGAGGGAGCGACAATCAATTTCACTGTCGCGGCCAGTGGCACGGCGCCCTTGAGTTACCAGTGGAGTAAAGACGGGGTGCCCATTAGTGGAGCCGTCGGAGCGACCCTGCATCTTACAACCGTTCCGCTCGACGCCGCGGGGAGTTACTCGGTGTTAGTGAGTAACTCCATCAGCAGCGCGACCAGCAACGACGCCGTGCTTACCGTTAATCAGAATTCGTTTCTGACTGCGAAGGGCACTTACAATGGTCTTGCCTTGGCTGTGCCGCAGACTAATGCGAGCAGCGGCGGCGTGAAAATCACCGTAACTTCCACCGGGAAGTTCTCGGGCAGAATCGCGCTGGCGGGAGTCGGATACATTTTTTCCGGCAGCTTCGACGCGATCGGGGTCGCTCGTTTCGGTCGCGCTTCGGAAACCAGCCTGGCAATCCGGAGAGCAGGTTCGCAGGTTCCGCTTCAGTTGAGCCTCCAGTTGGAAATCGCAGCGGGCATCCCGGAACGCATCATCGGTGCGATCAGCGACCC
Organism: Chthoniobacterales bacterium; assembly: GCA_038238555.1. Classification (GTDB taxonomy): domain Bacteria; phylum Verrucomicrobiota; class Verrucomicrobiia; order Chthoniobacterales; family Chthoniobacteraceae; genus JANNXQ01. Next base: position 26,758 of record JBBRXP010000063.1, on the reverse strand, counting down.
CGGCGTATTCGTTTCTGCAATCGCCGCCAGCCACGATCTTTTCACCGCCGCGAAAAATCCTGTGGCGCCGTACCGCAATGTTCCGGCGGAACTGGGCGGTGCCTACACCTTCATCTTCCCGGTTGTGCAAAGCGCCGCGTCAGCCGTACCGCAGGGAGATGGTTGGGGCACGCTCAACGTGGCGGCCGCAGGTTCTGTGCGGATCGTGGGGACATTGGCCGATGGTACTGCGGTATCCAGCAGCACAGAACTCGCCCAGGACGGGAGCCTGCCCCTCTATGTTTCGCTCTACGCCCGAGGTGGTGCTGTGTGCGGGACGGTCTCACTCCTATCGCAGGCAGGCAGCGACGTGAACGGCGCCGTCACTTGGTTTAAGCCTGTGCGCCCAAAAGACAGATACTACCCCGACGGCTGGCCGCAGGGCGCGGCGATAAATCTCCGCGGTTCACACTATGCAAAGCCAAACGGCCTGGAAGCCCCCGCTGCATCTTCCGCTCTCGATGGGAACGGCAGTGCCGCGACCGTCACGTTCACGGGGGGAGACTTGCCGGGGGACTTACAAATACCCGTGACGATGTCCTCCTACATTGCGAAGCCGTTGACCGAAGCGAAAGGCTTCAAGTTCTCGATTGCCAGGACGACCGGCGTCTTTAGGGGGACTTTCGTCCGCCTTGGCACCGGCAAGACGCAGGCATTCAGCGGCGTGCTCTTGCAGAGCCAGAACATCGCATCCGGATTTTTCCTTGGCCCCGCTCATAGTGGCCAGGTGGTTCTCACTTCGCCTTAAGGAACCAGCACCGCCTTGTAAAAGCGCTTGGGAAAAGTACCCGCGGCGGCATCGGTGAAGATCCACACGGTGCCGGCGAAAGTGTGCGTCTCGAGCGGGACCCACGCCGCAAAATCCGTCGTCGCCAGGAGCATCACGGTCTGCCCGGCAGAGGCCAGCACATTGAAGCGCAGGCCGCCGCCGATCCACGTGAGCGACCGCGCATCCACCGCGGGCGCCGGTGTGATCAACAACCGGTCCGGCAAATAGAGATAGCGCGCGCGCGTGCCGTTGCCGATCCGCACACCCACCGCATAGCTGCCCGGCGTCACCGCGCCCGCGTCCACGCGCACCGTCAGCGTGCTGCTCGCCACCACACTCGTGCCTGTGTCCGGAAGCATTCGTGCATCGATCCCCGTCTCATTGCCGTCGTAAGGATTGAAATCCGCATCGAGAAAGATCCGCACCTCGACATTCCCCAGCGCATTGGCGCCAGACTGTCGATAGAGGGTGAGGTCGAACGCCCCACTGGCGGGCACCGACCCCGCACCTACGCGCACGCCGCGAATTCCATTGGGCCAGAGCCCCGAATTGACCGGCAACGCCGTGCGATTGGACGCCACGCCGCCACCGAGATCCCAGCTCCTGTTAAAGCCATCGCCGATCCGCCCATTGCCCACGCCGCCCGGATCCGCGCTGCTCAGCCGATCGCCCCCGCCGATCGCGCTGTAGCGAAACCCCGTGGCCGCGCCCGCGCTTTCCGTGCTCGTCCACCAGGCAGTGCGCTGGCTTGCATTGATGGTCGCCTGCGTATCGGTGGCCGGCGTCGCGAGGTCGACGGTGCCGTGATACCACAGATGCACATCGCTATGACTCGAGGAGTACCCGCCATTGAGGCTCGTGAGCTTGCGGTTGTAAGCGCCGAAGACCGATTGCCCATTGGGCACAAACAGCCCATCGCCCAGCGTCTGCCAGTAGTTATCGGCGAAGAGCACATTCGCGTAAGTCGTCACGCCCGCGTCGCCCAGCTCCGTCACCGGCCGCGGATCGAGCGTCGTGACTTGATCCACCCACACCCCCTGCGCACCGAGCAACCGCGCCATCTCCGTGGCCACCGACCCACCGCGGCTATGCCCGACGAGATGCAGCGGCAACTCCGCCAGCGGCCGCCCTCCCAACTCCGGGATCAAACTTCCCGAGAGCAGCGCCCCGACCGCCGCATTGGCCACCGTCGTCGAGGACGCCCCGCTGATTCCCGCCAGGGTGGACCAATCCAGCTTGATGAGTATCTCCCCGGAATCCGACTCCATCGGCGCGACTCCACCGAGGAAAGTAGCCGCCGCCACATATTGCCCGGAGCCATTGCGCGTGATTGCGATCTCGTAACAACTGAAGGTCGCCCCCGGAAAGGACGCAAACGCCGGAATCCGCCCCGCCAGCGGAATGATCCAATCGGTGACATTCCCATTGAACCCGTGGGTGATGACCGTCACCCCGGCCGCCCGCGCCGATTTGCCCAACGGACCGATGGCAAGGGCGAGGACCGCGCCGAGTGCGCGCAGGCACGGGGAAGTTAGTGGCCGGGCTCTCACGCCGGCATTTCAAGCCTTCCCACCGGACAGGTCAATGCCGACAATCGTGGGCCGGTCCGTCAACCCCGGCGCATCGTCTCGCGGAGGTCCGCGGCGTAGGAAGGGTTGATCTCAAAATGATCGTCCGCGTATTCGTGGAGTCCGAACTTCTCGACCGGCGGCGTGACCTCGACGTAGCCCGCCTCGCACAGACCGTTGAGCACATCGACGAGTTCCTGCGGCTCGATCTGCGTGCGCTCCTGGAGTTCGGCGCCGCTGCTGCCCAGCGCGTAGTCGATGGCGCGCACCACTGCCTGCTCGCGGCCGCTGAGTTTGATTTTTCTCATGACGATGCACAGGGCGATAGGCCGGATCGCGGCACTTCGCAATCCGCGATGTGCGCGCCGGAAAAAAAATCCCGCGCGCGGGAAAAGTCGGCTTGCCCATCGCGCGGTTCGCCCTTCCAGTGAAGTCATGAACACGACGCGCCCGCCTTCCGCGAAGATCATCCAACATGCGGAGGGCCTCGGTGCTCCCAATGCCGCTCAAGTGCGCCACCGTGCGCAGGAGCTCGCCATCATCGCCGGACGCCCGCGATTCAGCGAAGAGGACTGGCGCGATGCCAAACGCGAGCTGCACGGCGGTCACGGCGACTCCGCCGATGGCAGCGAGATGGAGATGAGCGCGATGGTCTCCGGGCGCGACATGGTGGCCGGTTCGGTCGGGCGGCACGTGGAAAATGTGCGCGGCGACGATATGGAAAATCTCGGCGAGGAGTTGATCGCCGAAGGCATGGACGAGGCGGTGCACGAGCGGATGCTCATGGCGCGCCGGGAAGAAGCGCCGGAGGAGGAGTGAGAGGGGTCCGCGGAATACGCGGAACAAGAAATGACGAATGACGAATGACGAATGAAGGAGGTCGGAAAGCGCACTTGGCGTGTCTATAAGACCTGCCGCGTTGATTTCGTGATTCGTCATTCGTCATTCCTCATTCCTCATTCGTCATTTCCCAACGACTCCCCTTCCCGCTTCTAGGTTGAACAACCCGCTGTGCCCTCGCATCCCGCCAAGCATCCCGACGAACCGCCCGATACGCCCTTCGATGTGTCGCTGCGGCCGCCGATGTTCAGCGAATTTGCGGGGCAGGAAAAAGTCTGCCAGCGCCTCGAGCTCATGGTGCAGGCTTCGCAGCAGCGCGGCGATGTGCTCGAGCACATCCTGCTGAGCGGGCCGCCGGGGCTCGGCAAGACAACGCTGGCGTACATCCTCGCCGGCGCCATGAGCGTGAACATCAAGAGCACTAGCGGCCCCACCATCGAGAAGGCCGGCGACCTCGCGGGACTGCTCACCACGCTCGAACGCGGCGACGTGCTTTTCATCGACGAAATCCACCGCCTCTCGCCAGCCATCGAGGAATATCTCTATCCCGCGATGGAGGACTACAAGCTCGACATCATCATCGACCAGGGCCCCAACGCGCGCAGTGTGCGGCTCAATCTGCCGAAGTTCACGCTCATCGGCGCGACCACTCGCGCCGGGATGATCTCCGCGCCGCTGCGTTCCCGTTTTGGCATGACGTGCCGGCTCGACTATTACACGGCCGAAGAACTCCGGCGCATCGTGCTGCGCAGCGCCGGGCTGCTCAATGTGGAGACCGATGAAGCGGGCGCTTATGAGATCGCCTCGCGCAGCCGCGGCACACCGCGCATTTCCAATAATCTGCTGCGGTGGGTGCGCGATTACGCGCAAGTGCGGGCCGACAATAAGATCGACCGCGAGGTGGCTGACCTCGCGCTGACCATGCGCGACATCGACCGGGACGGCTTCGACGAAATGGATATGCGCATCCTCGAAGCGCTCATCCACAAATTCGCCGGCGGCCCGGTCGGGGCGAGCTCGCTGGCCGTGGCGATCGGCGAAGATGCGGGCACGCTCGAGGACGTGAATGAGCCTTACCTCATCATGCAAGGCTACGTGAAGCGCACTCCGCAGGGGCGCGTGGCGATGCCGCTCGCCTACAAGAAGCTCGGCATCGCCGCGCCGCGCCGCGAAGGTGAGTTGCCGTTGTAACAGCGCAGACTGCGTGGCGCAGGCAGGGATGCGTGCACCACGCGGCCTGCGCTACGCCGTCTTCGTCCAACACCGCAACGCTTCCGCGACGCTCCAGGCTTGCGCGATGCAGCCGCGCGGCGTGTAGGGTTCCTCAGCGTCGAAGATTTCATTGATCGTGCCCACGCAGGCGTGATCGAGATGCGCGGCAAGTCCATTGAGCCAGCCGCGCGCGCCCGCGCGATCGCCGGGATGCACCTTCAACCACGCGTCGATGAATGGCCCGATGAGCCACGCCCACACGGTGCCTTGATGATACGCCGCATCGCGCGCCCGCAGGTCGCCGAAGTAGCGCGCCTTGTAATCGGGATGCCGTGGACTAAGCGAGCGCAGCCCCACCGGCGTGAGCAATTCCGCGCGCACTTTTTCCAACACCGGCGGCCAGTGCGCCTCGTCGAGCACGGCGTGCCGCAGCGAGATGGCGAAGACTTGATTGGGCCTGCACGCGTCGTCGTCGCCGTGTTCGCCGTCCACGACGTCGAGGAGATATCCGCGTTCGGCACACCAGAAGCGGCGGTTAAAAGATTCGCGCGCGCGCTGCGCATGGCTGGCGTAAGGACGCGCGGTGGCCTCGTCGCGTTCGGCCCGCAGCCAGCCCGCGAGCAGCAGAAGCGCGTTGTACCAGAGCGCGTTGATTTCCACGGCTTTTCCCCGGCGCGGCGTGACCACCCAGCCGTCCACCTTCGCGTCCATCCACGTGAGCTGGTAGCCTTCCTCGCCCTGCCGCAGCAGGCCATCGGCTGGATCGACGCCGATTCCAAAGCGCGTGCCGCGCAGATGCAGGTCCACGATCTCCACCAGCTTCGGCAGCAGGAGTTGGAGCGTGCCGCGATCCTTCGTCGTCTCGAGATAGCGATCCAGCGCGTGGAAGAACCACAGCGTCGCATCCGCGGTGTGGTAGAGGCCCTCGCTCTGTCCTTCGGGGAAAAGATTCGGGATGAGCCCGTCGCGGATGTAATGCGCGAAGGTGCGCAAAATCCAGCCGGCCTCCACGTGCCGGCCCGTGGTGAGCGTGAGGCCCTCGAGGCTGATCATCGTATCGCGGCCCCAATCCGTGAACCAGTGGTAACCGGCGATGACCGTGCGCACATCGTCGCCGGCCGCCTTTGCGCGCGCGGCGTCTTCGATGCGGCCCGCCGGCTGGATGATGAATTGGTCCGCGGCCAGCACGAGTTCCGCCGCGGAACCGGAGCGCGCGCTCGGATCCGCCGCCGCGATCAGGCGATGTCTGCGCTCGATGTCAGACATCACCGCCGTCTCCGGATCGACGGCGAGAATCGCCGGCCAAGCTTCCGTGGAAGCCACGAGCGTCGCCGGTCGATCCGGTCGCAGCTCGACGTGAAAGCAACCCGGGCTCCACAAAGTGCCGCGCGAGTGGTAGCCGCGGTCGGCCTCGGTCTGGTAAAAAATTTCACGCGTGCGCCCGCCTTCGTGCGTGAACTTCGTCTCCTCGCCATGCACGCAGAGCCGCAGCGGGTGCGGCTGGTCGGGTGCGGTGATCTCGTAGCGGTTGTCCAGAATGAGCAGCGCATAGCCTTCCCGCAAAGTCTGGCTCACGTCGTTTTCATGAAGTCGAAAATGCACCGCTGGCCGCAACTCCAGACGCGCCGCTTCCTGGCCGGAGAGCAGTCGATACGTGGCGTGGAGCGTGTTCTGTCCGTGGATGAGCAGCAGCCGTTTTTCGATGACGTGCCCTTCCGCCTTGTAAGTCCAGATCGGCAGCCCGCTCTCGAGCCGAAACTCGCGGAGGCAATGATCGACGCGCGCGTGCTCTTCGCCGCCGAGGAGTGCGCGGCGTCCATCCGGCAGGTGGAGATATTCCGCGAGGTGATTGAGCATCACCACGCGCCCGGCCGGCGCGGGCAGCGCGGCTACGAGCAGCCCGTGGTATCTTCGCGATACCATGCCGCAGATGGTGCCCGAAGCGTAACCGCCGAGCCCATTGGCGATGAGCCATTCGCGGCGCAGAATTTCGCGCGCGTTTTCGGCCTGCGCCTGGGCGATGTCGATCCTGCGAGTGAGCGTGGCGGTCATGCGTGAAGTTCGCGCGCGGTGAGCAGCACGGCCGCTTCGGCGGGCAGCCTCCAGTTTTCCTCCGAGTCGAGCGGCGGCGTGCCGCTGCCGCCATAGCGCGGGTCCTCGCTCGACCACGCCTGCTCCCACTCGCAGCCCAGCGGCGGCGCGAGCAGCGGCTCCGGCGCGGGATCGAGATGCAGATGCGAGCCGAGATTCACCACCAGCAGCCGGTCGTCGAGCGCGCGCCCAAAAAATCGCAGCACAAACGCCGACGCGCCCAGCACCGCGCCGTCGTAGGTGCCGCGCGCCGCCTTGCCCAGCAGCGGATCGCTCTTGCGCAGCCCGATTAAATCGCGGTGCAGCCGCAGCACCTCCGCGTGCCGCTCGCAATCGGCCCAGTCGAGCTTGCAGCGCAGGAAGGTGTCCTCGAGTTCCGGGTTCGGTACGAGTGTGGCCACATCGCCCGCCGCGATGCTGGGAAACTGATTGAGAAAAACCGCCCTCCCCGCGGCGACCGCTTTTGCGAGTTCCGGATTGTGATCGGCGAAATATAAAAACGGCGTCGAAGCTGCAAACTCCTGGCCTTGAAAAAGCATCGGCGTATTCGGCCCCAGCAGCAGCAGCGCGGTAAGCGCGCGCATGCGGCCTTCGCTCGTGACCATTTGAATGCGGCGGCCCCACAGCGAGTTCGCGATTTGGTCGTGATTTTGCAGGAAGTTCACAAAGTTAGGCGGCTCAAAGTCCAGGCTCGGCGTGCCGCGCCGCGCCGCCTGCCACTTGTAACGCTGGCCCTGATAAAGGAAGCCCCACTTAGCAGCCGAGATGAACTCCTGCGGCGTGCCGCGGTAGTCGGTGTAGTAGGCTTCCGCGCGCCCCGTCATCGCCACCACAGCGGCGTGATGAAAGTCATCGTTCCAAAGCGCGTCGATGCCGTGGCCTCCCCTTTCCACCGGGCACATGATGCGCACATCCTGCGTTTCATTTTCCGCGACGAGGAAGATGTCCCGCCAGCGCGCCGCCTCTCGCGCACGCGCTGAGATGGCGGCGAGCACGTGCACTTTCGACGCATCGAAAATCTGCTGCGTCGCATCCAGCCGCAGCCCATCGAGATGATATTCCTCGATCCAATATCCGGAGTTGGCGATGAAGAGTTCGCGCACCGGGGCGCTGAATTCATCGTCGAAGTTTAAGGCATCGCCCCACTCATTCTTGTAGCGCTCGCTGAAATAGTGCGGCGCAAATTCCTTCGTAAAATTCCCGTCCGGCCCGAGGTGGTTATAGACGACATCCAGGATCACCCCCAGACCGAGCGCGTGCGCCCGATCCACGAAGCGCCGGAAATCGTCCGGCTCGCCGTAGAGCCGCGTCGGCGCGAAAAGATTCACGCCGTCGTAGCCCCAGCCGTAGCGGCCTGGAAAGTCCGAGACCGGCATCACCTCGAGCAGCGTAACGCCGAGCTCCGCAAGATGTGGCAGGCGCGCCATCGCCGCGGGCCATGTGCCCTCGCGAGTGAAAGTGCCGATGTGCATTTCATAAAGCACCTGCCCCTCGCGCCTTACCCCGCGCCAATCTTTGTCCGACCACGCAAAGGCTTGCGGATCGACAATCCGGGAGGCCCCGTGCGGCCCGTGCGGCTGGAAGCGCGACGCGTTATCGGGAAAATCCCCCGACCCGAGACGGTAGCGATAGTGCATGCCGACACGCGCCTCCGAAACAAAGCCGGACCAATAGCCACCTTCTTCCGCAATGAGTTTGCTAACCGCGGCATCCTGAAGCGTGTCGGATTCCGCGAGCACCACACTCACGCCGAGGGACTGCGGAGCCCACACCCGGAAATGCACTCCGCCGCCGCTCTGGACATCGGCCCCCACCGGCAGTTGGCGTACGGGTGCCATAAGACTAACTGACCTCCTATCGAGGCGCAGACAAAGTGCCCGCCGGCCTCGCTCCAGCCTCGATCACCCGCCCATCGAATAACAGCACTTGATCGTTTCGCAGCGTGAGTTGCGTGCCATTGGGAAGGGTCACCTCGCCGTTCTGTTGCACCCGCGTCCCATTCTTCAGGCGCATCTCCTTCGCCAGTTTTTCAGTAATGCCGTTTTGCGTGATCAGCGCTTCATTGCCAGATACCGTGATTCCGTCGATAGCCGCGCGCCCCACTTCCTCGCCTTGGTTATTAACAGGCGGCCCGCCAGAAGTGGCCGGTGCAATTCCGCCGGTAGTGAGCGCCACAGTCTCAATGCTGCCATTCAAAGTAAGGAGCTGGTTATTTCGAAGGGAAGTCTTCTCGCCATTCGGCAAAATCACCGTGCCGTCGGGATTCACTCGCAATCCATTCTGGAAGACCACTTCTTTAGTGACCTTCTCCGTCTTTCCGTTGTGCGTAAACATCACGTCGGTGCCGCCTTTGGTAAAGCCCTCTCGACCCGAAATAGCCGTCGATGGGATCGACACCGTGTCAGCCGTCTGCGCCTCGACCGCGCCGCAAGAACACACCAGAGACGCGAATAAGAATGGAAGCGTTTTCATGCAAACAATTTCGCGCGTGCGCCGGCTCCCGGATGTATTCCATGCGATGGTCCCACCCCAGCCCGCAAGAATCCCTACCGCGAGCCCCGCGAGCCGCAACCCCCAAGCTACGCTCTGAGGCTCGTAACGGAACTCCAAGCCCGCATTTCCCGCGGTAACTACCACCCCGCGCACGGCGTGATTAGTGCGTAGGATGGGAACGCGCTCCCCATCGAGATAGGCGCGCCAACCTTGATCCCATAAGTCCGCCAGCACCACCAGTCCCGGCGTTTCCATCTTCACGTGAATCTTCACGTTACTCGAAGTCTCCTCCACAATCTCGGCGGTGCCGACGCAATCCAGTGGCAGGCCCACGGGAATCTCCACGTAAGCTATTCCCCGCGGGTTAAAGGCCGGCGCGCTCATGCGGACCCGCCGCTCGCGGTCGTCCGCGATCGTCTGCACACTCCGCGGAATAAACACGCGCGGCAAAGCAACTTTGTTGATAAGAGCCCAGTAATCGTCGCCTTGAAATGGCGCAACAAACCCGGCCGGCGGCAACCCGCGAAAGATAACATAACGAACCCCCAGCATATCGAGGATCGGAGAAAGCCGGATGTTATCCGGTGCATTGGCTGAGATACGCGGCCGAAACCACTGAGTCTGTGAGTAAGGAAGCACCGGCGAGTGAGGATCGGCAGCCAGTGTCATCAGATCCATGAGGCGCGCGGGATCGACAGCATCATAGCCGCGAATGTCGCGCAACCCATGCGACTCCGCCAGTCGCGCCGGCAGGCAGTTATAACCCACCACCCGACCCGGCTCCGACTTGGCGATCTCTTCGAGTACTCCAATCCGCGGGTAATAAAGCGCCGGATCGCACTGCGGACGCCGCCCGTGGCCGAACCAAAGCAGATCGCCCAAGACGGCCAGCGCCAAAGTTCCCGCCACCCATCGCGGTAAGTTACCTCGCGCCACTAACACGGCCCAGCCGCCGATACTTAGCAAGCTTAGTAACGCCGCGAAGTTATAACGCCGGTTAAACCAAGCCTCCACTTCCCGTACTCCCGCAAGATCGTGCAAAGCGCCGATCCGATTGCCAGCAGCGATCTGCGCGCGGAGTTGCGAGGCGATGGGTTCCGGCGGCGCGCCCGCTCGATACATACACCACAAAGCCAGCCCCCCGAGCAGCGCAGTGGGAACCCAAAACCAGGCGCGCCACACAAATGCGCGCTGCCAGATTACCTCCATGCCCACCGCTGCCATACAAAGGATCGCAAAGGACGCGGCGAATACAAAGCGGTTATGCGACATCATGTTGAGCCCCGGCAGGCGCAATAGATCGACCAGCACCGGTACATCCAGGCACCAGCTCAAAGTAACTAAAGCCAGTGCAACGAAGAACCCATTGATTGACCGATGCCGCCGGCTGCACCAAGCCAGCGGCGCCAGTAACAAAGTAACTAATATCCCGGTGTAAGCAGCCGACGCACTCTCGAGCAAATTTCCCTCTTTCTCCGGAAAGATAGGAAAGCTTCCTCGTTCCGAGGATCCATACATGTCGGGCAGCACGATCTGGGGCAACGCCGCGAGACCCACGGGAGGCCGCTCTTCCTCGCCGCCGCCGCGCCTTTCCATGCGGGCTCCGGTTCGCGAGTATTCGAGCGTGGGAAGGATATCCGGAGCCGCGAGCAGAAACCCCAGCGCCCAGCCGGCCATCACGACGGCGAAACCTTGCAAGGCGCCTCGGGTAAGGAAATGCCGGCGGTGTAAGTCCACGTGATTCCAGATGGCAAATAACCCCGACGCCAGTAACACCTGCCCGGCTACATCCAGGGCGCCACTTACCAGCACGAGAAACGTCGCCAGGGCCAGGCCCCCGCCAGCCCACAGACTCGTGCGTCGTGTGGCGCTGTGGATGGCGAGCAGGATCCAAGGAAGCCACGCGACCGGATAAGTAACTCCATATCCCGCCCATAAAACAAAAAACCCAGTAAGTGGGTAACACCACGCTGCAATAGTCGCGGGCCAGATCGACACTTTCAAAACGTGGCGAAAGAAGACATAGGCGCCCAACCCGCTGATCAACGCCTGAAACACTTGCAGCCAGGCAACGATCACTGGTGATAGAGAACTGGCTCCGAGTAACACAAAAGGCGAGCACTTCGGAACCACAAACGGAGCACCGGCAAATTGATAAGGATTCCACCGCGGGATCCTGTGCGCGCGCATTTCCGCCGCAATAAAACGGCGGCTGGGTTCACCCAGGAGAACGAGATCTGAGAGCACCGGATCGTAAGGCGGCTTCCAGTGCGCGCCCGCCGGCAGATATACCCCGGGCTGGGCAAGGAAGTCGAGCGGAAGCAGAATCTTGTGTCCAGCCAGCGAAGGCCCGTAAAGAATCGCCTGGCCCGCAACAATTCCCAGCACGGGAAAGGTAAGTTCACGGAGGAACGGCCACAGTCGATTCCAAAAAATGCGCATTCTCCAGACTAAGACTCGCCCCCGCCTTCGTTAGCAATCCTTTCGTTGCCGAAGTGCGTGGTAAGATAGCATCCTGGCTGTCTCGGCAGGCAGGCTTCGGAGCCTGCCGAGCAAGGGCGGGCAGGCATCGCTTACGTCAGTAGCCTATATGTCTCGGGTGACTCGGGCTTTTGGTGGTCCCAAGCTTGTAGAACTCTATTCATTCCCGTTTCGAAGTCACAGCTTCACGGTGCCCCCTGGCGAGCACCTCGCGCAATGGGTCGTCGCACTCCGCGCCGAAGCCGAAGTGCAGATGCCGCCGCCAGCCCTCGCCGTGGGTAAAGCGACGCGTCTGCTGGCCCATCGCGCGGGAGAAGGTGTCCATCGTCACGAGGTAATTGTCCTGGCCTTGCGATTGGTCGAGCCATTCCTTCTGCGAAGCGTGGCAGGCCAGCGCCGCGCGTTTGGTGGCGTGGACGCTCGTGGTATCGACGATGAGTTCGGGCGTCACGGGTTCGCGCATCGGTGTGCATTGGCCGTGCGGCATTGCGTGGTAGATCGTGCACGGATCGAGCATCGGCTTGCGTAGCGGCTTCGAGCGAAAGTTGGGGATGCCTCGCGAGAAGGTCGCGGTCACGGCCAGGCGCGCGACGATCATGTGATCCTCCATGTAATCCTCCAGCGCGTGAGTGAGCACCACGGCGGGCCGGGCCTCCCGCACCACGGCACAAATGCGGCGGATATTTTCCTCCCCGTAAAAGATCATGATGTCGTCGCAAAACGGCGCGTGCCATTTCGCGCCGAGCATCTTCGCCGCCGACCGCGCTTCTTTCCGGCGCACACGCGCCGTCTCCGTGGCAGTCATCTGCGTGCTGCCCATGTTGCCTGTCGAGACGTTGAGATAGTGGATGTCCCACCCCGCCTCACGCAGAAGCAGCAATGTGCCCGCCATGACGAACTCGATGTCGTCGGGATGCGCGGCGATGGCGAGGGCGTTCGGCATTTACAAAATGCGATCCGTCGAGCGAATGCCGGGAATGAGACTGAAGTGATCGTCGTGCGTGAGCACCACCGCTCCGATGCGCCGGGCGCAGCAGGCAATGACGACGTCCGCCAACGGCAACGTGAGGCCGCCGCGATCCAGCTTCCAGAGCAGCGCCTCCGCTTCGGCCCAGAGCTTGTTGTCCGTCGGCACAAACATCATCACGTCCCACCGCAGGTCGAACCTCCGGAGCAGCGCCGGATCTTTGATGCCGCGTCCTACTTCACAGCGCACGATTCCACAGGTCGCCACGTCGCGCGCCAGGGCAATCGGGATCAATTCGCGAAGCGGATCGCCCCCCTCGCGAAAGAGCCGGATATACCAACTGCTATCGACGAGAACGGGGCTTGCGGCCATAGCGAACGGGAATCTTGGGCGCAGCGAAAGCCGCGGGTGCGCCGGGCGCCGCTGGCGTCTCCGCTACACGGGCCGTTTCTTGATCCGCCCATGACTTTTCATCGAAGGCATTTTTCCAGTCATCGGAGTTCATGCCCAAGTCCTCGGACAACAAGGTGATCAACTTATTCCGCCGATCTACTTCCCCTAAAGCGGCGTGAATGGCTCCGGTCTTTGTTTTGGCGCCCGTGGTCTCCATGACCCTCGCCAACAAGGCATCGTCAATATTCAAGGTGAGTTTCATGGGGCAAACATACATACTCGATATGTAGAGACAACATATTTCTTCACCTTTTTTCCAGCCGCTATCTGGCGATCTCGCTCATCTTTACCGGCCGCCTTTTCGAGGCCGACATATCCGCGGCGGCGATCACGCGATGAGTTTGAAAGCCGTCTGTGAAGGTTGTGAGCGGCATGTCTTTGCCTTTGTCGAGCGCATCGAAGAACGCCTGAAACTGCGTCTGATACGGGTGGTCGCTCACATCGCCACTATCGAGCATCTTCATGGAAAGCTGCGACCACGCGTGCCGGTTGAGGCCGCCGAGTTTTTCCGAGTGGAATTTGTTGTCGAGGATCGAGCCTTCGCTGCCGACCAGATGCGTGTGGAAGTAGTAGGGCTGGATGCAATCGACCACCGCTGCGGTCTTGCCGACGGCGCCGTTTTTGAAACGCAGGATGGTCGTGGCGCAGGTCCGGTATTCGTATTTCGCAAAAACCGGGTTTGCACTCTGTGAGGCGTAGCTAGTGACCTCGACCACCTCGTCGCCCATGCACAGCAGCAGCGCGTCGAGCGCGTGGCAGCCGGCGGTGAGCAGCGCGCTGCCGCCGAGTTTCTTCTTCGTGTTCCAACGATACTGCCCATACCACGGGCCGATGCCGTGATAGTAATCGACCTCTCCGTAATGGAGCGCGCCCACCAGCCCCGCGTCGATGATCGCCTTGGTCGCCACGAGCTGCGACGACCAGCGGCACTCGAAGCACACGCACACTTTCGCCCCGCTCTTTTGCGCAGCCTTTTTCATCGCGACGATCTCGCTCCACTCTATAGCCAGCGGTTTCTCCACGATGATGTGCTTGCCGGCTTTCGCCGCGGCGATGAATTGCGCGGCGTGCTGATCTGGATAGCTGGTGATATCGACGGCGTGGATGTCCTTGCTCGCGAGCATGGCCGCGAGGTCTGTGTAGGTCTTGATCGGCGAGCCGTGCCGCGCGCTCAGCTCGGCATCGTCGAGTTTGCGCGAAGACCAGACGGCGGTGACTTGCGCTTGAGTGGTGGCGTTGATGGCGGCGATGTGAGCCGTGGCGGCCCAGCCAAAGCCGATGACGGCGACGTTGTATTTTTTGCTCATGAGCGGCTTTCTACTGCCCGCCTTTCAAGGAGGCGAGATCATGCGGCGACCAAAGTAGTCATGGCTTTAGCTCGTGACGTCGGCCTTTGGGAATCGACGCGCTCTTTCTGCCATCGCCGCCGGTGCGGGCTAAAGCCCAGCACCACCTTCGCCTTTCAAATACGCGAGCAGGTCCGCGAAATCCTGCGGCGACATCGCGGCGTCGAGGCCCGTGGGCATCAGCGAATTTGGGAGTGCGGTGAGCGATTTCACTTCCGCGCGCAGCACAGTTTCTTCGAGCCCGCCGGGCTGCCGGATCGTGACGCTGGTGGATGTCTCGGAAGTCACGATGCCCGCGAAGGCCCGTCCATCCTTGGTTTCGCAGGCATAGGCGGTAAAGGCGGGGGCAATCTCGGCGTCGGGCGCGATGATGTGGAAGGCGATGTTCTCCTTGGGCTGCCGGCGCATATCGAAAAGGTCGGGACCGACGAGGGCGCCTTCCTGATTGAGCCGGTGGCAGGTAATGCACAGTTGCTTGAAGACTTCGCGGCCGTGTCCGGATTGCGGCGGGAGAGCGAGCGCCGCCTGCACCTTGGCTTGCGCCGCGGCGGGCGTGCTCGCGCTCGCGGCGAAGAGTTTCGCGGCTCGCTCGCGGATCGCAGCATCCTTGTGTTTGGCGAAAAGCTGGCGGCGCTGCGTGGTGAGCGCCGAGGCCGGAAGCGTGCCCGATTCGATGGCGGCGAGAACGCCATCGACATCCGTGGCGCGCGCGAGCAGCGCGGCGAGGATGCTCTCGCGGATCGCGGGGCTGTAGTGCTGCCATGCACCGGGCGCCAGCAGCGTGGTGGCGGCGCGCTTCGCGTCGAGGGTCGCGAGGCTGCGGATCGCGGCGGTGCGCAGCGCGTCGTCGGCGGAGGAGATGAAAACTTCGCGCAGCGCCTCGGCAGCGCGCTCCCACGAACTGCGCGCGAGCAGGCGAACGAAGAGCAGCCGCGCGGAGGTGGGCGTGGACGAATCGCCGGCGTGGTTCACGGCGTCGTCGAGGAGTTTCGGAAATTGCGGCGCCTTCTCCGCGCCCTTCACCTCGGTAAGCAGCGCGGCGAGCGCCGCGGAGTTTCCCGCGGGCAAATCCGCGAGCAGCGCCGCGGGATCGGCAAAGGAACGCCCAACGCCGGACAGCAATTCGAGTTCACCGTCCGTCGCGCCTTTCACTCGCGGCCACAGCGCGCGGAGAAATTCCATCTCACGCCCGGCGATGCCGCTCAGCACGGCGGCGCGCGCCCAGCGATCGTCGGCGTCGCGCGCGGCGATCTTTGCAAGCGCGGCGGTCGAGTAATCGGAGCGCACATCGCCGAGCGCGAGCGCGAGGCAGAAGCGCGTGCGCGCATTCGCGTCGTCGGCCATCTTCGCCGTGGCTCCGGCATCGGCGGCCGCCGCGAGCACGGGCGCAAACTCATCGCGGAACGGCGGGACCGGCGCGCTCTTCGCGCCGCGCGCCGCAGTGACGCGCCAGATGCGACCCATCTGTTTCCCGCTCTCGAAGTCGGTGTGCTTGCGCAATTCCTCCGCCACGTAATCGGGATGCTCGATGGTGCTGCGGTACATATCGGCCACGTAGAGCGCGCCGTCAGGGCCGGCGGCGAGAAAGACGGGACGGCACCAGTCGTCGCTCGAGGGAAAGATCTCGCGCTTCTCGAGCAGAGGCTCGGCGGAGAAGGTCGCGCCGCGCGGCACGAGCCGGTCGGCATGCACCAGATTGCCCGTCGGATCGCACGAAAGCGCGCAGCCCGTGAACTGCTCCGGCAGCGCCCCGCCGCGCCAGATGGTGACGGCGCACGCGGCACTGAACGAGCCGGCGTGCGAATCAGCCGTGGTGATGTTGTGGCTGATGGGGAAGAGCCGCACGCCTTCGCCGCCACCCTTCATCATGGTCTTCACGTCGCGCGCATTGCAGTCCTGCACGGTGTCGCTGAAGGCCAGGCGCGGATTGCGCCGCAGCCACGCGGAGGAGAGCACCACGTGCTGCACGGGCAGCCGATTCATGCAGATGAAACGCCGTCCGAAGTCATCAAACGACATTCCGAATTGCGACTTGCCATCCACGTTCTCGAAGTCACCCGTCCGCGGATTCCAGCGTAAGTCGCCGGTCATTTTTACCGCGGGCTTTTCGGGATGCTCGGGCGAAGTGATCGTGCCGCCGGTGAGGCCCGCGGCGAAATATATCCAGCCGTCGGGTCCGAGCATCGGCTTGTTGACTCGGAGCTGCGTGCTCTTGGCCGTGTCGAAACCGGTGAGCAGCACGCGGCGCTCGTCGGCGCGCCCGTCGCCGTCGGTGTCCTTGAAAAAGAAAATGTCCGGAGCGGCGGTGACGATGAGCCCGCCCTGCCAGACCATCACGCCGTTTGGAAACGCGAGGCCCTCCGCGAAAGTCGTGCGCTGGTCCATGCGCCCGTCGCCATCGGTGTCGGTGAGCAACGCGATGCGGCCCTGCGGCGGCTCGACGGTGCGTGGATAGCCGCGATTTTCCGCGACAAAGAGCCGCCCCTTTTCATCGAAGGACAGCGCGCACGGCGACTCAACCAACGGCTCCGCCGCGACGAGCTCGACGCGCAGGCCGTCGGCGACTTGGAAAGATTTGAGCGCGTCGTCAGGCGAGAGCGGCGAGGCGAGCATTTCGATACTCAAGCTGAGCGCGATGAGCGCGGCGCAAATGGCAGCGGACGGAGTCGATGGATGTTTCATGTGCAAGCGAGGCTACCATGTGCCCGCGCTCGGCCAACTATTCGCTCAAAAGGCGCTCGACGGCCTCGGCGAGGCACTGCCCGCGCAACGCGTGGTCATTCGCGCTGCGGGGGTTGATTGCCGTAGAGCCAGCCCTCGCCTTTGAACGGTGGGGCGGGCGGGCGTTGCGGGAGCCGCGTGGGCTGGAGCTGGCGCGCGAGCTCGAGACCCACGTCGCGGATTTGATCGCCGGCGGTAATGTCGAGATTGCTGTAACTCGAGAGCCGCGTCTCGTAGCCACCGCCGGTCTTTGAGTCGAAGGCTTCGAGCGTGGGCACGTAACCCACGCAGCCGTTCGATAGCTCGACCGGAAAGGTGATTGGAAAGCCGCTGCCCTTTTTCCAATCCAATCCGTACTGGCAGAAGTATTCCGCGGGACTCGAGAGGCACACCACCGGGCCGATCTGGATGGCCTGGCCTTCCACCTCGACGCGCGGGGCCTTCGCGATGAGCGCGTCGAGCATCAGGGTTTCCTTCGCCCATACCCAATCGGGGCCGGCGTCTTTCGGGTCTTTGCGGGCGAGGTCGAGTGCGGCCTTTACCCGCTCGGGCGCGGGCGCGCGGCGCGGGATGCTCCACAATTTCGTCCGCACATCGACGGGCACTTCGGAGACGCGTGTCTGCGACATTCCCACGAGCACCTTCACCGCCTCGGCGCCCACGCGGGCGCCGACGAATTGCGACCACGCATCGCTCTCGGGATTCGTGTGCGGATCGAGATTGTCCACTTGCGTCACGTCACCGCACGCACCTTGGAGGAAGACGACCTTTGCCTCCGGGTAGAAGCCCTGGATGGCGCGCTCCATGTAATAGATCCAGTTCGCCGAAATCCACGGCCCGCTCGCCGTGGCGTGGCAGCAGAAATTCACCACGCAGCCGGTGAGCTTGCCCTCGGGATTCCACACGCCCATCACGCCCACTTGCGGATCGACCGGCCCGGCAAATTCCACGTTGCCGGGGTTGCCCTTGCCAGGATGGGAAAAGCTCAGGCCGTTCTTCATCCGGATGCGGCGATTGAAGGCCACGGTCTCTTCGCGCCCGACGCCGAAACCCGCCGTCCCTTCCGCGCGCCCGTCGTGCGCGGCCACGACTGCATCGACGATCGCGTCGCGCACTTTTCCTAGATAGCCCGCATCGGCGCACGAAGATTTGTGGTAAGCGAGATCCTTCACGAGGTCCGAGGCGTGATCGAACTGCCCCGGCAGCACCATCCCGATCGGCCCCGAGGAGTGCGAGTGCGAGGCGCCGATCATCACCGCATCGGCCGCGATGCCGCACCGCTGCTGGATCCGCGCGCGCGCATCGAGCACGAGATCGCGCGGCACCACCAGCGCATCGAGCCCCACGAGCGCGACCTCTTTGCGCCCATCGTCAAATACCACCGCGCGCACTTTGCACGGATCGTGGATGCGCTTGGAAAATGATTTGCCGTAACCGCCCGGCACCTCCATGCCGACCTCGGGTGTGATGTCGCGTTCCGCAAATCCCGCGCGGAGACCAGCGCGCGCCGGGAAGGGGAAGAGGAGGGCGAGGGCGAGGAGGAAGCGGGAGGACATGGGAAGAGAAGAGATTGCGTGAAAGCAGAATGACCGAGGAGGGGCGATTTGCAATCGCCCACCCAAAGGCTCCTCGCAGCGCGAGCACTGTGTGAGGGGCGGGTGTTCGGTCGCGTCACCGCCGATCGCGGATGCGGAAGCCGCCATGTCCCCAAGAGTTCGAGCGCGCTTCGCGCGATGGGCTTGGTTTGGCGATTGCAAATCGCCGCTCCTTGTTTTCCACCGCGGGCCACCGGCGACGAGCATCCGGAAGAAAAAAACCTTTTGACGCCCGCGCTGCCATCGGCCACCTTCGGCCCGTTAGCTCGCATTCCCGGTGGCGGCTCCTCTCTTCGGAGCTCTGCAGTTTCCCAAAGCCAAATTGAGACGGCTGCATCTGGCACTCGGCGCGAACTTCTTCCATTCCATTTGAATCCCTGATTCCACAAGGCGGGAATTCCAAGTGGCCAAAAGTTAAAAAACTTATCAAAGGTTCCCTCGTTCTGATTCGGGGACAGCGCCGCGGACCTGCGGCTCTACTCCCCGATGTCCACAGCCGCCTCAGCAGCGGGCTGGTTGTCCGGCCCGTGCCGGCACAGGTCTTGCGTTTGATCGGTGCGCTCGGAGAAGGCGGCGACGTGCTGAGCGTCCGCTTTCACTTCGATGCGCCCGAGACGGTGCTGGCAAAAATCCCGGGCTAGAGCCCGCTTTTCCTTTCCTCCTTTTCCGTTCGCGCGCGGGTCGTCCCAGCGCGACGCAGCTTTCACCAATCTATGACAGAGCCCGCAGAAGAGCCCTTGCTCGCAGAGCAAAACGGCGAAACCGACAAACCCGCCAAGAAGCGGATCACCAAGCCAAAGCCCGACGCGGCGAAGACTGCCCGGCCGCGCGCAAAGAAGGCCGCGACCCAGCCCGACGCCGATGAGGTGCTCGCGCCCACGCTCGCGCTCGGGGACGTTCCCGCGGCGCCGGAAGCTCCCGCGCCCACGCCGGAATCTTCCCCTGTGCCGCTGGCGGCTGCCTTGCCTCCTGCTCCGGAGGCGCCGGCTGCTGCCCCGCCGGCATGGAAGCCGCGGCCCATTTATATCCCGCGCCACATCGCAAAGCAGCTCGAAGCGATGGGCATCGCCCAGGACAGCCCGGAAGCGGTCGCCTTCATGCAGCAACAAAGTGCGCAGGCGCCCGTTCATGTCCACGCGGCCGCGGCTCCCGCTGCTCCTGCACATTCGCGACGGCCGCCCGCGCCTCCGCGCGTGCACGCGCCGGCTCCGGTCGAGCACGAGGAAGCGTTCGCCTCAAATGAACCCATCGGCGACGAGCACCTCGGCAGCGCGGAGGGCATTGTGGAAGTCTCCGGCAAGGGCTTCGGCTTCCTGCGCGATCCGAACCGGAATTTTTCCCAGCACCCCAACGACGTCTTCGTGACGCCGGAAATTTGCCGCTCCTTTAATCTGCGCGACGGCCAGTGGCTCAAAGGCGAAACCCGGCGCGGCAACCGCGGCGGCCAAATCCATCGCGTCCTCGAGATCAATGGCGAGGCGCCGGAAAAAGCGCGCATCCTGCCGGCCTTCGATGAGCTCACCGTCGTGAGCCCCTTGGAGCGCTTCCGGCTCGAGACGGTGCCCGAGCGTTACACCACGCGCATCATCGACCTCATGGCGCCCATCGGCAAAGGCCAGCGCGGCCTCATTGTCGCGCCGCCGCGCACCGGCAAGACCACGCTGCTCCAGCACATCGCCGAGGCGGTAATGAAGAATCATCCCGAGGTGCATCTCATGATCCTGCTCGTGGATGAGCGGCCCGAGGAAGTGACCGAATTCAAGCGCACGCTCGGCAAGGCCGAGATCATGGCCAGCTCGAACGACAGCGACGTGAAGAGCCACACCCGCATCGCCCAGCTCGCCATGGAACGCGCCAAGCGCCTCTGCGAACAGGGCCGCGACGTGTTCATCCTGCTCGACTCCATCACGCGCGTCGGCCGCGCCTTTAATAACGCCACCGGCGGCGGCGGCCGCACCATGTCGGGCGGCATCGATTCGCGCGCGCTGGAAATCCCGCGGAAAATATTCGCCGCCGCGCGCAACACCGAGGAAGCTGGCTCGCTCACCATCATCGCCACCGCGCTCATCGACACCGGCAGCAAAATGGACGAGCTCATCTTCCAGGAGTTCAAAGGCACCGGCAACATGGAGCTGGCCCTCGACCGCAAGATCAGCGACATGCGCATCTACCCGGCCGTGGATATCTACCAATCCGGCACCCGGCGCGAGGAGTTGCTCATCCCCGCCGACGACTTGCACAAGATCGGCGTCATCCGCCGCGGGCTTAGCGGCGGCAAACCCATCGACGCCATCGAGCGCCTGCTCTTCTTCATGAAGCGCTTCCCGACCAACGCGCAGATGCTCCGGGAAATCCCGGGGTGAACCGAAGGTCGAATTCCGGGTCCAACCGTCCATGCTCTACCTGAACACTCGGCAACGGGCTTGCAGCGCGGAAACCCAGCGGGCGCTGCACGCGGCGGATGGCTATCTCTTTTTCAATATGTCGGCGGAGGCGCTTGAAGAGCTCGACCGCATCGAGCCGCGCGAACGGGAGATCGCCGTGGTGCTCCTGGCCCGCAATCGCGTGCTGCTGCACCTGCGGCGGTGGGAAGATGCGGAAGCGCTCTCGCGGCACGGCGCGGCGCGGTATCCCGAGGAGGAGGAATTCACCGTCCAGCACGCCTTTTCCCTGCACCAGCTTCAGCGCGGCGAGCAGGCCAGCCAGGTGCTCCTGGCCGCGCCGGCGTGGATCCGCAAGACCGGCATCCTCCACTACAATCTCGCTTGCTACGAAGCGCGGCTGGGCGATCTGGCCGTCGCGCGGCGTTGCATCGACGTGGCCATCGAGATGAATGCGGCGATCAAAAAAAACGCGCGCACCGACCCCGATCTCGCGGCGCTGTGGAACTGAGGGGGAAGTTGAGTGTTGAGTGGCGCGCGTGCGAAGCTTGCCAACGCGCTCTTTGCCGAATGATTCGTCGCTCCTTCCCGCCCGCCATCGCGCTCTTACTGCTCGGAGCCGCGCTGGCGCAGGATCCGCCGGCGCTCGCGCCTTTCACCGCGCAGCTCCTGCTCGTGCGCCACGATATGCCGCGCGGCTTGAGCGACGGCTATGCGCCCACCCGCCAACTCGCGGTGCGCAGGGGCGGGTCTGATGCCATCGAGTGGCCGGCCTTCACGCTCAATGGCCAGCCACTTTGGCAGACCAAGGCGGATGAGCGCGTGCCGCTGCGGCTGCGCAAAGGTGCGGAGGCGATGCCGCCTTTTGCGGCGCCGGGCGACGATGCGATCGAGCCGGGCGGCCATTGGCTGCGCGCGGTGCAGTGGGCCGGAAACCGCACGTACATTTACACGGCGGATCGCACGGCGCGCGCGGGCAGTGCAGTGGTGGCGCCGCAGGGGCGCTACGAATTGTGGACCTGGCCGCTCTTGATCAAAGGCGAGGGCGGGCCGGTGGTGAAGCTCGTGGAGCTGCGTTACGAAGGCCGCCTCATTTACAAAAAAGACGGCCCGTGGCGCTCGCTCACCCTCCTGCTGCCGGCGTCGGAAAAAGGCAAACAATACGAACTGCATATCGCCGGCCGGCCCGCGATGAAATTCAACGTGGGCCTCGCGCCGGTGAAGCCGGGCGATCCGCAAGAACGGGTCATCGGCTTTCACGCCCCTCTCGCGGGCGAAGGGCCGAAGATCGTGGTCTCGCTGCCCACGCGCCGGGAGATATTTCCGGGGCAGGAGGAATGGGAGGCCGACCTCGCGGCGCTGGCCCACGCGCAGCCGGAACGCTTTGCTTTCGACCGGGGGCCGGGGATCGGGAAGTATGTGGGCATCGAGGTTCCGCGCTCGCCCTTCACGATCTACGCGGCGGCGCTGCCGCATGGAATGAGCGGCGGATTTTTCAAGAAAGGAACCAACCCGGAGGACTACGCGGCGATGGTCGCGGATGCCGGCTACGACGCGATCTTCGACCCGGCCAACAGCATCCCGCCGCCTTCCGACACCGAGAGTTTTGAAAAGCGCGCGGCTGCGCTGGCGCGGCGCGGCGTGAAGCTCGGGCTGCAATACGACAACAACTGGACGCGGCCTTCGCTGCAAAATCCGAACCTCCCGATCCTCGCGCACACGCTCCCGGATTGGCACGCGCCGCTCTACCGCAGCCTCTCGCTCACGGCACAGCGTTTCTCGCGGCTGCCAAATTTTCTCGGCATCGAGATCGGCGCGGATAACGCGGGCTACGCGGCGAGTTGGTTTTGGGCGCCGCCTCTCCCCGACCGGCCGTGGGGCGAGGCGATGATCGACTTCATGGGCACGCCGCAGCCGCGCATTCCGCGCGGGCCGAGCCTCGGACCGGCGACTTTCCCCTTTGAGACGCCGGTGAAGACGACGGCGGAATTTTTGAAATATGCGGATCGCTTCGATGCGTCGTTCCAGGAGTACAGTTACGTCGCCGAGGCGGTGCGAGAAGTCTCGCCGGGCGCGATCTTCACCACTGCCAGCTTTGGCAGCACGGCCGGCGCGGGCGCTCGCGGCGGCTGGCCCAGCGGGAGCGTGCCGGGGCGCGCGTTCTTCCAGGGTCTCACCACGCAGCAGGCCTACGACTGGAACGACAAGCACGCCGCGCAACCTCTCTATAACGTCGCGCTCATCGACCGCCTCCACAGCTACACGCCGAAGAAGCGCACTTGGGCGCTGCTCGACGACTACCACTTCCTGTATGGCCGCGAACCCTTTCAGCGCGCGGTCGCCATCGAGCTCACCCGCGGCATTCAGGCTCTCGGCACAAATTTTCTCCCGAGTCCCAGCGGTGAAGGAGCGCGCCCGGATGTGCTCGCGTGGCGGCGCGATTTGTTTTCGTGGATCCATCGTTACGGCGGCGTGTATGCGCGCATGGAACCCGAAGCGCCCATCGGCATCTTCTACAGCCATCAGCAGGCGTTGCTGCGGCCCGCGGTGCGCGGCGAGACCACGACCGACCCCTTTGCCGGTTCGCACGAGGGCAAAGTGCTCGAGGCGCTTTTCCTCTGCCACGCGGCGGGCTGGCCCGCGCGAGTCGTCACCTTTCAAGAAGTCGCCGGCGGCCCGTTGCCGCGCTCGATGAAGGCGCTGCTGCTCGTCGGGCTCGATCAGCCCGACGCCTCGTGGAATTGGGCGCCGGGGCTCGCACCCATGCTCCAGCAATTCCTCGACGGCGGCGGGCGCATTCTTTCCGACGAAGAATCCTACTGTCCCGTGCCGGCAACGAGAGCCGGCCTCCGCGTCGCAGCCTACGTCGCGGCGGGCAATCTCGATCCCACCCCGCTGCTCATCGCGCGCAATGCCGACAACATCGCGAAGCTGCGCGCCGCGATGCAAGGCGCGCCGGAGCCGTCCGCCGTTTCCGAGAGTCCCACCGTATGGGCCATCCCGAGCCGCTCGGGCCACGTGAAATATGTGACGGTCGTGAACCAGGCCTCCGCGCAAGGCGACGAAGCGCGCGAGATGTTGGGGCCCGCCGATCCAAAAGCGACCAAGCCCGAAGTGTGGAAGACCAAAGCCAACGCGAGCCTCTACGCGCAGCCGCAGACCGGCGAGCTGCGGTGGAATACGCGCCGGCCGATCTACGACGTGCGGCTCGGGAAAAAAGTAACTCGCGCAGAAGCCTCGACTGTCGATCTCACCAAGGATGCCTTCCAATTCTATGCACTGCCGCCGGCCGAGGTGGTGGCGCCCGAGATCGTCGTGGAAAAATCCATCTCCGGTTTCTACGACGCGAAGCTCGCGATGAATCATCCGATGCCGATGCTGGGCATCCCCGTGAAGGTGGACATCGTCGCGGAGAAAGAATCCGCGACCGTCTTTTCCGCGACCGGCGCAAGCGCGCGCCTGCCGCTGCACGCGGGCCAGACGCCGGGAAGTTTTACGATCACTGCCACTGAATTGCTCACCGGCCTGAGCACCACGACGCAGCTCACCATCACGCTCCCCGAGCCCGCCGAGACCATCCGAGGCAGCGTGCGCGTGCGGGAAGCGGCCGTGGTGAAAAAGTTTGCCGAACGCAAACTCATCCCGCTCTCCGTGGTGCTCACTCCCGAGCAAATGCGCGACGCCACCGTCGCGCAGTAGGCCCGCGCACTGGCCGCATGGTTCACCAAGCAGGGGCGCAAAGTGACCATCGACATGCTTCTCCCCGCCGTCGTCCTGCAGAGCTTCCAGCCCGCGATGTCTCCGCACCGCTATCCGCAGTGGAAGACCATCCCCGCGGACCTCGTGCTCTTCGGCACTCCATCCAATAACGTGCTGCTGCTCGACCAGGCGCGCGGTCAGATTTTCCCGCGCGACATCGCCGCGCCGCGGCCCGGCGAGGCCGACGTGATCTACACGCGCTCCCCATTCGTGGGAGAGTTCGACGTGTTGAATGTGATCGCAAGTGACACCGCGGGCATCGTCGCCGCGGCGAAGACCATCACCGCGGGAAAGTGAGCGGCATCCACCATGCCGGCGTCATCGACGCGCTGGTGCACGACTCAAAGAGCGACTCGGTGTGGCTGGTGATGCGCGAGCGCAGGCCATGGACCGGCGGCGAACGGCAGCTCTTTGAATTGCAGGAAAAGTTGAACGCATATCTGTCCTTCGCGCTGGACGGCGAGCTGGCCGAAGCCTATCCCGCTCTCTCCCGCAAACCCGTGCGAGTGATCCTCGAGACCCTCCATCCGCCGAGCGAGGAGGCCATCCGATTTCTAGGCCACGTGCGCGAGCAGATCGCCTTTCAAGGCATCGCACTCGAAGTGCGGGTGGGAATGACGAATGACGAATGACGAATGACGAAGCAATGCGCGGCCTCTGCATTCGTCATTCGTCATTCGTCATTTCCTTCCATGTCCCCCGCGTTCATCGACCTCGCCGGTCCCTGCCTTCATCGAGGTCGATGAAATCAAAAAAAGTCTGGATGTCGTCCCGGTCGCCGAAGCCGCCTTCCCGCTTGCGCAACTCCAGCCGCGAGGAGGCCTCGTCGCTCCAGCCGCGCTTGCGCATGAACTCATTCCAGATTTCCACTTCCTCCGCGCCCGGCTTGCGGCCTTGCTGGCAGCACCACTCGAGGATTTCCTCGTCCGTGCCGCCGGCCTTCACCTGCTCGACGAGCTCCGGATATTCGATCCACAGCAGACTCACCGCGCGCGCGTCAAATCCGCCGCCGAGATTGGAGTGATAATCCTGCGGAAGCTGGCCCGCTGCGTGGAGGCGGATCTTGTCGAGCATTCGCCCGAAGTGAAATATGCCGCCCACTTGATCGTGCGGACTGCGGAGATTGGAAACATTCATGGCGGGAGGCTGGAGGGCGGAGAGGTGATTTGCAATCGCCGACCGACCGGGTTGGCCACGCTTTTCTCACCGAGGTTTGCGTCTGGATTTCGCCGCTCCGTTCTTGCGGGCAACAAACGAAGTCTCATTGATCGATGTCACGTCGATGATGCGCAAACCGCCGGGAACTTCATAGACAAAGACCCACTCATCGTTATCCGGCGGAATAATCATCAACTCGGGATGATCGACCAATGCAGTCCGGCCATCGTTGAGGCCGAGCGTGAAAGGTAGAAATGGATGCGCTTCGTGGCGGGCACGGATTTCGTCGATGAGCATGCTTGCACTCAACTTTGCGTCATCGTCCCGTGCAAGGTTTCTTCGCGCGCCGCGCCGCGATGAGCTTGTGTTCTTCGGACAAACTGAAAAGATTTTTGCCGCCCGGTGAAAACCATTCTCTTAATCGAAGACGACCCGCTGTGCCGCGAACCCGCGGCGGAACTCCTGCGCCGGGCGGATTGGCAAGTGATGGAGGCCGAAGACGGCGAGACCGGCATCGCCCTCGCCCTCGCCCATCGGCCCGACGTGATCTTGTGCGACCTCATGATGCCGCGCGGCAATGGCTACCACGTCTGCCGCACCCTGCGGCAGCACCCGGAGATGGCGAAGACAAAGATCGTGGTGCTCACCGGCCGCGACTATCCCACCGACCGCCGCAGCGCGCAGGAAGCGGGAGCCGATGAATACCTCGTGAAGCCGCTCGACTTCGCCGCACTCGAGGCCGTTCTCACGCAGGTGCTCGCGCCGCCAGCCGGCTCCAGGAGCGGCGACACACCTGTCGCCGAGCAGGGCGCGTCGCACGCCGCCGCCCGCGGCGACAAGAGTGTCGCCGCGCCTGGGGGTGAGCCCACGCGGTGGAATTTTTTG
>JBBRXP010000062.1:0-28602 GCA_038238555.1 Chthoniobacterales bacterium | reverse complement strand
CGTGTTGCCACATCCCTTCGGCTTTGGCGGGGTCGCTCTGGGATTCGGGGAAGGCCATGAATTCGGCTTTGGTGACCTTGCCGTCGCCGTTGGCGTCGAGCTTCTTGAACATTTCCTGTTGCGGGTTCGACTTGGGCTTGTCGTCAGCGGGTTTGCCCTGCTTCCCGCCGGTGATAACGGCTACGAATTCTGGCAGCGTGAGCTCTTCCTTGCCATTGGAGATGTGCTGCCACTTCTGTTCGGCGGTGGCGGCGTCCTCTTTGGCGATGGGGGAGACCATGAATTCGGCTTTGGTGAGCTTGCCGTCACCGTTGGCGTCGAGCCTCTTGAACATTTCTTCCTGTTCCGGGTTCGACTTGGGCTTCTCGTCAGCGGCTTTGAGGGACATGGCGCCGCAAATGGCGAGCGCGCAGAGGGTCAGTGTGATTTTCATTTGATGCTGTCTGGTTTTGTTTGTTTTGATCTTCATTCCCATTGGGTCTGATACCCCGAAGCTTGCTTCGGCTTTTTTTCGAATTGTGAAATCATACTGTCAATGCCTCGGGGCTTGCCCCGAGGATTTTTACGGTCGGTTCATCGGGTTAATGCGCGGTGTTGCGCAAAAGGTTCATTTTTTCTTTCATGCGCCCCAGAGAGTTTGTAAGCGACTGTGTGGTTGTTGGTGAGTCCCAGGCCAGCGATGGCGAATGCCAGGTAGGAGGGGTAGTCAATCCGCAAACATCAGTTCATTCGACATCAGCAGAACCTGGGCATAGCGTTCCTGGGGAGTGAGCGGCTGCTTACGGATTCGTTCCTCGGTGCCGGTTGAAGCCGATGTGCTCTGGAGGAAATGAAGCCCACGTCGGATTTCTTCCGCAGAGGGATCGCGTTGATAGATACATTGATAGAGGTCGCGAACCCGCTCTGTGTCGTCATCAAGCAATTGGAAGAATAGCCGGTTCACGATCTTGCACGCCTGCTCCATGACGAAGGGGCCGTTCAGAAAGAAGAGCGCTTGTTGCGGCACGGCGGTGGCGTCACGCTGGGCCGTGGAGAGATCCGGATTGGCGAAATCGAAGGTTCGGAACAACGCTGGCAAGTTGTTGCGATCAACAGTTCCATAAATCGTGCGGCGATTGGCGTAGCTGCCCCCCTGCGGCTTGAGCAGATCGACCGGACGCCCCTCGATGGAAGGGTCCAGATTGCCCGCCACCAACAGAAGAGTGTCACGCATCGATTCGAAGTCGAGTCGCCGCCGGTTCGCTTTTGAAAGCAGCCGGTTATCCGGGTCCATCGTCTCATGGCGCAGGTGGTCATCGCTCCTTTGCTGATAGGTGCTCGACAGCATCAACAAGCGGTGCAGTTTCTTGAACGACCAGCCGTCTTGCATGAACCGCCAGGCGAGGTAGTCCAGCAATTCGGGATGGCTCGGTGGATCGGAGCGCAATCCGAAATCGTCCGGCGTCGTCACCAGACCGGCACCGAAATGATGGAGCCAGACGCGGTTCACCATGACCCTCGCTGTGAGGGGGTTGTCCCGGCTGGCGATGGCTCGGGCCAACTCAAGCCGACCGCTGCCATGTGTGAATGGCTCACGTTTGTCCCCCGCTAGGATTGCCAGAAACTGGCGGGGAGCCTCTTCACCCAATCGCTTTGAATCCCCACGGATGAATACTTGGCTGTTCTTCGGCTGCGGACTGTCCACGAGCGCCATCGCTCGCAGGGGAGCGCCTGGATGACTGGCTTCAAGTTGACCAACTGCGGCCTTGAGTGGTCCCAATTGCATGAGCGCCGATGTGGGAAATAACTGCGGCATCAACTCGGCCGGCAAGTTACAGGGGCTATCCTTGCCGGAGAACACCTGGCTCAGCACTTCCTGCTCGGCTACGGGCAGTGTCTGGCTTTCGGCCTTGTTAGGCAGACTCTCTTGCGATCGTTTTTCCACGTCCTCGAACAGTTTGCCGTAGCGCTCCGCTACTTCCGTTAAAGTGTTAGGCGGTTCGCCTGCAAAAGCCTGGGCCACCAAAGAATTGACGGGATGGGCGAGAGCCTTGGCGGCGATTTTGGCCGAGAGTGTCTTGGCCCGGTCGGCAAATTCCGAAGTCGGCAGCGCGGCAAACGCGAACCAAGGGGCGAAAATCGGATCGGAATCCTTGTCCAGTTTTTCAAGCCATTGCAGCCAACGCTTGGCACCGGCCTGAAGTATTTTCCGATCGCTCAACCCAAACTCTCCCTTGATTAGTTCGGCGAGTTTCTTCGGTTCCCGGGTTAGGAGCAGGCACTGGGCAGTTTGATGGTGGTGCTGCCTGAGCACCTCCGTTTCCTGCTTGTGGAGGAAGTCATCGAGCTTCGCCTGGAGTGCTGCGTGCTTCGGCACATACTCCGCGTGCGCCGCCGGATCGGGGGCGATGCCGAGGAGGGGTAGTTCACCGGGCGCCTTGGAACTGGCGAAGACCCCATGCAGGCTGTAGTAGTCCCGTGTCGGAATCGGGTCGTATTTGTGATCGTGGCACCTCGCGCAACTGACCGACAGCGCCATCGTGCCGCGCGTGACGACGTCGATCCGGTCGTCGATCGTGTCGTGCATGTTCTCGAACTGCCGACCAAGGGTCAGGAAGCCAAGCCCGGCCAACGCTCGTTTGTCCTCGCCAAGGTCCAATTGATCCGCGGCAAGTTGTTGGAGGAGGAACTTATCATAGGGCAGATTGTCGTTGAACGCACGAATCACGTAATCGCGATAAGTGAAGGCATAGGGACTGTCGGAGCTGGCATAGCGGGCCACATCCAGCCAGTGACGGCCCCAACGTTCGCCATAGTGCTTCGATGCAAGCAAGCGATCCACGACGGTTGCGAACGCGTCCGGGGACTCGTCCGCCACGAAGGCCGCTACTTCCTGCGGTGTCGGCGGCAACCCGATTAAGTCATAGTTAGCCCGCCGAATCAGGGTTCGCTTATCCGTTGGTCGCGACGGATCCATTCCCGCGGCTTCCAGTTTCGCGAGGATGAACGCGTCCACCGGTGATCGCACCCACCCTTGGTTCTTGACCGTTGGAATTGCGGGTTGCTTCACCGGTTGAAAGGCCCAATGCGTCCGCGCGCGCGCCTTGATTTTGTCTTCCGCGACGTCCACCTGCGGCAAAGGCGATCCCATTTTCACCCACGTTTCGAGCTCGGCTACCTGGGCCTCGGTCAGCCTTTTACCGTCCGGCGGCATACGCATGTCTTCATCCTTATAGCGCACAGCTTTGATCAGCAGACTGTTATCGAGGTCGCCGGTGACAACAATCGGGCCGGAATCGCCTCCCTTGAGCAGCGCCTCCGGACTGTCGAGCAACAACCCTCCCTTGACCTTCCTACTTTGCCGGCTGTGGCACTCGTAACACTTGTCTGCCAGCAGCGGGCGGATCTGACTTTCAAAGAACTCCACGCCCTTGGCATCGCTGCCAGCAAGCGGAGCGGCGCGGAGCTCGGGAGACGCACAAACAACCAACCATAGTGCCAGCCACACCCAATTTGCATGGCTCAGGGTCGTTCGTCGCATGGGATTTTTCATTAATGTTTCTCAACCGCCGGTTGGAGATATTTGTCGAACCAGTCCGCCATCAGCGGACGATCTTTGTCCATATCGGGCCAGCTATGCCCGGCGTTCTTTCGAGTGATCAGTTGGTGCGGGACGTTATTCTCCGCCAATTTTGCGATGAACCGCTCGGACTGTTCATACGGGACCGCCAAATCCTTATCGCCGTGGATCATGAGCGTCGGAGCCGTGTCCTTGGTCACGGCCGTCAGGGGCGACAACTCCCGCAGCACCTTGATCTGCTCCTCATTAGGCTTGTCCTGAACGCCGAGCATACCGGCGGCTTTGACCGGATCGCGCTCGACCACGCTGCGCCCTTCACCGTAGTTGACCAGATCGCACGCCGGGTTGAAGCACGCCACCGCCTGCACCCGGCTGGAAGCCCGGTCAACCGGATCCTTCGCCGCCGGGTCGCCGGGCTTGCCAGCGGTGGCGATGGACAGAGCGAGGAAACCGCCGGAACTCCCTCCCATGATGCCGAGGCGATCGGGGTCCACGCCGTGGTCCTTAGCGTGGATCCGAATGAAGCGCACCGCGCGATGAATGTCCGGCACGATCTCGCTCACGTTGTATTTGGGTTGGGCGCTGTGGCTCACCGCGAAGACAGTCTGCCCACGATCCAAAAATGGCTTTAAGACGACGGCACCGAAGCGTTCAGAATCGACCAAGTCCATGCCGGACTTGAATCCGCCGCTGACCAGAAAGATCACCCCGATGCCATTCTGCTTCGCCGGCTTCCAGACATCCATCGTCAAGGCCATTCCGAATTTGCGCCCATAGACCACATCGCGTTCGCGCACGTTTTCTTGTGCGGATGCGCGGTTTGTTCCTGCGAGCACGATCAACCACAGCGCCAGCGCACCGATGCCCATGCCACCGCGGCAGAGCAGTTCGCGGCGGGTCAGCAAGGGGGCATCCCGTCTTGATTGGTTAGAGTGCATCGGTTCATGGGGTTAATGCGCGGCCTCGCGCAGGCGGTTCATTTTTTCTTTCCTGCGCCGCAGCTTTAGAGCGTGTCATGCACTTCGACGGTGGTTCCGCGAGGCCGTCCGAGTCGTGTCCCGGAGGGACCATGGAAATTAGCCGGTGGTGAAACCACCGGATCAACGTCCCGAACGGAATGCGCCCCGTCACCGAAGCCGCCCGGCGCGGCATCATCTGCCGATACAAGGTCGTCGTCTCCGTGGTCACTTCCGGGATGGTGAATGCGCACGTCGTCCGCCACGGCGAAGTCATCGTGCAAGGCGATGCCGTCAAAGCGCGTCACGTCGCCAACCAGCTCGCGCTCCGGGCCGCCGTCGAAAAGCACGGCGTCGGCAAAATCTTCACCTTCTTGCCTTGCCAAAGAGCACGAGGTGCCTCCGATTCTCCGAGCTATTTGGCTTCCCATGTCTTGAACCGTCAACTTAGCTTCGACTAAATACCACATTCTATGGAAACGGACGCACCTGAGTCAAAAACGTATGCTTTCGCGCTTTCAACCGCCTCGTTCCTCCTGGCTGCACGGCTCGCTCGCGAAGAGACGAATAAAGAGCGCAAGGGAAAAAAGGAGCGAGTCGCAAAGAAAAAGAAACGCGCTATTGAAGAAACATTTAGAGACCTTCTAAGAGACTGTGAAAAAAGTCATCCGGGTGGATGATTTTAGACTGTACCCCCTGGGTCAGATGGTGTGGAGGGCTTGGGATGCTGAACTCATCCCAACCTTTGTCGCAACCCTACTCGAGTGATTTGACCAATGCCGAATGGGCGTTGTTGCAGCCACTGCTGCCTGCGCCCTCGAGGCTGGGGCGGCCCCCGCGCTACGAGCGCCGCCGGGTGCTTGATGCCATCTTCTATGTCGTGCGCAGCGGCTGCGCGTGGCGGCTCCTGCCGCATGACCTGCCGCCGTGGCGCCTGTGCTACTATTACTTTGCCAAGTGGCGCGAGAGTGGTCTCTGGCAGGAACTCAACGACCACCTGCGCGCGGCGGTGCGGGAAAAGCGCGGAAAAAAAAAGCCCCCAGTGCTGCGATCCTCGACGCGCAGAGTGTTAAAGTGGCTAACCACCCCGGAGTGCGCGGCTATGATGCAGGCAAGAAGATCCGAGGGCGAAAACGGCATCTGGTGGGTAGATACCCTGGGGCTCATCATCGGCGTCGTCGTCACGGGCGCCGAGGTGTCGGATCGCGCGGGCGCCTTGGCCGTGCTCCCACCCGTGCTGCGCGCCCAGCCCCGGCTCGAACAACTCTGGGCCGACGCGGGCTACGCTGGCGGCACGCTCGGCGAGCAACTGCGCGCGCACGCCGCCCACCCCGGCTTGCGCCTGGACATCGTCAAGCGCTGCGACCCCGCGCCCAAAGGCTTCCAAGTCCAGCCCAAGCGCTGGATCGTCGAGCGCACCTTCGGCTGGCTCATGCAAGCCCGCCGACTCGCCCGTGACTACGAAACCAAAACCTCCTCCAGCGCAGCCATGATCTTCGCTCAAGCCTCCAGAATCATGCTCCGCCGACTCGCCAAATGACTTTTTTCACAGCCTCTAAGCGAATCAGAATTCCGAAAGCCTTCTCCGCTTTTGAAAAAGCTGGTCGCCAGATGGAGCAAGCGTGACCGAGCACTTCTTTTGATCGATTTGGTTTTTGGCGATCCATTCTCGCCTTATGAACTGAAATTCGAGCCGAAGGATTTCGACAACGCCTATTTAGCGGTAGCGAGCGGACTCGGTTATGAAGAGTCCCAGGCTCGTTCTATTCTCACGACGAAGAAGGAGGCGCTCGAAGCCCATGATGAAAGGTCATTGTGGAAAATTATAGTTGCCGGAGGCGCTGCTGCCCTTGTATGCGCCGTCGGCGGATACGTCTTTGCTCCGTATGTTGCTGGTTTTCTTGCCGGAGGAGCCGGCCTTGCCGGAGCCGCAGCAACCTCGTATGGATTAGCTCTACTTGGAGGTGGCAGTCTTGCGATGGGCGGTTTGGGAATGGCAGGCGGCCTTTGGATTGTTACTGGCGTGGCTGCCGCTGCGGGAGGCGGCTTGATGACTGGTGGCCAACTTCTTTATTCATTGGGGGTCGGCCAAGCCCGCGTGGAATTAATTAAACTCCAGGTGACCTACAAGGAAGTTTTGCTTCAAAATCAAATCGAAACGGCAAAATCCAAGGAAGTCATCAAAAAGCTTTATGAGGATCAGCGCGAAATCGAGAAAGATTTAGCGGAAGAAAAGCTTCTCAATGAATCCACGTCTGAAAGAGTGAAAGACGTGGAAAAGAAGCTTAAGTCGATCCATGCCTCACTTGAATGGATGAAGAAAGCCGCCGCCTAGGCATCCAGAACCGGCGTGTATGGATTCCGAAGATATAACCATAGCCTTGCACATGTTGGCTAGGGATGTTGCAGGTGCTAAGAACGAAGCCACGATATTATTGGAGTGTTCCAAGTCTCAGGCAGCAACCTTGGACACAATAGAACATCAAGTCGATGGATTGCTGAAGCAATTGAACATTGAGATTCCATGCGCGGAAACAGAAACTAAGTTGACCATCGAACCATCTGCATCACGTCCTCGAAGGAGTTTTGAAAAGATTGTCGCTGAGGCTAGAGAAAGATTGACGGGGCAAGGCGTGGTCATTCCGTCGCTTCAAATCAACGATCTTCTTCAGAGAGAAAAAATTAGCCGGATCGAGGCGCAGTTCGAGGTTGGCTTTACAGTGGAATGCACTCTGGACAGATACGATATTGCCTTTTTGTCGATCGCCGGCTTGGCAGCGGCGCTTGTGGACTTCCTCGTTGTCCGCATCCCAAAGGATTTGACCATGCTGGGTGCCGAAGGAGCAAAGGGCAGTCCTTTGACGAAGTGGCTGCACTCCTTCAAAGTCCCAGCAGACAACTGGCTCGCGCGGCGTTTCAAGACCTCCTATGACAGGGTAGCAGACGTTGCTTCAAAAATTCCCGGCTTCAGCCCTACGTCGCATCGGCATCAGACCTTTGCACACGACCCATTTGTCGGATTGATCGTTGGCGTGATCGACATCATGCGCGGTGGTTTGTCCGCCGTATCAAAGGATGGTGAGTTGATCTTTCTCTCGGACTTGGGAGAACCAGTTTACAATCCGTTTAAGGCGATAGTGTGGCACCTCATGCACTTGCTGTCGGATGCGCCAACCTCGATGGGGCTTCCACCACCCGGTTGGTCTTTGCTTCAAATGTTTCAGGTCGGTTCTTTTGGCGAGAAGCAACGGACAGTTGGCGATCTGTCCCGCGTCATGTATCGCGCCGGCTATGATCTGAGGCACTGTCTTACGATGGCGACTTCTGTCGCAGCGGCGGAGATCACGTTGCGAGGGTATTTCCTCATGCGGCAGAAGTTTGACCCTGACTACGCAGAGGTTACCGAACGCGAAGCAAAGCTTGCGGGGTCGGCAACCGTGTCTCAACACCCGCGCTTTATGCTAATGGCACTTTTGGCACACGGAATCGCCAGCGCCGCCAACGCCGGGAAGATCGTGTGCTACTCCGGCAACCCGCTCGCATTCAACTACGCTCAATGGCTCTGGTTTGCGAAGTCCTTGATCAGTTGGATGCAGAGTAGAGCAGCGAGTCCCAGCGATATTCTCATGCGAGGAATGAAAGCTAATTCAATCCTCTTGTCGGAAGGTTGGTCGGAATTCGACGCGAACGATGCTGCTTTTCCGACGCTGGTCACATCGGCGAATTAAGCGCCGCCTTTAGCGTGATCCGTCAGAACCCTCACTTCGTTTATCCTCGTGTCCGGTTGATCATGTGAAAGTAGGAAAGCTCTGGCGTTGCCCATCGTGAGGAGATTGAAAGTCGCAGCTTCAGCCGCGGCCAATGGATAGAACCCTTGGGAATCCTGTTGGAATCGATCCGTCATCCAAAGCACGCGAGTTGGGCTAATCGGAAAAACGACCTGAACGCCGGGCGTGCCTAGACCGAATACCTTCAGTTTGTCATGCTGCTTAACGATTGGCTTGTCCGAGGTGAAGAAAACCGGCGCGTCGGCGCAGAAGAATATCCAGCACTTTTGTGACAACACTTGGGCAAGGGGAATGGCAGTCGAGTCAATCAGTCCCGTGAACATTGCCTTGAGCTGATTCTCGTCAAGGGCCTTGAAATCATCGAAATCGGAGGTGTCGAACTTAACCTGCTCGTCCTTGTGTAGCATCGGTGCATTTCGCGGGACACCAGGTGAATCTTTCCGTGACTTCTCATGCGAATCGACCACGGCGCGATGGATGCGTTTCGTCTCATCTTCGTTCGCGGGGTGCCGAAGCAAAAGGGTTGCGAGGAAGAGCGCGAAGAACCTTTTGGCACCAGGTGCCTGTTCGAGATTTGGAAACCCTTCCGCCATCCGCGAATACAGAAGCGCAATCCTACTTTCCAACTTTGCGAGCTTGTCTTCCATCCGATAACAGCGCGCACCATCCCTCTTCGTGTGCGAGTAGAGATAATCGACGGCGGCGACCTCCTGAATCTTCTCTTTGCGTAGCTCGCCCGTGAACAAATCGGTCACCCAAATCTTCGCGTTCTTTGGCTTCCGAAAGCCCGGAACAGCAAAGTAACGTAGATAGAACTGTGGAATCCAATGTTGGTTTTTGGCGTCGGACATAGCTCAATACTATCTCTCATTTCCGTTTTGTCGCCTTGTCCGGCAAGCTCCGCCGCCCGCCGGTGCGCCCGGTTTGACGAAGACGGAAACCAGAGTCCCATCGCGTTCCATCGGGGCTGAACCGCCTATGGCCGGATGCGTGGGAGGACTTTCAGCCTGGCACGGCGGGCGAGCTTGCGCTGCCGATCGTCGAAGGAGACGAAAACGCGGGCACCCAGCGGGAGCGCCGCCGCGACGTGCAGAATATCCAGGGACCGCGCGAGTGTGCTGGCGGCGTATTTTGCGGATCGTGCCAGGCGCGGCGGCAGCGCGGCGAGTGTCGTCGCCGACCCATAGCTGGTCGTCGGGCCGTATTCGAAATGGAACTCGGTCGCCCGCCCGTGCGGATGAACCGCGCCGCTGACATTTGTCGCGGTAAGGCCAAGGGCGCTCGCGCCTCGTGTTTCGACTTGCACGTTCGAAGATTCACCGGCCCCGGCAGACAGGCAGACCGCCACCGGCAAAAGCAAGGATGCGTAAAAAGCGACGGAGAGCATCGGCGAAACCCAGCTAATGAAACTCGGCGTCGAATCTCGCCGTGCGGACATCCATCTCCCGGCCCGTCGGTTCCGTGAGTCGTTGGTAAAGTTCCGGACGGCGCGTGCGAATGAACATGTCGCCGAGCGTCCCGCGGAGCAGTGCCGGATCGAGGTCGGCGCTCACGATGTCGTCATCCGCTTTCCAAGTCTCGGCGACGATGCGGCCAAACGGATCGAGAATCATTGCGTTGCCCGTGCGGATTTCATCGCCATCGACTCCGACCCCGTTGCTAAAGGCAATGAACAGCCCATTGTCATGCGCCCGCGCCGGGAGCCAGGTGGTGAGCCAGCCGCGCCCTTTCTGACCGCGAAACTCCGCCTCGATGGCCGCGGGATCGTGGTGCCGGTTGTCCCATATCTTTCGATCAATCAAACCCATGATGTTCTTATTGGTCTTATAGTCGCAGCCCCCGGTTTGATGAGGAGCCAGCAGCAGTTGCGCGCCGAGGAGCTTGGTGATGCGAACGTTCTCGATAAGATTGCAGTCGTAGCAAATCAGCACGCCGAATTTCCAGCCATAGGGCGTATCGAAAACGGTGAACTCCGAGCCTGAGCTAAGATGATCGCTCTCGAATGAGTGTAGCTTGCGATGCCGCTGCACTTCGCCGCCAGGCATCGCGACGACATAGGTGTTATACATGCGCCCATCCGCGCCGGCCTCGATGATCCCCGCCCCGACAGTGACATTGTGTTGCCGGGCGAGTGTGCTTAACTCCCGCGACGAAGGCCCGTCCGGCACCGGCTCCGCCAATTCGCGAAGCTGCTGCTCGGTTAGCTTGAGCAGATGCCAATAGCCCGTCGTGCAAAGCTCCGGGAATACTACAACCTGCGCACCTTGCTCCATCGCGCGCGCGGTCAGTCGGCGGATCTTTTCAAAGTTGGCGGCCTTGTCCATGGGCGCCGATTCCATCTGGACGGTTGAGATGCGAAGTGGGTTCATGAGCAGGAAATCCTTATTGCTTTGAGTCCGCCACAGACGTGCATGCCAGGACGCCAATCAGCGGGCTCGAGTGCTGTGATGAGCTGGAGGGGCATGGGCCAGTGGGACGAGGGGTAGATCGCGGCAGAGTTTCTGCATGAGCCGCTGTGAATGCGGTGGACGCCAGGATCGTCAGTGCGATGAATGGTGTCAGGACGGGTTTCATACGTTTGGGTTTCATTGATGGGTGTGGGTGAATGGCGAATCGACCCGTGTTCATTGCGTCGCCAAAGACGCGCAGACCAGCTCCTCATCATTGCGGACAAAGATATGCCGGTTGGCATAAGCGGGCGGAGGCCACACGACTTTCCTGCCGCCGAACGGGGTAGTCGGCTCGATGACATGAGCGCGGCTGAGTTCCTCATAACCTTGTGGCGTCAGACGCGCGCGGATCAAGTTACCCTCGTCGGTGAAGATCAGGACGGAGTCGCCATTGGGAGTCAGATGAATGGTGGCTCCCGAACTTTTGACCGTCACCTTGTCGGTCTCCCAGACTTGATTGCCGGTGCGAGCTTCGAGGCAGACCAGCTTGCCGGGCATCTTGCCGCTGAACACATGATCACCGAGCATGATCGGGATGGATGTCTGGCTCAGGATGCGCTTTGTTCCGGTGATCCTTTCAGGCCAGAGCACGAATGCGGCGGGCTTCGCAGGATCGAGTTGAAACATCAAACCGCTGAGGAGCAGCAGGTCGCCTTTGAAGACCGGCATGGGCACGGTGGAAAGCGTTCCGGCCACGCCGAGTTCCTGCCGCCACCACGTCTTGCCAGTCGCAGGATTCAAGGACGTGACCGCGTTCAGCGTCCACACGATGAGCTGTCGTTGCCCTCCCGCGGTGATGACGATGGGCGAGCTGTAAGTCCACCGGTCGGAAAGCGCGTGCCAGACTTCCTTGCCGGAATTCTTGTCGAGAGCCACCACGCACGCATTCGGTTTGCCGCCGATGATCAGAATCATGAGGCCGCCTTCTACTAAGAGGGAGGGCGCAGTGTAATAGTCTCCCAATTCATACTCCTCGGTCAGTTTTTTCTTCCATGCGAGCGCGCCTGTAACAGCGTCCAGGCAGACGACATCCCCTAAGATACCCAGCGCATAGAGTTTTCCGGCTTCGACAATGGGTGTCGAGTAAGGGCCGGTTCTGGTATCGGACTTAAACCCCCAGTTGTGGAGATAGTCCGCTTCATAGGAATAGGTCCACAAAGGCGTGCCGGTTTTCTCATCAAAACAATGAACACGCTCCCAAGCCTTGGGTTTCTCCTCCAATGAGTCAGTCACATAGACGCGGCCTTGTGCGACGACGGGACTTGAAATTCCCCCTCCAATCGGAGCACGCCAGCGAATCTTCAATCCATCCGCCGGAAAAGTCTGCATGATGCCGGTTTCATTCCAGACACTATCGCGGTTCGGGCCGCGAAACTGCGGCCAGTCGTCTGCGCGTGCCATGCTGGACGCGACCAGCGCCGCGCAGGTGCAGAGCGGTATCAGGCGGATGAGGGAGCTTGGCATGTGTGATTTCATGGCGGTAGTCAGCGCTCCACGCGGCATTGATGTCCTGGCGCGACCAGACTTGGGCGATGGTTCCGACGAGCGAGCGACGCTGGCTGTCGCAGGTGATGTGAGCGAGCAGCGCAAAGGCGCGCTCCGGGCTGTGCGGAAGCAGGTGCTGGATGGCTTTCACCGCTTGTTCGCTCTTCATCAAGGTCATGTGCAAGGCGAAGGCTCCTTGGGTGAGAATGGGACCGACTCATGCGAGGACTTCCTTGATGACCTGCCCGTGCACGTCGGTGAGGCGGCGGTTCACGCCGTTGTTGAGGAAGGTGAGCTTCGTGTGGTCAATGCCGAGCAGGTGCAGGATGGTGGCGTGCAGGTCGTAGCCGGTGGTGATGTCCTGCATCGCCTTGTAGCCCATGTCGTCGCTCTGGCCGTGGGCGATGCCCTGCTTCACGCCTGCGCCCCAGAGCCAACTGACAAAGCTGCCGCAGTTGTGATCGCGACCGAGTGAGCCTTGCGAGAAGGGCGTGCGGCCAAATTCACTGGTCCAGATGACGAGGGTGTCCTCGGCGAGGCCGCGCGCGCGCAGGTCGCGCAGCAGGGCGGCGATGGGTTTGTCAATGCTGGCGGCCATCGGCGGGAGTTCCTTGGGGATGTTGCCGTGGTTGTCCCAGTTGTTCGCCGCGCCCTCGGGGCCGCTCCACACCTGCACGAAGCGCACGCCGCGCTCGATGAGGCGTGTGGCGAGCAGGCAGCGCTTGCCGAAATCAGCGGTGGCCTTGTCGCTGCTCTCCACGCAGTAGGCTTGGCGGGCGGATTCCGGCTCGCGCATCACGTCGAAGGCTTCCGGCGCGCTGAGTTGCATCTTGGCGGCGAGTTTGTAGCCGGCGATGCGGGCGTTGAGTCGCGAGTCACCGGGCTGCTGCGCGGTGTAAGCTTGATTCATCTGGTTCAGCAGCGTGAGTCCATCGGCATCAGCTTGCCGCGTGGCGAAGGCGAACTTGTCGCTGGCAAAAAGGTCGGGGATGGCCTGTGGCGCATCGGCCTTGATGACGGTGCCCTGATGCACGGCGGGCAGGAAGCCGGCGGAGAAACAGCCGCGCCCGTTGTAAGGCAGGCCGCGCGCATCCGGCAGCACGATGAAAGTGGGCAGGTTGTCGGTGAGATTGCCCAGCGCGTAGGAAATCCATGCGCCCATGCAGGGGAAGCCGGGCAGGAGGAAACCGTTGTTCATCAAGTAGGCGCTCTGCCCATGCACGTTCGACCGGCCCTGCATCGCCATGAGGAAAGTCATCTCGTCCACAAGCTTCGCCTGTTCGGGAAAGACGCTGCTTGCCCAGCGCCCGCACTGCCCATGCTGCGCAAACTCGAAGGGGCTTTTCATCAGCGCCCCCTGCATGCCCGTCGCCCCCTCAATCTTCGTCTTCGAGCCGAGCTTCTGGCCGTGCAGTTTCGCGAGCATCGGCTTGTAGTCCCAGGTGTCCATCGGGCTGGCACCGCCGTTCATGAAGAGCTGGATCACGCGCTTCACTTTCGCACGATGATGGATGCCGCCGTTGAGTTCGGGGCTGGGCAAAAGGGTGTCCGCCGCAGCATCGCGCGCGAGCATTTGCGACAGCGCGATGCCCGCGAAGCCGCTGCTGATGCCGGAGAGGAAATCGCGTCGGGTGTGAAGTGGTGCGTTCATGGGGTTGGCAGAGGAATGGAGGCACGGGAATGGGATGAATCAGAAGTGTTCATTCGTCTGCCTCCATTCCTTTGCCATCAATGCAGCGGCTGTGTGTTCACGGCTTTGAGTTCAAGACGGTGGTGAGTTGCAAGTTCGTGTGGTTCAGATTGAGCCATTGAAATGCCCGAAGGCTGCTCAGGCTGAGAAGCCGGGACAAATGGCTTTGATAGGCACCCGTATCGTGCGTCATGGCAGTGACGATGAATGCGATGTCCTCATGGTGACGAGCCACCAGATGCGAACCCAACGGAATGTCGTCACGCACCAGCGGGATGCGCGAAATACTGGAGGCTTCGCCGCCGCAGAAATGAATCAAACCTTCTTCGTAGAGTCTCGCTTCGAGGAAGGCGCCCCAGTCGGTGAGCAAGTCTTGCAGGTGGCGGGCAAGAGGCTCGCAACGCGGGCTCAAGGAGCTCCAGTGGGTTGCATCCACCTGAATCACCCGCTGTCTGCCTGCATGTAGCGGTGCCCGCTTGAGCCTTCCCATGACTTTAGCCGAACGGAAGTTGAGCAGCTTGACGCGATCAATTTCGAGCATCACCGCATAGTGAATCGCCTGCGCATCATGCTCGGAGGCAAAGCCCGCCGCGGTCTTGAGTTCGTAAACCATCTGATTCACGACGAGATCGAGACGATAAGTCTTGGCGAATCCCTGGTGGGTCACCGTGACCGGAACCTGCGTGTGGACATTGGCGAAACCCAAGGCACGCAGCCTTTCAGCCAGGTCATTCTCATACACACGCTCATCACACAGACGACCCAGCCGGTTCTGTGACGCATAAGCACAAGCCATGACGGCCTTGTCGATTTCATCGAACTCCGCCGCCGTGATGGGGCGAATGTCTATTGGACACTCAATGGGCATAGGATTGTGATTGTTGGCAGAGGAATGGAGGCAAGGGAATGGCCTGCAAACAAAGGGGATTCATGCCGCTGCCAATCACACATTGCTTGTTCGCTATTAGGGCATCGGATGAGGAGGGATGGCAGAGGAATGGAGGCAAGGGAATGGGATGAACCAAGCTCATTCCTCTGCCTCCATTCCTGTGCCAGCCAGTTTTCATTCAGTTCACAAAGAGGAATTCATTGCTGTTGAGCAGCACGCGGCACAGCGCGGCGAGGCCGTGCTGGCTGGCGTAGGCGGCGAAGGTTTTCTCCTCATCCGGCGTCGGCTCGCGCAACAGGATGCGGCGGACGGCTTCGGCGGGCGTGGTGATTTGCTTGCCCAGCTCGCTGCTGAAATGCAGGACGAAGGCGTTGTTGTAGAGCGCGAGCGATTGCAGCGAGGAGGCGGAGAAGCCGCGCGCCGGGGCGAGCATCCCGAGGTCGGGGAAATCG
This sequence comes from Chthoniobacterales bacterium, assembly GCA_038238555.1. Lineage (GTDB taxonomy): Bacteria > Verrucomicrobiota > Verrucomicrobiia > Chthoniobacterales > Chthoniobacteraceae > JANNXQ01. Next base: position 13,333 of record JBBRXP010000062.1, on the reverse strand, counting down.
AGCGCGTCCATGAATGGATCGGGCACGCCGCGCCAGACGAAGCGGTAGATGCTGCGGCGGTGCTTCGGCAACGAGGCCCAGTCGTAGGCGAGGTAGTTCAAAGTCGGCGTGAGCTGCACGGGCGGGCCGGTGATGAACTGCCGCACGCTGGGACCACCCATCGTGAGATCGAGACGATCGGAGGCCGCGAGGACGAAGTCGCGGTAGCTGTCGGCGTCGAGGCGCAGGCGGTTCATGCGCCAGAGCAGGCGGTTGTCGCCGTCGAGCTTCGCCGCATCGTCGCGGTTGTCGGTGCGCTGACGATACGCGGCGCTGGTGACGATGAGGTGGTGCAGATGCTTGAGGGAGCCACCATGGTCGCGCAGTTCGCACGCGAGCCAGTCGAGCAGTTCGGGGTGCGACGGCACACCGCCCATGCGTCCGAAATCGTTTGGTGTGTCGCAGAGGCCGCGACCGAAATGATAATGCCACACGCGGTTCGCGATGCTGCGCCAAGTGAGCGGATTCTGAGGATCGGCCAGCCAGCCGGCCAGCGCGGCGCGGCGCTCGGACTCATCACCCGCGTGCGCTTTCGTGAATCGCGCGGGCAGCGCCGTCACGGCACTTAATGCGCCGCTCTCCGCTTCGCCGATCGGTTTGTCGAACTCGCCGCGCTTGAGGATCTGGACGACCTTGGGCTTGGCGATGGTGGTCGGCGTGCCCTTGCCGACGGCGAGCAGGACATCGGCCTTCTTCGCTGCGGCATAGACGAGCGACTGTGCGGGGAGCTTTTGCAATTCATCCGTGGCGACGATGCGCAGGGCGTGGGCGACGAGCGCGAGACGTTGCGGCTCGGTGCGTTGGTCGGCGTTCGTCTTCAAGGCATCCTGCGCCAGAGCGGGCAGGGCGGCGGCGCGTCCGGCCGGTTCATCCGTGGCAGACAACTGAAAGCGCCCGACAAGATGCGATTTGCCGGACAACTGCTTCAGCGAAATCGTGAGCTTCGCGTTTGCCTTTAGCGTGAGCGGCGCGGCCAGCTCAAAGACCGCGTGATGCGACTGTCCCACGGCAGGATGGATGCCCCAGCCGGTCGCGGCATTGCCATCTATCGCCATCGCTGCGGTCCAGCCTTTCTGATCAAAGTCTGCTGTCGCACGCACAAACTTCAGTTTCACCGGCTGCGTGACTCCAGCGTCAAAGAGCTGCGCCTCAAGCTCGCTCACCGTGAGGTTGCCATTGTCCTGACGACCCGGACCGCCCTGCGGCAGGGACTTGTCTGACAGCACATCGAGCCGCAACGCGGTGATTTTCGCCAGCGGCACGGTGGTGGTGATGATGCAGGTGTCCTTGTCCGGCCTCGCGCCGCCCGAAATGATGATTTCCCCGCTGCGTGAAAGCGACGCGCCTTCCGTGCTCACGAAACTCTCATAGCCGAGCACCGACCATTTCACCGGCGGGCCTTGGTGCTTTTCCCACTCGCCCACGAGCGCCGCGTTCTCCGGCGTGAGCAGCGCGTTCTTGTCCTGCGCCTCCGCCGCCGCGATGAGCGACTGCCAGCGCTTCCGCTGCTGCGCGATCTTTGGATCTTCATCGAAAGGAACATCGCCCTCGATGACGCCCGCAAAGACCGATTGCAGCGCGTAGTAATCATCCTGCGTGATGGGATCGAACTTGTGGGCGTGGCAGCGCGCGCAGTTCGCCGTGGTGCTGACGAAGGCGCCCATCGTCTGCGTCACGAGATCATCGCGGTCGAGGTAGTCGAAGTTCGTCGGGGCCGTCTGAAAGGCACTGTGGTCAAACACCCCCGCACCGAGGAAGCCGAGCGCCGCCGTGAGGCGAGGCTCATCGGGGAACAAACGATCCGCGGCAATCTGCTCACGAATGAAGTGCGCCCACGGTTTGTCGGTGTTCAGCGCTTCGATGACATAATCGCGATACCGCCACGCATGGTCGCGCGGCAGGTCGTGGCCGCAGCCGTGCGTCTCCGCGAAGTGAATCGTGTCCAGCCAGTGCCGCGCCCAGCGTTCGCCGTAGCGCGGTGAGGCGAGCAACTTGTCCACGAGCCGGTCATAGGCTTTCGGGTCGGGATCGTTCACGAACGTCTCCACCTCCGCAGGCGATGGCGGCAGTCCGTGCAGATCGAAGAACACGCGGCGGATCAACGTGCGTCGCTCCGCCTCCGGCGAAGGTGCGATCTTGCGCTCCGCCAGCCGTGCGCGGATGAAGCGATCCACCGGATGCTCCACGCCCGCGACGACGGGGAGCTTCGACACCACCAGCGACTTGAGCGACCACCAGTCCGTCCCGCTGGGACGTTTCTTCACGAGCACACGCGGATCAGGCGCACCGCGCTTCACCCATTCCTCCAGCAACGCAATCTCCGCCGCAGGCAGCTTCTCCTTTGGCGGCATCTGGTGGTCGTCATCCGTCCAGCGCACCATCTTGATGAGCAAGCTCTCGTCCGGCTTGCCGACGACGATCGCCGGCCCAGAGTCGCCGCCCTGCTCCCAGCCCGATTTCGAGTCGAGCACCAGCCCGGCCTTCAACTTCTTCTCGTGCGAATGGCAATCGTAGCAGCGCTGCTTCAGCAGCGGCTCGATCTTGCTGGCGAAGAAATCATCGGCTCGGGCCGTCCACGCGCCAAGCATCAGTGTCACCGTCATCAAGAAACGTTTCATGCGTGCAGCCTCCTTTCGATTTCGCGCGCGGATTTCATCACCTCGACCGCGACTTCCGCAAACTTGCCCTTCGGCATCCGTCCGGCGACTGCGGAAACCCAGATGACCGCCAGCAGATGATGGGGCCGGTCAAAGATCGGCGCGGCCACGCAATGAATGCCCTCATCCGCTTCACCCCAATCCGTGCCATAGCCTTGCTTCACGACTCGCTCGCATTCCTTCCTCAAAGTTTCCTTGTCCGTGATCGTGCGCCCGGTGAAGCGCTCCAATTTGAGGCGGTGGATCGTCCGTTCGCGGGCCTTCGGATGCAGGAAAGCCAGCAACACCTTTCCCGGCGCATTATTGTGCAGATGGAAACGCAACCCGATGTCCACGCAGATGCGCACCGCTTGCGTGCTCTCCACCTGTTCGATGACCACGCCTTCATCGCCGATGGGAATGCCGAGCTGCACCGTCTCGCCAACGGCATCACGCAACACCCGCATCGCCGCCAGCGCACACTCCACCAGGCTCACGTCGCCCACACGCGGCTGGCCCAGCCGCAGCAGCTTCCCCGTCAACGCAATGAGCATCGTCGCCTCATCCCGCACCACGTATCCCCGCGCGATCAACGTCTGCACGAGGCGCGAAGTCGAGTTCTTCGGGCTGCCAATCGCCTTGCTGATCTCCGTCAGATTCAGCCCCTCCGGTCTGGCATCCAGTGCCTCGAGGACTGCCAGCCCCCGGTCGAGAGCCGGAGCTTCCATCGCAACGGATGCGCTGGGTTTGGAGCGGCGCTGTGCCGTATATGGAACTTGTTCCGTAGTCTTCACGGCACATCTACCCACGACTCACCGTTTTCTTGCAAGAGAAAGACTGCGCCCCGACCACGGCCAAGCTCAGACCGTTCGCCCAGCACTCATTCGACTGGGATCACCGAAGCTCCATACTGTCGTCGCGACCAGCAAAAGGCGCTGTTGATCCGGACCGTCAGGCAATCAGTTCATGCACCACGTCGCCGTAAACATCCGTCAGGCGGAAATCCCGGCTGGCGTGGCGGAAGGTCAGCCGGGTGTGATCAAAACCGAGCAGGTGCAGAATGGTGGCGTGCAGATCGTGGACGTGGACCTTGTTCTCCACCGCCTTGAAGCCGAAGTCGTCCGTGGCACCATGCACATAGCCGCCCTTCACACCGCCGCCGGCCATCCAGGTGGTGAAACCATGATTGTTGTGGTCGCGGCCGTTGCCCTTCGTGTTGTTAGGAAGGCCCATCACCACTTCCATGGTCGGGGTGCGGCCGAACTCACCGCCCCAAATGACCAGGGTGTCGTCGAGCATGCCCCGCTGTTTGAGGTCCTTCAGCAAGGCGCCGATCGCCTGATCGCACCTTCTGGAACGCCGGTAACGAACCGCCGCGCTGGGAGGATGATCGCTCGAACGGCCCCGAAGAAAAAAAGGCGCGCAAGAAAGAAAAGAAGGAGGAGAAGGCCCGGCGGAAGCCGGCGCCCAAGCCGGCGCGCTAAAGATTCACGGCTCGTGGCTTACTTCGCCGCCGCTGGATACATGACGAAGGCGAAGCGTTTGCTGTCGGGGGACCAACTGTTGACGTTGATCGTGCCCTGCCCGCCGTTGAAGGCGATGATGTCTGCCGGTTCGTTGCCGTCGGGTTTCATGCGGCGCAGGATCACGGCCTTGTCAGCCGGGTGTTTCACCGTTCCGGGTGGGAAGCTGAGATAGACGATCCAATTCCGGTCGGGCGAGATGTGCGGGAACCAGTTCACGCGCTCGTCGTGGGTGAGTTGTTCAATGCCGGTGCCGTCAGGCTTCATCCGGTAGCACTGGGAATGGCCGGGCACTTCGGCGTTCAACTCGGAGTTAAAATAGATCCACTTCCCATCGGACGAATACTCCGGGCCGTCATCCGGCATGGGGGTATCAGTCAGACGGATGTCCGCGCCGCCGCCGGCGGGAATCGTGTAGAGGTCGCTCCGGCCAAAGGCGTCGCCGCCGACAGCCTCGGCGCCCGCGTAGGCCAAACTCTTGTCATCGGGCGACACGCCGTGGAGGTAGTATTTGAACTTTCTCTCCGGCGTCTGCTCGTTGGAAATCCGGCGCGGCTGGCCGCCCTCGAAGGGCACGGCGTAGAGATGTCCGGCGGCACTGAAGTAGATCGTCTTCCCGTCGGGCGAAAGAACGTGGTCGTTGTTCGCACCTTTCACGTCGCCCGTTGGAATTTGTTCCGGCTTGGCGCTGCCATCGGCGCGCATTCGCCAGAGCGAGCCATTGGAATTGAAAACGAGCCATTTCCCATCGGGCGACCAATTGGGGGCTTCGATGGAGTCGCTGGTCTGGTAAACGACGCGCTGGTCCGCTCCATCGATCCCGATGGTTGTGAGTTGCGAGACCCGGCTGCTGGAGGTTTTGGACGCGGCGCTGGCCGCTTGATTGGCAAGCTTCACATGGTCGAACACGGCTTTGGTGAGGATGTCCGGCTTGTGCGAGGAAGCGCTCAGACCGATGACGGTGTCCGCAGCCAAAGCGAGCGTGAACTTCCCTGAGAGTTCCCACTTCTCGCCGTCCACCGATTCAAAGCCGCTGAACTCATCGCCGTGGCGGACGATTTTCAGCCAGCAGGGAAACTGGCCCTTGGGCACGCTGGTCTTGCGCGCCTCGGCACCGGGAGCAATGCCGGTCGTCTTGCCGCCGGGCGTGTCGCGATAAAAGAACTGCGTCCCATCGGTAGCCGTGACGCACACCGTGGCGTGTCGCGAGCCGGCATCAGGCGACTCGCGAATGCAAAGGCACGCCTTGGCGTGAGGCGCCCCTCCAGGATTTTCCATGGCGCTCACGCGCGCCACCAGTTCGCCATCGCCGTGGAGCGCCTGCCACGCGAGATGACACCCGTCTGCCTGGCCCCAAATATCCATCGTGCCTTGCAAGGTGAATACGCCCGCCGTGTGCTCCGCCGTTCCCGGCACTTGCGCCGGGCCGATGTCCTGATGCTTCCACGGCTCCGGCAACGACTGCTGCGCGAGAAGAGAAGACGCTGTGGATACGAGAAAGCTAAGGACGGCGATGGTTTTCATTTTGGTTTTAATCGAGACGGGCAGGATTGTAGAACCGCGGTTTCACCCAGAAGCTCCAGCTTGGTAATGCGATGGTCTTCGAAGCTTCGCTTCGTCGGCACCCGACGGTCTGGTGACCTTATATTGTCTCCAAGCCGCCTGCCGCCGAAGCAGAGCTTCGCAGGAAAGTCCGTTACCAAGCTGGAGCTTGGTAACGAAAGGAAAACAGCCGGCTTTTTCGTGCGTTGGGGATTTCGCTACGGCGCGCACTCCTTCCAGAACATCTCCACGGATTTCTCCCTTGTATTCAGGCGAGGATATCCTTGATCACATTCCCAGACACGTCGGTCAGGCGAAAATCCCGGCCAGCGTGACGGTAGGTCAGCTTTTCGTGATCGAGGCCGAGCAGGTGCAGGATGGTGGCATGAAAGTCATGCACGTGGACCTTGTTCTCCGCCACGTCGAAGCCGTAGTCATCGGTCTTGCCGTGGACGATGCCGCCCTGGATGCCACCGCCGGCCAGCCACGAGGAAAAAGCCCGGCCGTGATGACCGCGGCCCGTCGGGGCGTCGGCGTAGGGCGTGCGGCCAAACTCCGTGGTCCAGACCACCAGCGTCTCGTCCAGCATGCCGCGGCTCTTGAGGTCCTTGAGCAAGCCGGCAATGGGCTGATCCACGTTTCGGGCCAGTCGCTCGTGCGACCTCATATCACTGTGGGCGTCCCAGTTGCTGCCGACCTCGGAGCCGACGTCGATCAATTCGATGAAGCGCACGCCTCGTTCGGCCATGCGCCGGGCCACCAGGCATTGCCAGGCAAAACCCTTGGTGCTGCCCCGTTCCAGGCCGTAGAGCTCGAGCGTGGCATCGGTTTCTTTGGACAGGTCCAGCACGTCCGGCATTTCCCTCTGCATGCCGAAGGCGGTTTCAAACGATTTGATGCGGGCAGCGAAAGCGGGATTCGTCGGCCGGTCCTCCTGATGCTTGAGATTGAAACGCTCCAGCAGCCCCAGTTCCAGCTCCTGCACCTCGGCCGACAGCGCGCGGCGATTGAGGTTGGGGATCGGTTCGGCGCCGGGAATGACTCGCGTGCCCTGATGGACGCCCGGCAGAAAATCAGCGCTCCAGACTTGATTGCCCGTGTAAGGCAATTCCGGCGCCAGCACCACAAACGAGGGCAGGTTCTGATTGAAGGTGCCCAGGCCGTAGCTGAGCCAGGAGCCGAGACTCGGCCGCGCGACGGAGAACGAGCCGGTGTGAAGGCCGAGCGTGGCCTGGGTGTGGTCGCTGTGGTCGGTCGTCATCGAGCGAATCAGGCAGATGTCGTCCATGCACGCGCGGACGTGCGGAAACAGATCGCTCACTTCGGTGCCGCACTTTCCACCCCGCTGAAAGTCCCAAAGCGGACGCAGCCAGCTCGTGGCGCTGGCGCTTTTGACGCCATAGAAGTCGGCGGAGACCAGTTTGCCATGGTCGGCCACCAGGCGGGGCTTGGGGTCGAAGGAATCCATGTGGGAGACGCCACCGGTCATGTAAAGGAAGATGACCCGCTTTGCCCTGGCCGGAAAATGCGGCGCCTTGGGGGACATGGAACTGTCTTCCCCGGCGCGTGCTTCCCCAGCAAGCCAGTGGGTCAGGATGCCGGGCAACAACAGCGGTGAGCCGCAGACCATCGAGCGCAGCGCCTGGCGTCGCGAAAAGTTGCAGGAAGCGTCTTTCATAAAATGTCCCTCGATCAATCGACAAAAATAAACTCGTTACTGCTGAAGAGCACCCTGGCGTAACTGGCCCAGGCTGCGGGCGGCGCTTGATCCATCGGCAGGCCGCTTTGGAGTAACGCCACCTCACACGATTGCAAATACTCGTTCCCCCGCCGGACCTCCTCACCCGTCGGCAGCCGGCAAAACGCCAACTGGTAGGCCATTTGAATCCGCTCGCCGGCCTGCTCGTGAGCGGCGATCAGGCGCCCGGCAAACCGGCGCGCCTGCTCATGGACAAATGGATCGTTCATCAGGAACAGGGCCTGGATCGGTGTGGTGCTGATCGGCCGCGCGGCAGTGCTCGCCTTGGGGTCCGCGCCATCGAAGACCTCCAGGAGCGGATGTTTCTTGCGCCGCTGTTGCATCAGATAAACGCTGCGGCGCTCGGTTTCATACACGGCCTCAAACGGTTTGTGCTGCGTATAGCGAAACTCCATTTCCGGCGGGAACGGATGCGCGCCGCCCATCGTGCGATCCATGGCGTCGCTGGTGGCCAGCATGGCGTCACGGATTTCCTCGGCACTGAGGCGGCGGCCATCGAACCTCCACAGGAGCTCGTTGTTCGGATCCAGTCGCGCGGCTTCGCCGTTGGCAACATTCTGCATCTGATACGCGCTCGATAGCAGGATCAACTTGTGCAGCGCCTTGATGGACCAGCCGCTCGCGATGAAACGAATCGTCAGGGAGTCGAGCAATCCGGCATGGGTGGGCGGCTGGCCGCGCGCGCCGAAATCGTTCGGCGAGGCCACGATCCCCTTGCCGAAGTGGTGTTGCCAGATGCGATTGACCATGACACGGGCGGTCAATGGGTTGCTGGGATCGGTGAGCCATTGCGCCAGCTCGTAACGGCCGCTGCCCGTCGCGGCGGGCGGCAGTTGCTGCCCGCCGAGAATTTGCAGGAACCCCCGCGGCACTTCTCCCCCCGGCTTTTGGGGATCGCCCTTGATTTGAATCTGCGCATTGACCGCTTTCCCCTCCGAGACGGTGTAAGCCTTCTCCACCGCCGGCGGCTTCTGCTCCATCGCTTTGATTCTTTCCTCGACGGCCTTCAGCGCCGCTTGCACTTGCTCCAAAGTGCCTTTGGGAGCCGGCGGTTCCCCGGCGGCGGCGCTGGCTTGCTGTCCGATTTGTGCCGCCGCCTCGGCGATGCGTTTGAGAGCCTTTTGTTCCTGTTTCAGCCGGAATTTTTCGAAGTCCAATCCTGACAACTCAGTCTGGAACGCCGAAAGGGTTTCCGCCTCCGGTCCCGTCGTCAGGGCCGTGAAATCCTTCTTGTGCGGGAAGTCCTCCATGCCGGCGAAGGCGTAGCGCGTGCTGGCAAAGATTCCATAAAGCGCGTAGTAATCGCGGGTCAAGATCGGGTCGAACTTGTGGTCGTGACAGCGGGCGCAACTGACGCTCAGACCCAGGATCGCCTTGCCCACGTTGTCGATCGTGTCCTCGATGGTCAGGTGAAACTCAGGTTCCGAGGAGCCGTAGCGGCGCGAGATGGCCAGGTAGCCCGTCGCGATGATGCGGTCGATTCGCTCCGCGTCCGATCGAGCGGGCAGCAGATCGCCGGCAATCTGCTCGCAGACAAACTGGTCGTAAGGCTTGTCCTCATTGAACGAGCGGATCACGTAGTTGCGGTATCGGTAAGCGTCCGGAATGGGATAATCCGAGTTGCATCCCGAGGTGTCGGCGTAACGCACCACATCGAGCCAGTGCCGGCCCCACTGCTCGCCGTAATGCGGCGAGGCCAGCAGGCGGTCGATGACTTTCTCGAAGGCGTTGGGCGCCTGGTCTTCGAGGAACGCCTCAGCATCCTCCGGTGTCGGAGGCAGCCCCGTGAGGTCGAAAGTCGCGCGGCGAAGCAAAGTCCGCCGGTCGGCTGGCGGCGCGGGCGTCAGTCCTTTTTCCTCCAGCTTGGCGAGGACAAAACGATCAACCGGGGACGCCCGCCAGCGTTCGTCCTGGCCTTTGACCTCGGGGAGAGGCGGGTCCGTCACCGGTCGGAACGACCAGAATTGCCGGCCCTTTTCGATATCAATCCCGGAGCGGGCCACCGGCTTGGAGGAGCCGTCGCGCGGGTCGGGCGCGCCTATCTTCACCCACGTCTCGAAATCTTCGATGATCTTGTCGGGCAGCTTGCCGCCGGCCTTCTCCGGCGGCATCGAGAGGTCTTTGTCCTGGGAATGAATCGCCTCGATGAGCAGGCTCGCCTTCAAGTCACCCGGCACCACCGCCGGGCCGTCGTCACCGCCTGCGCGGATGCCCGCGCGCGTATCCAGCAGCAGTCCGCCCTTGACCTTCTCGGCCTCGGCTGAGTGGCACTTGTAGCAGCGCTCTGTGAGGACGGGCCGGATTTTTTTCTCGAAGAAGTCGAGTTGCCCGGCCGTAAGCGCTCGGTCAGCGGCGGGCGCCTGGCCAGCAGCAGAGACGACCGTCAAGGACGCACCAAGGGATAGCCACAAGAACACAATGAGCGTCAGTTTCTTCATGGTAAATTCCGATCTCCAGCGATGAGAGCCCTTGATCACCTCGCCGCCAGTGTGGCTGATCTGCTTGTCGCGGCTTCGCGGAAATAAGTCAAATTTGCGGTCGTTGAGGCCGAGCAAGCGGCAAATCGTCACGAGCGCGGCGCAGGAATTCCCGGTGGCCGAGTATCGTGTTGTTCATGGTGATTTCGTTGATGGTGTGCTGGCCGGGGCCGAGGGCGTGTTCTGCTTCAGCCATTCCTCGACTTCGCCCGGCATGAAGCTGGCACCGGACTTTTCCATGTAAGCAATCTTGCCATCCACGCCAACAACTGCCAGGCGATTGGGCCAAGCCGCATAGGTGGCGTTCACTTGGTTGTCTTCTTTGTCCACGAGGACCGGCATCGTCAGCTTCAGTTCCCTGGCGACCTCGGCAGCCAGCTTCATCCGCTCGGCGACAGTCTCCGTCTGGTTGATCGCCTGCCCGCCGTTGATGCCGGGAATCTGCGACCCAGGATGGGCCTCGCGGATATAGACGAGACCGAAATCGGCCCGGTCTTTGTAGGTCTGATAAATCCGTTCCACCTCGCCCATCTGGCGACGGAACGGCGGGCACGTGCAACTGCCGAAGATGAGCACCACCGGCTTTTTGCCCTGCGAACTGGAGAGCGTGAACTGCTTCTGGCCCGAGGCGTCTGGCAGCGTGAAATCGGGGGCTGCGTCGCCGACTTTGAGTGTGTCCCGCTGCCACTCACCCTTGGCGGGCCTGGCGTTGAACGCGCCGTCGGCGCGCGGTTTCTTCCGGTCAGCGGCGGAGGCCGCGCCCGCCGCGAGCAACGCCAGCGTGGTCGCCACCAATACGGATGAGCGGATCGTCAGGATGTGAGTCAGGGTTTGTTTCATGGATGTTCTGTGGGTTCACCGCGGGCGAGTTTGTCTCCGCCTACGCTTTTTTCACCTGGACTGGAAAGCCTTGCTCAGGACCACCAGTTCGATGAGATCCTTGAAACCGTATTCCCGCTTGCCGAACTCCTTCACGATGCGGTCCACGTCCGGGCGGTCAAGTTTTTCGATGCGCCGGCCACAGGCGTAGCCGAGAAGCCGTTCCGTCAAGGTGCGGGCAAACTGGTCCTTGCGCCCGAGGAGAATCTTTTTCAGACCGGAGATGTCCTGGAAGGACTGTCCGTCGGGCAGCTCGCCCGTGGCGTCGACGGGCGCCCCCACGACATGTCTTATTTCCCGCTTACTGATCTGTTCGATTTTCTCGTAGTTGCTGCGCCAGGAGCCGATGGGATCGAAGTTCTCCAACGCAAAGCCCAGCGGATCGATCTTCTGATGACAGGCATAGCAGGCGGGATCGACCCGGTGTTTGGTCAGGATTTCGCGCATGGTTTTGGCCGCGCGAACATCGGGTTCGATGGCCGGCACATTGTCGGGCGGCGGCGGCGGCGGGGTGCCGAGAATGTTTTCCAGCAGCCAGATTCCGCGTGTTACCGGCGAGGTCTCGACGCCGTTGGCGCTAACGGTCAACACGCTGGCCTGACCGAGCAGGCCGCCACGGTTCGGGTTGGTGAGTTTCACCTGGCGAAATTCGTTTCCGTCCGCCGCGCCGACGGCATCGCCCATGCCGTAAAGCCGCGCCAGAGGCCGGTTCACGAAGGTGTCATCCGAATCCAGGAAGCAAACGATGCTCCCGTTCTGGTCGATCAGATTCCGGGTGAAAAGCTGCGTCTCGCGCCGCATGGCGCTTTGGAGATTGTGCGCATAGTAGGACTCGAAGGCATCGCGATCGGGTGGCATGTCACCCAGGCTCCGGAGGTTGAGCCAGCTATCGAGGAATCCCGCCACGAATGCCTCCGACTTCGGGCTGGCCAGCAGGCGTTTCGTCTGTGCGGCCAGCACCTGCGGTTTGAGCAGCTCACCGCTGCGCGCCAACGCCGTGAGTTCGGCATCCGGTATCGTGGACCAAAGAAAATAGGACAGTCGTGAAGCCAGCGCGTCCGCGGAAAGAGCGCGATTGGTGGCCGGGACATTTTCCGGCGGCGCAAGGTAAAGGAACGCGGGCGAGCAGAGCACAACTTTGAGCCCATCCTTCAGCGCCTCCAACGGTGAACGGCCGTCGTTGGCACGTTGCTTGACGACCGCCAGGATGCGTTCGACCTCATCCGCGCGCGCGGGGCGCCGGTAGGCGCGGGTTGCGAACGACTCAAGCATTTCGCGGGTGCGGCCGGCGTCGAAAGCCTGGCCGCCAAAAACCGTCTGCTGGCCTGCGGGTGGCCATTGATCATAAAGCGGCCCACGAATTTGCACCTCGTGAATCCGGATGTGCGGCAGGGGCGGGACTTTCTCCCTCCTCCGGCCGCGCACGATCATCCTGAGGCCTTCATCCATCATGCCATTGGGCCATGTGAAGCGCGGGGTGTATCCGGCGTCGAACCACACTTTGAACGTGTGCCATTCGGGACCGTTTTCACTGAGGGTCGTTTCCGCCAGGACCGGTTCGATGGGCTGCGGATCATGCAGCGGCCCAGCCTTTTTATTGCCGGGGACGATTCCCAGCCGGAATGGCTCCTCCGGCTCCAAGGAGGAAATAATGGCCGGGTCGTAAGGCTGGATTCGATTCACCGCCTCAGCCTTGACCTTGATTTCATAGAATCCGTCGGCGGGCACACCTTCGGCAAATTCGAGAATCGGCGCATACACCCCAACGTGCGTGACCGCGTTCGGTCCCGCATAAAGGCGGAGGAACTTCTTGTCGACCGAGCCAAATCGATTGCTGACCGGCTGGTCCTGGCTGAAGTCGTCATTGAAGGTCCAAGTCTGCTCGGGCGGACGCTGCTGGAACCGGAAGACCTTCTCCACCACTTGATCCGCGGCATCGAGGTATTGATCCAGGAGATAGCCGGAGGTTCGCAGCGCGTCCCCATTGTTGTCCATGTGCATGACCGTTTGATCACCGGGAAACGTCACGGTGGGATCGAACATGATCATGTTCAGCGCGAACAGATCCCCGATGGTATTCAGGTATTCACGCCGGTTGAGTCGCCGGAGCACGGTCTGGCCGCCGGTGCTCGAGAGCCGCTCGTGCCCATCGGCGACGAGCGGCGTCAGCCGTTCGACGATCGCGCTCACCTCCTTCGCGTCAGGATGCCGTTTCGCTTTCTTCGGCGGCATCTCGCCCAGATTCAGCTGATCGAGAATGTCCTGCAGATCGAACAGCGCGTCCGCATTGCTGACGGGAAGGCTCAACTGGTCGAAGCGTCGATCGCCTTTCTGCTTCTCGGCGCCGTGGCATTCCGTGCAATAGGTGCCGAGGAATGTCTTGATGGTCGCGTCCCCGGCCTTTGCCGACGGCGCGATCATGGCCACCATCGCAACGACCGCCAACGGAGCGGGGCAAATTCTCATGAGCGTTCTCCT
>JBBRXP010000061.1:0-28900 GCA_038238555.1 Chthoniobacterales bacterium | reverse complement strand
ATATCGGCCAGCGAAGGCTGCTGGCTGCCGGATTCAATCTCATTACTGAAAGCGAGGGGGCCGGCGCTGAAAATGCCGAGGATGCCGCGCTCGCGGTAGGCGGCGGCGTTCTCGAGCTCGGCCTTGGTGCGCACGATCTCGCGACCGGCGCGCTGCATTTCAGCGATGAGATCGCGCCCGTCGGTACGAGCCCCGCCCTTTTCACGAGGAAGAAAATCTTCGGTGCCTCCACCGAGGGCGACGTCGAGATGCGCTTGTTCGGCAAAAATTTTTGCGATCTCCGCCGACTCGCGCGCATTGGGATGGTGGGCATAGAATGCCGCAGCCGAGGGCGCCGCGAGCCGGCCATTGGTCACGAGGCCCACGGCGCGGCCCTTGGCCTGGGCGAGTTCCAGGATCGTCGGCAGCGAATGGCCGTGTTGGTCGAGCGCCAGCACGTGGTGATTGACCCGCACCCCCGTGGCCAGCGCCGTGGCCGCCGAGGCGGCGTCGGGCACGGAGAATTCGCGCGCGGCATTGCGCACCAGCGCGAGGTGCGGCAGCGATTCGATCGCCAGTCGATGCGCCGCCCCGCCTTCGTAGAGCCGCGCGGCAGTGAGGTGCCGGGCGATCATCCCGTCGCTCACAAAAAGAATGATGCCAAAAGGCTTCTGCACCACCCAAGTGCGGACATAGAGGTAGCCGAGAATCGCAAAGACCGACAGGCAGAACAGGGCGAGCAGTTGATTGCGGAGCTTCATCGAATGCGACCCATCCTCTCGAAGTTAAGAAATATCTCCATTCAAGAAAGCACAACGCGGAGATTGGGCGGAGACAGGAGAGCAGCTTGATCGCGAGCACCCTCATCCTCAGGAAATAAGGAGTCCACGAAATACACGGAAGACACGAAGACGAATACAGGGAGAGCAAATGCCCCGCACCGGCCCTTTTCGTGTCTTTCGTGTACGTGGATTAAATCAGCGCTCCCCTAAGGCGCGAGATCCCAGGCTTTCACATCGTCGAGCGCGATCGATGCGCCGTGGACGACGAAACGGTAACCGGTTTTATCCACATCTAGCTCCGAGTTGTTTGCTTCGAGTTTCACGCCGTTATCGATCTGGAGAGCGACCTTGCCGCCCTTTACCTCGACGAGCATGGTATGCCACTGGCCGGGTTCGCACTTCACGTCCGACTTACCAAGCACGAGCCCCTTGGAGTTTGCGTCGTGCTTATCCTTGTCTTTATCCAAGGCCACTCCGCCGGCATCCACGTTCACACGGAAAAGGTGCCCCTTCGCGTGGTTATAACTCAGGCTAAAGGAAGTGGCGCCATCGAGTTTAAAGGAGAAGCGGATGATGGCATCGTGGATCGGCAGGGCGAGCATGCAGACGCCAGCGTGCTTATCCTCCGTTTTCTCCTTGCCGATGAGCGCGCCGTCGCGGATCTGCCAGTCGCCTTTCGCGGCGGTCCACATCTTACCCAGCGTGTCTGAGTTGAAGTTATCTTCCGCGAGCACCTTGCCTGGCTTTGCCAGAGTGGGCTTGAGTTCCGCGGCTTTGCCAGCAAGGCAGACCCCGGCAGAGAAGCTGAGCGCAGTAAGGAGGGTAATAAGTCGGATATTCATAGTCGGGAATTAGATGGTTCGAGTTAGTTACTTCGCCTTTGCCGCTTTCTTTGCGCCGGGCTCAGCCTTGCCGCCTTCCACGGGCGAGGGATGCGAGGTTTTCACGAGCGCTTTCATCTGCGCGATGATTTCGATGAATGCAGGGTCGTCTCCGAGATTGTGCAGCTCGCGCGGATCGATCTCGTGGTCGTATAACTCCGCGCCTTGCCTGCCGCCATCCCACTCGGTGTAACGCCACCGCTCCGTGCGCACGCTGTGGCCGGGGAAGGAGCCTCGCTGCACCTGTGTGTAAGCGGGATGCTTCCACTCGGCAGTAGGGTTATCAAGCAGCGGACGCAGGCTCACCCCTTCGAGATCCTTTGGCGGTGCGAGGCCGGCGAGATCGGCGAGTGTGGGGTAAAGGTCCACGAGTTCCACAGTGCGCGCGCAACCTTGTCCGGCTGTTTTGGCGCCGGGCGGGGCGACGATCATCGGCACGCGCGCGCTTTCCTCAAAGCAACTCTGCTTCATCCAAAGCCCGTGCTCGCCGAGATGGTAACCGTGATCGCTCCAAAAGACGACGACAGTGTTCTTTGCCAAGCCGAGCCGGTCGAGCGCATCGAGCACGCGGCCGATCTGCGCATCCACAAACGAGATCGCTGCATAGTAAGCTTGCTTGCATTCGCGAGCCTGGTCGGGAGTAACTCCGAAAAGCGGCCACGGCTTGGTGGACATCAGCGCGGGCGCTGGCACGGTCTTCGTGAAGGTCGGCGATACTTCCGGCAGCGCGATCTTATCCAGCGGATAGAGATCGAAGTATTTCTTTGGAGCGACATACGGCGTGTGCGGCTTGTAAAAGCCGACTGCGAGAAAGAACGGTGCGCTCTTG
Organism: Chthoniobacterales bacterium; assembly: GCA_038238555.1. Taxonomy (GTDB): domain Bacteria; phylum Verrucomicrobiota; class Verrucomicrobiia; order Chthoniobacterales; family Chthoniobacteraceae; genus JANNXQ01. The sequence goes on along the minus strand of JBBRXP010000061.1, from coordinate 26,429 downwards.
TGCGTTTCCATGAGCCGGATGGCTTCGGTGGCTACCTTGCCATCGGTGTGCTCTTCATCCTTGCCCGAGTTATCCGCGAGATAACACATGGCCGATCCCAGCCCGCGCTGCGGTGTGTAGTTGATAATGTCTGGCTCGAGCGTGGTCTTATCGCGCCCGGCGGGATTGACGAACTCCCGCCACGACGCCGGGTCGTCGAGCCCGCTGGTGCCAATGTCTCCAGGATTGCCGTAGTGGTAAATCTTCCCGACCCGCGCGGCGTAGTAACCATTGCGCGAAAACATCTGCGGCAGGGTAACAACGTCCGGCAGCCCCTGGCGAAAGTGGTAACTAAGATCGAACACTCGCGTCGTATCGGGCCGCAGCCCCGTCATGAGCGACGAGCGGCTCGGCGAGCAGAGCGGGAACTGACAGTAAGCCCGATCGAATCTCACCCCGCGCGCAGCGAGCCGGTCGATATTGGGCGACTTAACCAAAGGATGCCCGTAACAACCCAGGTCGTTATTCATGTCATCGACGGCGATGAAGAGGACATTGAGTTTCTTGCCGGCCGCATGGAGCGACGGAGAGAGCGTGGCTAACAGCACAAGGGCTGTAAGGATGCGGGTCAGTGATTGGAGTAACATAAGGTGTAGATTCCGTCAGCCTGGCGTCTTCGCAACCTTTAGGCGGCGCTTGACGGAAGCAAGGCTTTCTCTGGGTTCGTGCGCACGAGATTGCGCGAGTGCAGTGTCATAGAAATCCTCCCAAAGCTTGCGATTCCGGTGCAGGTCGATGACAGCCGTGGTCTTACCCCGGTAATCGAGTTATATGTAATGTCAGTCATGAGGCGGACGTATCTAATTTGGGGATCACGGCGAGAACCGCGGCGCTCCGCCTCTGGATCGCGCTCCAATCCAACGGCGCCGCGCCCCTTGCGAGTGAACTCATCGTAGGCGAAGAAAGCCAATGAATCCCATTCCGCGAGAGCCCCGTCCAGCAACTCAGGCGTCAGGGCAGAATCGTTACTCATTTGGTATGTCGGCTCGGTTCATAGGATAACCGCGGCAACGCCTAACTATCGGACTTCTTTCCGGGTTTCTGCCGGCCCTCGCCGAAGTGTTCGTTTTGGGCGGGGTCCATCGCCTTTCGCAGCGCTTCATCCGGGCCGCCGCCGAATTGTTTCCAGTAGAGTTCTTTGAAAGGATTTACTTTGGGGCCGATGGCGGTTTCGTTTATAAACATGGGTTTGACGCTGGTCCACCATTGGTCGTAAGCGGTGCGCAGTTTGGCAACGATGTCGGAATGGGCGGCGATTACGTTACTCTTTTCGCCGGGGTCGGCTTTCAGGTCGTAGAGTTCTTCGTTATTTACCAGCGTGAAGCGGCTGTCGCGGATTGAGCAACCGCGGAACTTATACTCCTCCTGCTTGCCATGCGGCCAGCGGCCGACATGGGTAACTAAGATGCGGTCGGGCCACGGCGTCTTTGAGTCGGTGAGCAAGGGCAGGAGGCTGCGGCCTTCGACTTGCCTCTTCACGTCGCCGCTCAAGGTGGCGCCTGCGATCTCCGCGAGCGTGGGAAAGATATCGATCTGCGCGGTGAGGGCTTCCACGTCGCGGCCGCCCTGAAACTTCGCGGCCCAGCGCCAGAAGGCGGGCGCGCGCGTGCCGCCCTGATACGGCGTTCCCTTACTGCCGCGCATTCCGGCGTTGAATATCTTCACGCCCGCTGTGCCGCCGTTGTCCGTGCCGAGATAGATGACCAAGGTATTCTCTTCGAGTCCCCACTCCGTTACTTTCTTTAGGAGCGCTCCGAAGTTATCGTCGATGTTTTCGATCATCCCGAAAAATTGCGCGACATTGTCGGGCACCTGCCCTTGGTGATGCTTAAAATAAGCTTCCGGACATTGCAGCGGGGCGTGCGCGGCGTTGAGCGGGATGTAGGCGAAAAATGGGGCGCCCTCTTCACGCTTCTGATCGATCCATTTCAACGCCTGGCCAAAAAATAAGTCCGTGCAGTAACCGTGTGTCTTTTCAAAGACGCCATTGTGCAGGAGGGCGGGGTCTTGGTACATGTTATCCGGCGCATCGCCGCAGGAACCTGGATAAGTCTGGCCGATGCCGCCGGCGCCGTGGATGAAGACTTCGTCGAAACCCCGCCGGCCAGGTTGATACTCGGCTTCATCGCCGAGGTGCCACTTGCCGAAGATGCCCGTGGTATAACCCGCGGACTTGAGCACCTGCGCGAGGGTGGTCGCCTTTAAGGTAAGTCGTTCCCGCTCGAGGATGGTGTGGGTAACTCCATTCTTGAACTCGTGCCGGCCGGTAAGTAACGCGGAGCGGGTGGGTGCGCATGTGGGACTTACATGGAAGTCGGTGAAACGCACGCTTTGCTTCCAAAAAGCATCGACGTTTGGCGTCTTGACAACCAGGTTGCCCATGCAGGAGTAATCGCCGTAACCCAGGTCGTCGGGCATCACGAGGATAATGTTTGGCTTCGCTCCAACCAGACGGGGAAGAACGCAGGCGAGAAAAAGAATGGCGAGGGGGAAGACTGGACGCTTCATGGGAGGCAAGGAAAAGGGTTCCATGAGACTTTGACAAGCCCGCTAAAAAATCCGCGCGCGTGAGACGCAGTAAACGCCCCACGCGCGGGATCACTTCTTAGTGGACGAGACTCCGGGTGCGGACGTCCGCCGGGATCACTTGGCTTTCTTCTCGTGTTTCTTTACGGATGCGATCTCGCTGTCGGAGAGCTTGCCGTCAGCGTCTTTGTCGAGCTTCTTTACTTCGGCGTCGCCGCCGTCGAATGCCTTCTTGATGGCGGCGACTTCATCGCCGTCGATGGTGCCATTGCCGTTGGTGTCGTAGGTCTTAAGTAACATGCCGACGGAGGGGCCTTCGCCCTTTTCGCCTTTCTTGCCCTTGCCGGCATGAGCCGGAGTGGCAAGCGCGGCGCCGATAACTACGATGGGCAGGAGGATGAGGATACGTTTCATATTTGGTTATTTGTGTTTGTTATGGTTACTGGGTGACCGCCGGAAGCATAGTGGGCAAGTCGGCGGACTTCGTGCTTTTAACAGCGCTCCAGTTCGTGAATGGGACAGGCAATTGCGGTTCAGGAAAAGATTACGTGCATTGCAAATCGTGCGGCATTGTTACGTTTCCCCGACCTTCGATTTATGCCGCAAACGCATTTGGTCGGACAGAAGAATGGGGACACAGGAGTCGGCATTAAGGGGACTTCCGAAAACGCAAGCAACGCCTTGGAGTGGGGCGGGAAGCGTCACCGCCACGCCGGCGTTGGAGGCGGTTCCTCAACCGGCTGCTGAAAAATCCGCGCTTCAAACTCCAGGCCTCCTCGAGCCAGGCGTGAAAACTTCCTCCCGACGCCGGGGTCTGGGGCCGGCGAGGCCCCAGCCAAAAGTGCTCAACACCCTTCAAAAAAATCCTCGACACCAACACCGTGGCTCCAAGGTCAGCGCCGCGCCGCGATCTTAACGTCAGACCGTGGACTGAATTCAACGCGAAATTCGCGTCGCGCGCTTTCCGCAGTCGGAATCGACAAGCGGCGGGTGGCCGTGCATAAACCGCGGCCATGTTTAAACGTTCCGCTTCCAGTCCCATCTCCGTAGTCACCGGCGGCGCCGGCTTTCTCGGCTCGCATCTCACCGACCGGCTCCTTAGCGAGGGGCATCGCGTCATCGCGGTGGATAACTTCATCACCGGCAATGTCGCCAATATCGAGCATCTCGCGGGCAACGAGCACTACCGCTTCATCAAGCATAACGTCTCCAATTTCATCTTCCTGCCTGACGACGTGGATTTCATTTTCCACTTTGCCTCGCCGGCGTCGCCTATCGATTACCTCGAACATCCCATCCCGACGTTGAAGGTCGGGTCGCTCGGCACGCACAACGCGCTGGGATTGGCAAAAGACAAACGCGCGGCCTTTCTGCTCGCTTCGACCAGCGAGTGCTACGGCGATCCGCTCGTGCATCCGCAGCGGGAGGATTATTGGGGCAACGTGAACCCGATCGGACCGCGCGGCGTATATGACGAGGCGAAGCGTTTCGCGGAGGCGATGACGATGGCTTACCACCGCTTTCATGGAATCAATACGCACATCGTCCGCATCTTTAATACTTATGGCCCGCGGATGCGGTTGCGCGACGGGCGCGTGGTGCCGGCCTTCATCGGCCAGGCGCTTACCGGGCAGCCGCTCACGATCTTCGGCGATGGCTCGCAGACCCGTTCGTTCTGTTACTGCGCCGATCTGATCGACGGTATCTTCAAGCTCTCGCAGGCCGATTTCCACGAGCCGGTGAACATCGGCAATCCGCGCGAAATGACCATCAAGCAATTCGCCGAAGAGATCATCCGCATCACGGGCACCAAGTCGAAGATCGAGTACCGGCCGCTGCCGGTGGACGATCCCAAAGTGCGGCAGCCGGACATCGCGCGGGCCAAGAAGGTTTTGAATTGGGAGCCGAAGGTCGATTTCGATGAAGGCATCCGCAAGACGATCGACTACTTCCGCAATCGCCTTGACTGAGGCTCTCGAGCCCATCCGCCGGCCGACGTTCAACCCTCGATCGTATTGATTTCCACAGGCTCGACTTTCACTCCCGTCTCCTCGAGCCACACGATGGCTTTCTTAATCTCATCGCGCTCGCCGGCGAGGGAGAGGGACACGATGCCGATTTCATCCGTCACCGTGCATTGGCGGACATTGGTCACGAGTTTGAATTTCTGCCCGAGTTCCCAGATGACCGGCTGGGTAATGAGCCGCGTGGGAAACATGAGCCAGAAGCGTTGTTTGTCTTCCATGAGGTAAGTAACAAATGTCAAGGTGCAGGTGGCATGGCAAGCGCGCAGGCGATGACACCTGTCACTTGCACGTGCCACGTCTTTACCCCCCTGCGATCGCCGGCACGATGCTAATCTCGTCGGCGTCCTGCACCGGCGTGGCCTTCTCGGCGAGAAAGCGGATGTCTTCGCCGTTGACAAAGATATTCACAAAACGGCGGACATTTCCCGCTTCGTCGCACACGCGCTCTTTCAAACCTGGAAATGCCTTTTCGAGATTATCGAGTAACTCGCCGACATTCGCGCCGGCGGCACTTACCGTTTCGAGTTCGTTGGTTAGTTTCCTAAGTGGGGTGGGAATGAGGATGCTGGGCATGTTAGTGATGTCTGTATGTTACCAAGTCTAGGTTGTAAGTGATAAGTAAGCTCGAGTTAGTTCGGTTACACAGCCGCGCTCGCTTCGTCGGCCTTATAAATCCGTTCTTCAAATTCCCGCAGGCTTGGATTGATCACCCGCGGTTCGCCGCACTTGCCGAGGATCGCTTCCTGCGTCTTGAGCCCGTGGCCAGTAATGCACAGCACCGCGCTTTCGTTACGAGGGATGGCCCCGCTCTCGATCAGCTTTCTCGCGCACGCGACGGTCACTCCGCCGGCGGTCTCAGCGAAGATGCCTTCGTGCTCGGCGAGCAATTTGATCCCTTCCACGATTTCCTCGTCCGTTGCATCCTCCGCGGCGCCGCCCGTCTGCTTCATGGATTGGATGGCGTAGTAGCCATCGGCCGGTGTGCCAATGGCGAGGGACTTGGCGATCGTGTTGGGCTTCGCCACGGGCTTCACGATGTCGCTGCCCCGCTTGCGCGCCTCGGAGATGGGCGAGCAACCGGTGGCTTGCGCGCCATGCACGCTGAAGTCGCTCTTTTCCGCGAGACCGAGAGTAACAAACTCCTTGTAAGCCTTGTGCAGCTTGGTAAGCAGCGAGCCGGAAGCCATCGGGATCACTGTATGTCGCGGCAGGCGCCAGCCGAGTTGCTCAGCGATTTCAAAGCCCATCGACTTGGAGCCCTCGGAGTAATAAGGGCGCAGGTTCACATTCACAAAGCCCCACCCATACTTGCCAGCGATCTCGGAGCACAGTCGATTGACTTGGTCGTATGCGCCGTGGATGGCGATGACATTAGTGCCATAGACTAGCGAGCCGAGCACCTTCCCCTGCTCGAGATCGGCAGGGATGAGCACGTAACTTTTCATCCCCGCGCTGGCGGCATTGGCCGCCACGGAGTTGGCGAGATTGCCGGTGGACGCGCACGCCACGACCTTAAACCCGAGCTCCCGCGCGCGACTCAGCGCCACGGACACCACGCGATCCTTAAAGCTGAGGGTCGGATAATTGACCGTGTCGTTCTTGATGAAGAGCTCGCGGATGCCGAGCACGCGCGCCAGCCGTTCGGCGCGAATCAACGGCGTGAAGCCGACTTCGCGGCCGACACTCGGCTCGCCATCGATGGGCAGCAACTCGCGGTATCGCCACATGGATTGCGGCCGCGATTCAATAACGTCGCGGGTGAGCACGCCGCGAATGGCATCATAATCGTAAGCCGCCTCGAGCGGCCCGAAGTCAAAGTCGCAGACGTGAATAGCTTGCTTGGGGTAAAGGCGACCGCACTCGCGGCACTTGAGGTTCGAGAAGAAGGGCGACGGTTTATCCATATTTTCGGCACTTCCACCAAGGATTCGTTTGGGTCGATTGAGTGCGAAGAAGCCGCCCGGTGTCGCGCGAACTGTCTCCTCTCATCTTCCCCGGCGGATTGTTCCACCGAGCTGGATTTGGCACCTGGACCTTTCGGAGAGTTGAAAGCTGACGGTCGAGAAGTTGAAAACCGGAACTTGCGGCTCTCAACTCTCAACTCTCAACTTTCCTCAAGCGGTTGCCGTGACTTCGTCGGGCCAGAACCCTCGGTCACTCTTGATGAAAGAGCCGGCGAAACTAGGGACCGCGTTTCAATGCGTCAAACTGTTTTTTTCCGTGAGCGCGTAGCTGCGACGCCCTCGTCGCAGGAAGTGCCCGCGGCGCCTCGCCGCGTGTCCACTCCGCGGCGACGGCTTTGGATGCGAGTGCCAATCCGCCGACGTGATTGACTTCGATCATAAACTGCTAGGATGACCCAGTGAGAGTCCCCCTCTTCGTTGTCCAGGCCCGCCGCGAGAAGCTCGCGCAACTCCTCGAGCAGCATCGCTACCTGCCCGTCGGGGATCTCTGCCGCCGGCTCGGCGTCTCGGAAGCCACGCTCCGACGCGATCTGGTGGCGCTGGCCCAGGAGAAAAAGATCACCCGCACCCACGGCGGCGCTCTTCACGAATTTAATGATCGGTTCCCGTCATTTAGAGACCGCCAGAGGCGTGCGGCGCGGGCGAAGGGGAAGATTGCCCGGAGCGCCCTCGCTCTCTTCGAACCCAACCGCACCTACTTCCTCGACTCTGGCACCACCATCTTCGCGCTGGCGGAAGCCTTCCGGGACAGGCCAGTGACGCCGGCGACCGTCGTGACTTCCAATCTGCCGGTCGGCGAGACCCTCGCCGCCATCCCCGGTGTGCAGGTCTTCCAACTCGCCGGGCAGCTCCTACACCTGCAATCCACGCTGCTCGGCGAGACGGCGCAAAAGAGCCTTGAGTTTTGGAATTTCGACATCGCCTTCCTTTCCGCCGAAGGCATGAACGCGGAGGGTCTCTGGAACTCGCAAGCCGCCATCGTCGAGCAGCAGAGAGTCGTGCTCCGGCGCAGTGCGCGCAGCGTCTTCTCCCTCGATGCTGGCAAGCTCAACCGGCAGGCTCCCCACTTCCTGCTCCCGTGGGCGCACGTCGATCTGCTCCTGACCGATGTGCCTCTCGCCAAACTGCGACGGGCAGGCATCCGGCTAGAAGAGCACCAATATCACACCGTCGCGGGTGGCCAGTCCCGACGCCCCAGCGCCCCGGAAAACGTTCCTCGTGGCGGAGCGCCGGGAGAGGAGGATTTTCCGGTCCATATTTTATGAGCGACATCGTTCATAAATTATTAAACTTTTTTGTTGACCGGCGTCGCGCCGCTTATATGATCGGCATCGTTCATATAAATTTCTTCTTCCCGAAATGAGCGCTACCTTTGCCCCCAGCCGCCCCGTCGTCGAGGCGCTCGTCCGCTCGACGCTCTTTCAGCAGCTCGGGCGCGATGGTGCCCCGGAACCAGCCCCGGTATTGGTGGTCAATAGCTCGGCGCGCCACATGCACATTTCCCCGGAAAATCTCGAGCTGCTTTTCGGCCCGGACGCAAAGCTGACCGTCCACAAGTGGCTCTACCAGGACGGCCAGTTCGCCTCCGAGCAGACCGTCACCCTCATCGGCCCGCGCCGCCGCGTGATCCCAAACCTCCGTATCCTCGGCCCGTGCCGCACTCTCACCCAGATCGAGCTCGCGCTCACCGATGCCATCCAACTCGGCGTGGACATCCCGGTGCGGATGTCCGGGGACATCGAGGGTACCCCGGGAGGCTACGTCATGGGACCGAAGGGAATGCTGGAGATGCCAGACGGCCTCATCCGCGCCGCGCGCCACGTCCACATGTCGCCGTCGGACGCAAGCTACTACGCCGTCAAACACCTCGACCGCATTACGCTGAAGGTTGCCTCTCCCAAGTGCGACACCCGCTTCGACGACCTGATCGTGCGCGTCGATCCCAGCTTCAAACTCGAAGTGCACATCGACACCGACGAAGCCAACGCCTGCGACTTGGAGCGTGCGACGAAGGTCGAACTTCTCACCAACACCAACCAATACTAATAACTAAATGAGCGAAGCAATCGGACTAATAGAAACTCGCGGCTATGTCGGCCTGGTGGAAGCCAGCGACGCCATGGTCAAGGCCGCCAACGTACAACTCGTCAAATCCATCCCCATCGGCGGCGCCTTGATAACTACCGTCGTCCGCGGCGATGTCGGCAGCGTCAAAGCCGCCGTCGAAGCGGGCAAGGAAGCAGCCAGGCGCGTCGGCAACCTTGTCGCGTCCCACGTCATCGCCCGGCCCTCGCCGGACCTTCTTAAATTCTTCACCTCCTAAGTCAGTGACTAATAACCTATCTATGTCAGGACAAGCTATCGGAATGATCGAAACCAAGGGACTCGTCGCGCAATTTGAAGCGACCGACGCCATGTTAAAAGCCGCCAACGTGGAAGTGGTCGGCTGGGAGAAAGTGGGAAGCGGTTATGTGACCACCTTTGTGCGCGGCGACGTGGCCGCCGTCAAAGCCGCGGTCGAAGCCGGAGCCACCGCCGCAAGCACCATCGGAGAAGTCGTCGCCGTGCATGTTATTCCCCGACCACACGACGACCTGCACGGCCTCGGCAAATTCCTCGGGGGCAAGCCAGGGACCGCAAAGTAACTTACCAAGAAGGCTCTTGGATGGACTACAGCGATGGCTTGCTCAAGTGCGCCGAAGGCGCTTCGGAAATTAGCCGGTGGCGAAAGCCACCGGACCTTCGCCAACACGGACCCCGCCCCGGCGGGCGCGCTGGCTCCGCCGCCCTTTCAGGGCGGGTGTCGTGTCAGTGGCGATTCCGGTGGCTTTCGTCACCGGCTGATTTCCGTGGTGCCTTCGGCACAGAGTCAGCCTCCCACGTTGTCGTCTATTCCAGAGTTGCATCAGTAAGGGACTAAAGGGTCATCCACCGTCAATGATCTCCAACCGCATCCTGGTCGCCAATATCGGCAGCACGTCTTTCAAGTTCCGCTTGATCGAGATGCCGGCTGAGCGCGTCCTTGCCAAAGGCGGCGTCGAACGGATCGGTAGCGCGGAATCGACTTATAAGTACCAACTCGGCAACGACGCGGAGCAGAAAGGCATCGCGGAGTTTCCCGATTACTCCGCGGCCATCAGCTTCGTCGAGATAGTGCTCCGCGGTTTTGGTGAACTCGCAGCGGTAGGCTTTAAGCCAGTGATGGCGCGCGGCATCTCAGGCACCCAAGTGCTCGACGAGCCAGTGCTCCAGGCGATGGAGGCCATCAATACTTTGCTCCCCGCGCATAACCCACCTTATGTCGCGGCGGTCCGCAGCTTCCACCGCGCGCATCCAAACCTTCCCTGCATCGGCACCTTTGAGACGGCCTTCTACGACGACCTGCCGGTGGAAAACACGCGTTATCCCGTGCCGCGCGAATGGGAGACGCGGTATGGAATCCGCCGGTTTGGTTTCCACGGCGCGAGCCATCGTTACGTTACTCAGCGTTGCGCAGAATTGCGCGGGGCTAAGTCGCTCCGCATTATCTCGTGCCATCTCGGCGGCAGTTCCTCGGTCGCCGCGGTGCGCGCCGGCAAGGCAGTCAATTCAAGCTGGGGCATGACTGCGCAAAGCGGCTTGCCGCAAAACAATCGCGTCGGCGACTTCGACGTCTTTGCCTTTATCTATCTCGCCCGCGATCTCGGCCTCGGCATCGACGCCGTGGAGAAAGCACTTACTTCGGAGTCCGGTCTCAAAGGCATGTCCGGCCTGCCAACTGGCGATATGCGCGACCTCCTGGAAGCCTCGGCAAAAGGCAACGCTGATGCGAAGATTGCCCTCGATGTTTTTGTAGGTCAGGTCCGCAAATTCATCGGCCAATTCCTCGTTGAATTGAACGGCGCCGACGTGCTGATCTTCACGGCAGGCATCGCCGAGAATAACCCGATCCTTCGCGAACGCATCTGCGCAAACCTCGGCTTCTGCGGCCTCGAGCTCGATCGAGAAGGGAATAACAAAACTCGCGCCGCCGAAGCTATCATCTCCACGGCGCGTTCGAAGATCGAAGTGCGCGTCATTCCGACTAACGAAGAACTAATGATCGCCCGCGAAGCGTGGGCGAAACTCCAATCCCAGTAGTTCAGTAACTTCCCGAACCATCACAAGCGGCTCTCAACTCTCAACCCTCAACTAATAACTACCTCATGGCACAACAAGCAATTGGACTAATAGAAACCCGCGGCCTCGTCGCACTCGTCGAAGCGACCGACGCGATGCTCAAATCCGCCAACGTCGAACTCGTCGGCCCCATCACCCAGGTCGGCAACGCGATGGTAACCGTCTGCGTTACCGGCGACGTCGCCGCCGTCAAAGCCGCCACCGAAGCCGGCCGGGCCGCCGCGCAATCGCTCGGCGAAATCGTCAGCGTGAGCGTGATCGCCCGGCCTCACGGAGACCTCGTCGCTGTGCTTCCCAAAGCGAAGTAATGATCCTCGCCCGCGTAGAAGGCAGCGTTGTCGCGACGAAGAAGAACGCGAAGATGACGGGCCATAAGTTTTTGCTTGTGCGCCCGCTCGTGATCGACTCGCCCGCTGCGCGCGAATGGAAGCCGGGAGTAACTACCCTCGTGGCCGTGGATAGTCTCGGCGCGGGCGAAGGCGAGATCGTGCTCGTGGTGCAGGGTAGTTCCGCGCGCCTCGCCGCGGATGACAAGGACTCACCTGTCGATGCCGTCGTGATCGGGCTCGTGGACACGGTCGATATCGGCAAGGCCATCTTATACAAAGCACGATGAGTAACGAATTGCGCGCGGTGCAGGACTTCCGGGGAGCGCGCCCGTCTCGGGCGCTGGTTCTGGCGTCTCGCCGGGACGGACTTCCCGAGACGACCGTCCTGCACAAGAGCTCCGCGCTCCCAAGACCCGCCGGCATGTCTCCGTGGCGCGGAGCTCTTGACCTTTTCAACGCTGATGGAAGTTCGTCGCAGCGAGACGCCGCAACCAGCGCCCGGGACGGACGCGCTCCCCAGACATTCCGCGCCGCATTCTTTTCGACTAACTTAGTATGACCACCATCGACGATAGACTTGTCTCCCGAGTAGTAAGTGAAGTACTTACTCGGTTGCAGGCGCAAACCAAGGTGGCCTCGTCGGGGCAGAGTAACTTCGGCGTCTATGACAAGATGGAAGACGCCTGCGAAGCCGCGCATCGTTCGTTTGAAAAGCTGCGCGAGCTGGGTGTTTCCGCGAGGCGCAAGGCGATCGCTGTGATCCGCCGGCTATGTGTCGCCAAGGCGAAGGAATGGGGCGAAGTCGAATTCGCGGAGACGAAGATCGGGAGGCTCGATCACAAGATCGAGAAGCTCAAGATTTGCGGCGACTTGGTGCCCGGCGTCGAGTTCCTGGAGCGGATGGCTTTCAGCGGGGACTTCGGGTTGACGGTCATCGACTTCGCGCCGTGGGGCGTGGTGGGCGCCGTCACTCCTTCGACTCACAGTGTGCCGACACTTACTGGCAACGCGATTAACATGGTCGCCGCTGGCAATGCCGCCGTCTTCAATACCCATCCTGGCGCGGCTAACTGCGCCGCGTTGGCGATCCGTAGTTATAACGAAGCTATCTTCCAGGAGATCGGTGTCTCCGACTTACTAACTACCGTGACCAAGCCGACACTGGCCACCTTTGACACCATGTGCAAGCACGCAAAGGTGAAGTTGCTCTGTGTTACGGGAGGCCCCGCAGTGGTGGCCGCCGCCATGCAGACGGGCAAACGCGCGGTGTGCGCCGGGCCAGGCAATCCGCCGGTGGTCGTGGATGAAACCGCGGACCTCGACCGAGCTGCGCGCTCGATCATCCAAGGCGCGAGTTACGATAACAATCTGCTATGCATCGGAGAGAAGGAAGTCTTCGCCGTCGAGTCCATCGCGGACAAACTCATGGCCGCGCTCAAGCGCGCCGGCGCCGTGCAACTCGACGCACGGCAAATCGACGCGCTCGCGCAGAAGGCGTTCATCTTTCCGAAAGACAAAGGCGCGCACGTCACCGTCAGCCGCGACCTGATCGGCCGCGACGCCGCGGTACTCGCCAAAGCCATCGGCCTCGACGTGCCGCCCGCGACTCAACTCCTCTTCGGCGAGACAAGCGCGGATCACATCTTCGTCGATGAAGAGCAGATGATGCCTTTCATCCCGATCGTGCGCGTGCCGAATGTCGATGCCGGCATCGCTGCCGCCATCCACGCCGAGCACGGTTACAAACACACCGCGATGATGCATTCCCAAAACATCCGCAACCTAACCAAGATGGCGCAAGTGGTGGATACCACGCTCTTCATCAAGAACGGCCCCTGCATGACAGGCCTCGGCCTCGGCGGCGAAGGTTTCCTAAGCTTCAGCGTCGCGACCCCGACGGGAGAAGGAGTAACAACCCCCATGACCTTCACCCGCTCCCGACGGTGCGTGATGGTGGAGAATTTGAATCTGTATTGAAGGGTAACTGATGAAATTGAAGGATTTTCGCCAGAGGTGCTTTCAACGCTTCGCCTCGTGACTCAGCTCCCGAACGTGCCATACGACGAATACATTGACCAATGTTATGACCAACCGAACGGCGATCGAAGTTAAGATTGCCGACCTCGAAGACAATTCAGAAATTCGACGCTTGCAAGAGATTGATGACCGCTCCGTTGCACGACTCCGCAAATACCTTTTGGCATACCGCCGCTTAAGCGCTAAGCGCGATGAACAAGTCGCCTAACATCCCCATGAACGCCGAACTCCCAAACCTGATTCCGAATTTCGCAATTACCGGACTGCATTATGAGACTTGCCACTATTAAGGGTCATGTTACTTCGACTGTTAAGCACCAAAGCCTCGCTGGCTGGCGGTTACTTATTGCGGTGCCGGAGAGTCCGGACCTGGCGCCTCAGGTTGTGCTGGATTCGCTCGGGGCGGGGATCGGGCAGAAGGTGATGATCTCTAGCGATGGGAGTGAGGCGCGTAAGATGGTGGGTAATGAGCGCAGTCCGGCGCGGTGGACGGTGATGGGTATCATTGATCCGGAAAGGACGCCGGCGGTATGAGGATGGGTACTGTTATCGGTCGAGTTACTCTTTCGGTGCGTTCGCCGAAATACTCGGGGGAGCGGCTGTTGCTTACGTTACCCTGGAAGACGGATACCTATTCCGGGGCGGATCGGTTTGATCCGGCGATCGTGGTGTACGATCAGCTTGGCGCGGGGGCGGGGCAGAACATTGCGATCAGCGAGGGGCGGGAGGCGGCTTGTCCGTTTGAGAAGCCGACGCCGGTGGATGCTTACTGCGCGGCGCTCGTGGATGAATTTTTTTACAAGGAGTAACTTATGACACTAATCACCCAGAAAGAAGCGGCGGAGTTTGTGAAGACCGGCGCGAAGGAGTTCCGGCAGAACTCCGAAATCCGACTAACTCCAGGAGCGAAGGACCTATTCACCGAGGCTGCAATTAAAGTCGTGTTCACGGATGGCAGCATCGCGCCGGCCGCAGCGGGTTATGCTCCGGTGCCGCAGCCGCCTGCGGCGAGTGGAGACGATGCGCGGCTTTTTAACTCCAAGGAAGCGCAGGAACTAAAGGAGCAACTCTGCGACATCGGCCGACGTATCTGGATGCGCGAATACTGCGACGGGAATGGGGGTAACATATCCTGTCGCATCGCGCCGGACCGGTTTCTTTGCACGCCGACCGGAGTAAGTAAGGGCTTTATGAAGCCGGACATGATGTGCATGGTCGATGGGAAGGGTAACCAAGTGGCGGGAACTTGGAAGCGGTCGAGTGAGATTACTACGCACTTAGCCGTTTATCATTCCACACCGGAGGCGGTGGCGGTGTGCCACGCGCATCCTTGCCACGCGGGGGCTTTTGCCATCAAGGGGATGCAGCCGCCGCCGCGCTTGATTCCGGAGCTTGAGGTGTTTGTGGGGACGGTGGCTTATACGCCTTATAAGACGCCGGGCAGCCCGGAGATTGCGGCGGAAATTTTTCCGCTCGCGCCGAAGCATCAGTCCATCCTTATGGGTAATCACGGAGTGATCTGTTGGGGTAAGTCGGTGGAGGATGCTTACTTTAAGATGGAGATCACGGATGCTTATTGCCGCACGGTGATCCTGGCGCAGTCGATCCCGGGCAATGCGTCTATTCCTTGCGATAAGTTACCGGAGTTACTTTCGATCAAGCAGAAGCTCGGGCTGCCGGACGATCGCTATGACCTTAAGCCGGCGGGGCTGTGTGAAGTGGATCCTTGGACGCAGATGTGTGGATCGCGGGGGTGCTCGTCGCCGGTGACGCCGTTTGCGCCGATGACAAATGGCGCGGCTAGCGACGCGGAGATTGAGGCGCTCGTGCAAAAGTTGACCGATGAGATCGTAGCTAACCTGCAAAAGTGAAGCTACCGATGCATCTGGAGATCAAGCGTGACTGGGGAGTGCGTTCGTCGCGGGCGCTGGTTTTCGCGTCTCGCGGAAACGGACTTTTGTTGGGCGTTCTTTTGCGGGGCCCATCGTTTGAGATGTCGTGCGCGTCGGGAAGTTCGTGGCGGCGGGATGCCGCCACCAGCGGGCGGGACGCCCGCGCTCCCCAGAGTCTGCGGCCCACCGCTTACACAGTTCCTTACCATTTATGAAAATAGCTATCATCGGCGGCGGGGGCCGCGTTGGGTCTTGCGCGGGTTTTGCTTTGCAATGCTCGGGCATCGTTAAAGAGATCGTGTTGCTCGATGCCAATCAGGCGACGGCAGAGGGGGAGGCGCTCGACCTGTTGCACGGGGCGGCGTTTTGCGCGGACCAAAATATTTACGCGGGGCAATACGCTGACTGCGGGGATGCGGACCTCGTGTGCATCACGGCGGGGTTGCGGCGAAAGCCGGAGGAATCGCGGCTCGATCTCATCAACCGCAACGTGGCGCTTTTCCTCGGCATCTTGCAGAGCCTCAAGCAGGCAGGGTTGAAGAAGGAGGCGATCGTGTTCGTGGTTTCCAATCCGGTGGACATCCTCACGCAACTCGCGGTCGAGCAGGCGGGGTTGCCGGCGGCGCAGGTGTTGGGGCTCGGGACGGTGCTCGATACTTCGCGGTTCTGTTCGCTCATCGCGCAAGGGTTGAAGCTCGCGGCCACGCAGGTGCGCGCGATGATTCTCGGCGAACACGGCGACAGCATGGTGCCGATCTGGTCCTCGGCGACGGTCGCGGGATTTCCGCTGCTGAAATTCCCGGGAGCGACGCCGACTTTTCAAAATCAAATTTTCGAGCGCACGCAGAAGAGCGGCGCGGAAGTGATCTCGCGCAAAGGTGGCGCGGGTTGGGCGGTGGGCGTGGCGATCCGCGAAGTGATCGACTGCATCGCGCTGGATCGGCGGCGGGTGCTGCCCGTGTCGAGTCTGGTGCGGGGGCCGTATGGCATCCGCGATGTTTGTTTGAGCGTGCCGACGGTGGTGGGGCGCGGCGGAGTGGCGGAGCAGATCGAGCTCGAGCTCTGGCCGCGAGAGCGCCAGGGGCTCGAGGCTTCGGCGAAGGCGTTGAAGGAGACGCGGGGGAAGATTAAGTAAGAGCGGAGTGCGCTGGTGACGAACTTTCCGAGACGTTCGATCGGCAAGAGCTGCGCGCACGCGGAACAGGGCGGCGGGTTTTCGATGTGTGGAGTTTTGCGCGAAATCGGGAGGGTTCGAAAGTTCGCGGCGGCGGGACGCCGCCGCCAGCACCCGGGACGGGGTGCGCTCCCCGGAATTCGGCGGCGGCGCGTTCGTTGGAGTTCAGCCTTTAGGCTGGCGGGGAGCACGCTTAAGCGTGGACTCCAACGGCCGGCCGCACGGCCACGCCTTGATCGGCGAGGAAGCGCTTTACGTCAGCCACCGTGTATTCACCGGAGTGGAAGATGCTCGCGGCTAGAACGGCGTCGGCTTTGCCTTCGATGAGGACGGCGGCCATGTGGGCGAGCACGCCCGCGCCGCCGCTGGCGACTACGGGGACGCCGACTGACTCGCTGATGCGGCGCGTGATCGCGAGGTCGTAGCCGGCGCGGGTGCCATCGGCGTCGATGGAGTTGAGGACGATCTCGCCGGCGCCGAGTTGGCAGGCGCGCACGGCCCACTCGACGGCGTCGAGGCCCGTGGGTTTACGGCCGCCTTGCGCGAAGATTTCCCAGCGATCAGGCGCGGTCTTTCTGGCATCGAGGCTCACGACGATGCACTGGCTGCCGAAGCGCTCGGCTCCTGCACCGATGAGCTCGGGCGTGGCGATGGCGCTCGAGTTAATGCTGATCTTATCGGCCCCGGCGCGGAGCATGGCGTGCATGTCGTCGGTGGTGCGGATGCCGCCGCCGACGGTCAGCGGCATGAAGCAATGCGCAGCGGTGCGCTCGATCACGTCGATCATCGAGGCGCGGCCGTGCGCGCTGGCAGTGATGTCGAAGAAGACCATCTCATCGGCGCCCTGGTCGTTGTAGCGGATGGCGAGTTCGACGGGATCGCCGACGTTGCGCAGGCCGCCTTCTTCGGCGCGTCCAAATTGCACGCCGCGGGTGACCTTTCCATCGTGGACATCGAGGCAGGGGATGACGCGTTTGGTGAGCATGTGGGTTAGGCGTTGACCGGAGTTTGGCGTTGCGAGTAGAGAAGCGTGAAGCGTCGTCGGCAATCCACTGCAACATTCAACATCAGCACTTATGGGCACCAAAGCATCCAAGAGCGCAGCCACCGCAAGACCGGAAAACGTCGTCGAGGAACCGCGGCCAGGTGGAGCGTTCCACGTTTCGCCGGATCCGGTCGTGGCGGAGCCGATCGCGGATGAAGCACATAAGTTCGACATCGGCCCGACGGCGGCGAGCGGCGGCGGGCCGGGTTCTTCGGCGCCTGCTTTCGAGAGCCTCGGCGAGCTTCCGCAGAGTTATCATGAAGACACGCTCTTCCTCGTCGCCCGCGATCCGCGGTGGCTTTTTTGTTACTGGGATTTCGATTGGGCGCGTGCGCCGCGCGGGGAGTTCCGCGGCGGGGTGCCGCAGTTTTTTTTGAAGATCATGACTGCGGCTGGCGCACAGGAGGCGCTCGTGGAGATCAAGCCGGAGGCGCGCAATTGGTATGTGCCAGTGAGCCGGCCCGCGACTTCCTACCTTGCCGAAATCGGATGGTTCGACACGGAGGATGCGTGGCACGCGATCGTAAAATCGCGAGCGGCGACCACCCCTGCCGATGCCCTCGCAGGCGAAGATCTTGCGGCGCAATTTGCGACGGTGCCGGCGCACATCGCCTTTGAGCGGTTGCTCGAGATGGTGCGCGGTCGGATGGAGGAAGGTGAGAGCTTGCTGCAGGCGGTGGCGCGAGTAGCGGGAGATGGGCGCATCGAATTCGCTGCGGGCAAGGAGCCGACGTGGACCGACGAGCAAAAACATTTGCTCGCGGCGTTGCTCGGAGAATCGCTCGTAGATCGCGCGGGGCTGGGCTCGGCGGAGCTCGATCAACTTCTTCGCAAGCGGCTGCAGGAGAGCCTGTCGAGCGAGAGCGCGAGCGGCTTCTCGCAGCGCTTTGCCGAATCGCTGGCACCGGGGCCGCACAGTCTCTTCAGCGGCATCGGCGCGAGCTGGAGCGCGCAACCTTTCAGCGTCCACCGCGAGCGCGGATTTTTCATGCACGTGAATGCTGAGATCATCTTCTACGGCGGCACGCATCCCGACGCGACGGTGTGGGTCGATGGCCGGCAGATCAAGCTCAGCCCGGACGGCACATTCCGTTATCACTTCAAACTGCCGGACGGCGAGTATGCCATCCCGATCGTGGCGCAAGCGCCGGACAAGGTGGAGCAGCGCTCGGCCACGCTGAGCTTCCGGCGCGGCACGGCGCGGGCCGGCGATGTAGGCCACACCGCGCAGCCGCCGTATCTCGATCCGCCGCTCGGGCGGAAGTAGAAAATTTTCCGCGACTTATTTTTTCGCGAGAGCCTCGACGGCCTTCATCACGTCGGCGGCGTGGGTGTCGGTGGTGGCCTTGAGCATGTTCCAGACGACATTGCCATCCTTGATGAGGAAGCTCTGGCGCGAAGTGATCTTGCCGCGCATCTCGACTTGAAAGGCGGCCGCGACCTTGCCATCCGCGTCGGCGATGAGCGTGTGCGGCAGCGTGTACTTTTCGGCAAAAGCCTTCTGCGCTTCGACGCCGTCTTCGCTCACGCCGAGGACTTGGATTCCTTTGGCCGTGAGGTCCGACCATGAATCGCGGATGCTGCAGCCTTGCTTGGTGCAGCCGGGCGTGTCGGCCTTCGGGTAGAAATAAACGAGCGTCGGTCCCTTGGCGTACACGTCTTTGAAGCGCACGGTCTTTCCATTTTGATCTTTGCCGCTCACGTCGGGAGCCGCGGCGCCGACGGCGAGGGGTTCGGCTTGCGAGGCGATGGGAAGGACGGCGAGGGAGAAGAGTGCGCTTAAGGTGGCTTTGAAGTTCATGGTGCCATGAGAACCCGCTTCGGCGGAAAAAGTTGAGGAAAGAAAAACGCGCGGCGCTAATCGCCGAGATTCCATTTGTCGCTGCCATCCGGCCGCGCTAGTCTGCGTGTCTTTCCGAGGGAAACGCCGCCGTCGTCTAGGGGCCTAGGACACAGCCCTCTCAAGGCTGTTACACGGGTTCGAATCCCGTCGGCGGTGCCCCCTGTATCTATCAGGGTTCCGGGGTGGATGGGTGCCAAAGTAAGAATCCAAGTAAGAATACAAACGCCGATTTCCACTCATCGTCGGCGATGACGCAGAGTGCCGGAGCGCACGAAGTTCTTCCGGTAAAAGTTCGGCGTGCTAGCGGGGAGAATGTGAATGGCGATCATGCGGCAGCGCGCACGGCGAACCACAACGATTGCGGACTCCTGCGGAACGGCTACACTGCGCGCATGGATGAAATCACTTTCACCGTCTCACCGTGCGAAGAATCGGGCGTGCTTGTGGCGTCATGGGATGAGGCGGGTGGTGGCGGCATCACCACGCAAGGCGTAAGTATGGAGGAGTTGCGCGAGAACGTGCGCGAGGCCGTGGCCTGTCACTTCGAGGAAGGCGAAGCTCCCTCGCGCATCATTCTGCATTTCGCTGGCGACATCGTTTTGCAGCCGGCGTGAAACTTCCGCGCGACGTTTCCGGCGCGCAAGCCGGGCGCGCTCTGCAACGGCTAGGTTTCGCCTTCGTGCGCCAGCGAGGTTCACACATCCGGTTTGCGAAAGGTGGACTCAAGGTGACGGTGCCAGCGCACAGCAGCATTGCACCGGGCACCATTCACAACATCATTCGGCAGGCGGGCGTGACTCTTGAGGAATTCGTAGAGGCATCGCGTCCACAGCCTTCCGTTTGGCGCTCTCTTCGATGTGCGTGTAATGGGCGCTCACCGCGCTCGAATCGTGCCCGATTATGTCTTGCACAATCGCCGGGCTGATTCCCGCATTCTTCATCAGACTCGTTGCCGTGTGGCGAAGGCAATGGAAACCCAACTCATTTAGCTCGCGCTTCACACTGCGTCCCTTGCCCGTGCTCTCGTGCGTGCGAGGTTTTGCCAGTCCCACCGCTGCGAGGATATGATAGAATTGATCGGAGAGCACGCCAGCCGTTCCGCTCTTGCTCCGCTTCACATAGCCAATCGAGCGCGGGAAGAGGGGCGCTTTCGGATCATCGCCCGCCGCAAGCGATTCGTCGATGAAACGGCGCAAGGGACTCGCGAGCGGGATTATCTGCCGTCGATTCGTCTTGCCCGTCACGAGGCACAGTTGGTCGCGGTCGAGGTCGATATTCTGCCATGTCAGGGTTGCCACGTCTTTCAGCCGTTGCCCGCTGTAGAGGCCGAACATCACCAAGCCGCGCCACTCGCTATCGCATTCCCCGAGGATGCGGCTGAGTTCGGGCAGTGTGAATGCCCGCCGTTCCACTTCGTCACCGTGCCGCGCCATGATCGCGACGCGGGCCGCTGGATTCTGGTCGATAAGCGCATCGCGGTGCGCTTGCTGGAAGATCGAGCGGATGATTTTCAATTCACCGTTGGCCGTTCCGATGCTGAGCCGGGATGCCGCATCGTCCCGATATGCGGCGATCTCCGCTTGCGTGATGCTGGCGATGTCCGCCCCGGCGCGCGAGGCGAGGAAGGCGACGAACTTGCGCGCCACGATGGCGTATTTCTCGAAGGTGCGCGGCTTGGATTCCACCCGCTTCCGTTCCAGCCACCGATTCACAAAAGCGGCGAGCGTGGCCGATGCCAGCCGTTCGCCGTTGATAAGCTCGAAAATATCATTCACGACGCGCCGGGCTTGGCCTTCCGTCATCCGCTTGCAAGCGGCATCCTCCCATTCTTGGGCCATTCGGTTCGCCAGCTTGCGGTCGGTGGTCTTTGTCGAACGCTTCAATTGCCGCCCGTCCGGCGCGGTGAAGCACGCCGTCCAGAATCGGCTTTTAGGATGTTTCCAAAGGGAGGCCATAGGTAGGAATGAGAGTAAGAATAACGTGGATGATTGTCAAGGCCGCAGATGCTCGCGAACCCGCATAAACACAGGATTCCAGAAGAGGGAAAACACCAGGAATCGTTACACGGGTTCGAATCCCGTCGGCGGTGCCAGTTTTGCATGACGCTAAATACCAGTTGGATGCAAATAAGCGTCGACTGCGAAATTCGGAAAGTGACAACCAAAGCGACAACGCTCGAAACCCTCACTGCTTAGCCGGCATCTGTGGCCAGCATTTGCGCAGCACCGCCGGATCGAATGGGGTGTCGCTTGGCTCCGTCGATGACTTCGCCTCCACTCTGCGAGGCGATTCGCGATAGCATCCTCGCGGCGGCAGGCCAACTCGACCTGACGATGGGCGGGCCGAGCTTTCAGGATTTCGTGATGACGCAGGCCGAGAACGCGCCGCACTACGAGTATCAGCTCGCCGATCCTGAAGATCCCAAGATTCACCGCCGCTCGATTTACCGCTTCATCGGGCGCAGTCAGCAGCAGCCGTGGATGGCGACGATGGATTGCGCGGACCCTTCGATCCAATTCCTCGGCACGCCGTGAACCAGTCGATGGCGAACTTACTCTTACTCACTCGATCAGTAATTAACCTCCAAAATATGAAACGCACACTTCCCCTCGCGATCTTACTCACCTTCCTCATTGGCCATTCGACGTTCCTCCTTGCCCGAGGGTGAAGCGCGAGTTTGGGTCGAGTGGGTTCAAGCCGGCGACGTATTTGAAGAGGTTCGTCTGGCCGGTGCGGTCGCCGTCACCATTGGGATCGACCGATGCCTCCGAAGTACGTGTATTCCCAAGCGTCCGCGAGGCCGTTGCCGTCTGTATCCACACCCGGCGCAATCGAGTCCGTCTGCACGTAATGGCCGCCGAGGTCATTGAGGTTGATCCAGCCGCAGTTGGCCGCATAGGCGTAACCAGCGAGCACCCCCGTGGAAATCGCCACGCGCGGGTTGCCGAGTGAGCCGAAGTAAATCCAGCCGATATTCGCTCCGTAGGCATAGCCGCGCAGGGTGGCGTAGGCAGGTTGCGCGGGATCGACCATGGAGTTCACCCCGAAGTCGATGGCGTTATTCTGATACTGGATGTGATTGGCCGGGCTGCCGTTGCCCAGATGGATCCAGCCGACGTTGGCTCCGTAAAGGTAACCCGAGCAGACATACTCGCCGATGACCGCGGCATTCGCGCCATCGCCGCGCCAATTCACCCAGCCGGCGTTGGCGGACCAGGCGAAGGAATGGATCGAGTTAATGGTGGTGGCTGCGTCGGCCAACGGCGCGAGCAGCGTGCCAAACAATAGGAGGAAGAGTGCTATTGCCTGGGAGGCATTGCGCCGGACTGCATGGCTGCCGGCCGCATCGACCGGGATGAGAGGCTTCATTGGAAATTGGCGAAAGGACTCGTCGCCGTGTTGAGGGTTTGTAGCGGGCCGACTTGGTTGTCGGCGTTGAGGCCGGCAGGGACCAAGCCCTGGATTCGTAACTGGAAGTCGGCGTTGTTCCTCGCCGTATTGCCAAAGACCAGATTGCCGGTTGTGTTAGTCGGTCCGTTGTTGGGGAAGGCGGTGTTATCCAGGAGGATTCCGTCCTTCCGGTTGGTCGAGACATGGTTTCCGGCAATCCGCCCGTGGTTTGCCCGTGATGTGAATGCCGCAGCCGCGCACGCCGGTCGTTCCGTTGCCGTTGACTTGATTGTCGCTGAGAAAGGCGCGGTTGGCGGCGACGATCCCATCGCCAGGATTGTTGCACACATCGCACCCGCCGATTTTACAATCGTCCCCCGCAGAGATGCCACTGGCCTGGTTGCTCGAGACGTTGCAGCCGTCGATGCTTGCGCGGGGTCCAACGGAGATGCCCGTTCCGACCCCGGCGGTCCCATTCAGAGCGACGGAACATCCGGTGATGCGCATGCCATCCGCCGCGAAGATGCCGTTGCCGTGATTATTCCAAACCGTACACCGATCGATGAGAGATCCCGACGTTGCAGAGATGGAAATCCCATTGGCTGCGTTCAGCGATGCCGTGCAACCCGTGATCGTGCTGCCATTGGAAGCGTGGATGCCATCGTTCTGGTTGCCCGCCGCAGTGCAGCCTGAGACGGTTCCTTCGCTGAAGATGTAAATGCCCGTGTTGGTATTGAGGTAAGCACTGCACGCCGTGACGGTGCTGGCATCGCTAAAAAACCCGTAAGTCGTGTTTCCGTACGCGGAGCAATCGGCGATCGCGCAGCCCTGGGGCGGAAAGCCTTCACTCTAAAAAACCGCTTATCCGTCGCCGTATCGGAAAGCGTGCGGCTCGTGAAAGCGCCGGTTGGGCTGAGGTCATCTTCTCCGATTACCCACGGCGTAGTGAGATTGTCGTTCTTCTCAATTCTATACTTCCGCGTTAGCTGGCTGGTCCAGGTAATGGTTGCCAAAGTGCCACTCCCGTTTGCGCCAAAGGCGGTGATCTTCAATCCCAGCGTGCGATTCAATGGGTCCGTATCCGCGAGATATTCCGCGGCATCGAGAATTCCATCCTTATCGTAGTCTGTCGTGGCGTTCATGGTTGTGAGATTGCCAACGTAATATAACTCAAACCCATCGGCTATTCCGTCACCATCGCTGTCAGTCTCGGGAGTGATCGAAGTGGTGACCACGCTGGCTGAAAACGGCCCCAGATTGATCCAGCCACAGTTCGCCGAATACGCATAGCCGCTGAACGCGCCCGTGCCCAAGTCCACCTGCGGGTTGCCTTGCGACTCGAAGTTAATCCAGCCAATATTCGCGCCATAAGCATAGCCGCGCAGATTGGCCTTTAATACTGTGCCGGCAGACTGAACATTCACGCCGAAATCGGTGGCGGAAGTATTCGAGTAATAAGGCAGGGTTGGCACGGTCGGATGATTACCCGGAATGCCATCACCGAGATTGATCCAGCCGCAATTGGCTGAGTAGATATAGCCGGAGGCAACATACTCACTGACCACAGCGCCATTGGCCCCGTCGCCGCGAAAGTTAATCCAGCCGATGTTAGCTCCGTGGGCATACTTATTCGCTGGATCAACAGTGCTGGCTAGCTTGCACGGTGGAGGTCACGAAAGACAGAAAAAGAAGCAGGTGTTTCATAAGTGCAGGTTGGAATGACTGCATGTTTTTTATGGAGTGGAAAAGGTCATTTTTGAAAGCTACGGCATGTTGTACTTGTAAGGACCGCTCACCGAATAGCCGCTGGCGTTCACTCCGCGGCAGGAGTTCATGATAAAGCCCTGGACGCCGTAGTTAGTAGCACCGCTGCCGCTGTTGCCGCCATAAGAACCCGTGGCGATCTCGCTGGCATAAAGTCCGGCCCCGCCGGAAACGGTCGTTCCGTAGCAGGATGTCGCCACTTGAACGCTGATCCCTCGTGACGAATTACTGCGGCCAAAACAACTGCTCGCTTCCACGGCGGAGATGCCGTAGCCGCTTCTGCTCTCCCCGAAACAATTCAGCGCAGTTGTCGCACTGATTCCGCTGCCGGAGACGCTGCTGCCGTAAGAGTTCTGCGCCGTGGAGGCGACCAGTCCAGCGCCGGAAGAAAAAGCGACGCCGTGGCATCCAGTGGCGACTCCAGCCCCGCCCCCGTTACTTGCGAGACATCGAAGGCCAATGTAGGTGTTGCTAATACCGTCACAGTTCTCCGCGGCGTTGGCTTGGATTCCGACAGAGTAGGTACTTTCACCGCGACAATTCTGTGCGGTAATCGTCGAAATACCATCGTCGCTATTACTCCCTCCGTAACAGTTTAGTGCCGCATACTGCGCATAGATACCTATGCTAGATGAGCTATATCCGTAACAATGTTGCGCTGTAACGGTATAGACGCCGATGCCATTATCTGAATATCCATAACAGTCCGAAACTAGCTGTCCAAAAATGGCGTGACCTCCACATTCAAGAGCCGTTGAGCCTTTCACCGACGAAGCAATTATCCCGTATCCTATCACGGTTTTCACCGTGCATGCTTCTACCACCAACGACACGCCAGAAAAATCCAAACGGATTCCGTCTCCCATACAACCGGAGACTGAAAGTTTGATGATCGACACATTTGTCGGCGCGGGGGCGCTGCTCAATGTAATCCCGTTGTCAAACCCAGGGCCGCCGTAAACGCCGCTGGCATTTTTGGTGACGCCTCCACGGATGTGGCCGTTACAAATCGTAATGTCGCTCAAGCCGCCTGCGTTAAATAAAATGGCGGTTCCCGCCGCACTCGGTGCTGTGGAGCTGATGGTAAAACCATTCAGGTCCAACGTCACGCCGCTAGCCGTGATGCGGATCGCGTCGCCAGAGCTAACGGTGAGATTGCCAGTCAAGTAATAGGAGCCGGGCTGGCTAATCGTGTAAGGTGTGGTGAAGCCCGGTTGGGTGGGATCAATCGCGGTGCGCGCTTCTACCTGTGCGAGCGTTTTCATCGTAGGCGCAGGAGCTCCTGGCGGTGTGAGACTACCCTGAGCCAGTGCGGGTAAAGGCTGAAATGAAAAGGAAGAAAGCAGGGCGAGGGCAGCAAGTCGGATGGCGTGTTTCATGGCAGTGGCGTGCATTGATGATGAGGGTTCTGTTCAAAAGGGCAACGGTTGCATCTCGTGGTAGTCCGCGGGCGGTTGAAAGAGTGTGCCGTCCTTGTCTTCCACTTTCTTTGGCGTCACGGCTTTTACTTCCCAGCGCATCCGTTCGGGGCCGTTCTCGAATTTCAAAATCACAAGGAGTGGAAACAGTTTCTTTGCTTTGAGCAGGTCGGCCCATTGCTCCTCGATCATGCGCGGGCCGAAACGCGGCGGCTGATTTTGCAGATACGGCGGGAAGGGCAGCAGCTTGTCCGTCGCCCAAATCTCCATCGTCTCGCCGCGCTGTTTGAGTTCGTAGCGGATGCAGGAAAAACCGAAAATGGTCTTCGCCTCGGAGGTTGCCTGAACATGGCATTCCACCGGCAAAAGGAACAGGTGACGTGGCTGGAAGCTGCGCCGTCGCAGAGTTATTTCCAAGTTGCGGACCGGTGCCGGGAGGCAAGCCCGCTGGTGGTGCAGGAAGAGCGGGAATCTGCGCTGATGCTGGTGGCGCGCCCGGCAGATTACGCGGTCCGATCGTGGCAGGATCAGGCAACGCGGCGTTAGCTTGCGGCCCAATGCCGGGCCGCATCGCCGGCATGGGCGGCAGCCCGGAAGGAGTGGATGGATGATGCTCCGCCTCCGGCTTCAAACGCACGAAGCTGCGGTTATGCGGAAAGAGCAGTGTCAGTGCGCCTGTTTCGCGATCTACAATGTCGATCGGGTTAGGCCGTGTTCACGAATTCTTGATGATGAGAAAAGCGGCGACGAGGCAGACGGCGGCGAAGAAGGTTTTCGCCAGCTTGTCGTAGCGGGTGGCGAGGCGGCGGAATTGTTTGAGCTT
>JBBRXP010000060.1:0-29400 GCA_038238555.1 Chthoniobacterales bacterium | reverse complement strand
GGCGCAGTTCGTCGGCGTGGGCCTCGGCCCATTCGGTCGAGCCGATGAGGCCCGGCTCCTCGGCGTCCCAGCTCGCATAGAGCAGCGTGCGGCGGGGATGCCAGCCTTCCTTTGCCAGGGCGCCGATCGCCTTCGCCTCGGCCATCAGCGCCACGTTGCCGGAGAGCGGATCGTTTGCACCCAGCACCCAGGCGTCGTGATGATTTCCGCGCACGATCCACTGGTCTGGAAACTCACTGCCCTCGAGCCGCGCGATCACGTTGTAGATCGGCTTCAGGCTCCAGTCCGATTCCACATTGAGCCGCACCTTCGCCGGCCCCGGCCCGAGATGATAGGTGATCGGCAGCGCACCGCGCCACGATGCTGGCGCGACCGGCCCGTCGAGCGCCGCGAGCAGCGGCTGCGCATCGGCGTGCGAAATCGGCAGCACGGGGATCTTCATCAGCGTCTTCGCATCCGCGAGCGCGAGCCGTTTGGCATCGTGAGTCGCGCCGACCCCGGGCGTGAGCGGATCGCCGGGATAAACCGGCATGTCCATTACCGAGCCGCGCTGCACGCCATCGGCGGGCCGGAACGCGCCCTTCGGATACGCGTCGCCGGCGGCGAAACCGTCCTCGTGCGGATCGGAATAAATGATGCAACCGGTGGCGCCGTGCTCGTGAGCGAGCTTCGGCTTCAGCCCGCGCCAGCCGCCGCCGTAGCGCGCGATGACGATCTTTCCGCGCACGTCGATGCCGTGCCGCGCGAGTTCCATGTAATCGTCGGGCATCCCGTGGTTCACATAGACGAGTTCGCCGGTGACGTCGCCATCCGCGCTGTAGGCGTTGAATGGCGGGAGCGCGTCCGGCGATTTGCCCGACGTGCGATCACCCGCGACTTCCGGCTCGTGCATGCGCGCCGTGAAGCGTGTGGGCGCGATGAGTTCGAGAGCCGTTTTTTTCGGAGTTGGATAAAGCACCTCAAACGTTTCGATGCGCGCGTCCCAACCCCATTCACGGAACTGCGCGAGCATTAAGTCGGCATTGGCCTTGTCGTGCGGCGTGCCGACGTGATTGGGCGCGGAGGCCATCTGCTCGACCCATGCGCGCTGATCTTCGGCGCGCAGTTGCGCGTCGAATCTCGCCTCGAGCGCTGCCTGCTCCTTCGCGCGCGCCTCGGAGAAGCCGATCATGCGCGGTGGCGCTTCCTCCGCGGCACTTGCGGAGAGCGAGAGCGCGGCGGCCGTTGCGATTTGCTGGATGAAAAGCGCGAGGGATGGGGGAGTTTGCATGGCTCGTTTGTGAAGCCGCGGGAGCACTCAATGCTTCCGTCCGCTGAAGAGGGAGCCGAGGACTCCGCGGATGATTTCGCGGCCGACGGTGGAGCCCATCGTGCGGACGGTGCTCGAGATCATTTTGTCCGCGAGGCCTGCGTGGTGGCCGCCGCGCGGGCCGGTGGAGCCGAAGACGAGGTCTTTCAAGAATCCTCCGGCGGCGCCGGCGGCGGAGGGCGCGGCGGGTCCGGCGGGCGATGCGACCGGAGCAGCGGCGGTGCGCGCCTGGGCGCGGGCCCGCAGAATTTCGGCGGCGCTCTCGCGATCGACGCTCTTTTCATATGTCCCGAAAAGCACGCTGGCTTGGATGATGGCCTGCCGCTCGGCGTCCGAGATGGGGCCGATCTGGCTGTGAGGTGGGAGCATGAAGGCGCGCTGGACGATCGCTGGCGTGCCGCCGGGTTCGAGCAGGGAGACGAGCGCTTCGCCCACGGCGAGCTGCGTGATGACGGCGGCCACGTCGAGCTTTGGGTTTTGCCGGAAAGTTTCGGCGGCGCTCTGCACGGCTTTCTGGTCGCGCGGAGTGAAGGCGCGCAAAGCGTGCTGCACGCGGTTGCCGAGCTGGCCGAGGATTTTCTCCGGCACGTCGAGCGGGTTCTGCGTGATGAAATAAACGCCCACGCCTTTCGAGCGGATGAGCCGCACGACTTGCTCGATCTTATCCTCGAGCTGCTGCGGCAGATCGGTGAAGAGCAGGTGGGCTTCGTCGAAAAAGAAGACGAGCTTGGGCTTGTCGAGATCGCCCACCTCGGGCAGGCGCTCGAAGAGTTCGCTGAGCATCCACAAGAGCGCGGTGGCGTAAGTGCGCGGGCTGGCCATGAGCTGCTCGGCGGCGAGGATATTGATGACGCCGCGGCCGTCGGGCGCGGTCTGGATGAAATCGTCGAGATTGAGCGCGGGCTCGCCAAAGAATTTGTCGCCGCCCTGTTGCTGAAGGTTGAGCAGCGCGCGCTGGATGGTGCCGACGCTGGCGGCGCTCACATTGCCGTAGCGCAGTGTGAGGTCGGCGGAATTTTGGCCGAGGAAGGTGAGCATCTCGCGCAAGTCCGCGAGGTCGAGAAGCAGCAGGCCGCCTTCATCAGCGACGCGAAAAAGGATTTGCAGCACGCCTTCCTGGGTGTCGTTGAGATTGAGCACGCGCGAGAGAAGCAGCGGCCCCATCTCGCTGACGGTCGCGCGAATCGGGTGGCCCGATTTTCCAAAGATATCCCAGAACACGACGGGGAATCCGGTGAATGCGTGGTCGGCGATGTGCAGCGCGCGGAGGCGCTCGGCGACTTTCGGAACGGCGCTGCCGGCTTTCGCGAGGCCGGTGAGATCGCCCTTGATGTCGGCCATGAAGACGGGCACGCCGAGCGCGGAAAAATTTTCGGCGAGTGTCTGGAGGGTCACGGTCTTGCCCGTGCCGGTGGCGCCGGCAATGAGGCCGTGGCGATTGCCCATCTCGGGCTGGAAGAAAATGTCGGTGTCGCCTTTGGCGATGAGGAAGGGTGAGGACATGTGGGAAATGACGAATGACGAATGACGAATGACGAACTACACCAGCCGCGAGAGCGCGACGAGCAGAGTCACCGTGAACATGCTGGCCAGTGTGCTGTAAAAAACGGCGGCGGTGGCGAAGTGCGAGTCGGCGTGAAATTCATGGGCGATGAGCGCGGTGTTCACGGCGGTGGGGAAGGACGCGCTGATGATCATCATCTTTGCTGGTTCTCCGGTGAAGCCGAAGACCGGAACGAGCGCGCAGGCGATGAGCGGACTGACCACCAGCCGCAGCACAAGCGCCCACGCGATGCGGCCCGCGGGCTGGCGCGGTTCGGTCTGGGAAAGTTGCACGCCGAGCGTGACCATCGCAAAGGCCACGAGCGCGGAGGAAAAGTATTGCAAGGGCACCCAGAGCCACCGCCATTCCTGCACCGGCCAGTGCAGCGCGCGGACTGCGAACGCCGCGGCCACCGCCCAGATGCTCACTTGCCGGAGCGTGGGCAGCAGCGCGCGCCAGCCGGAGCGATGGGCGGAGTTGGCGAGGAAGAGGCCGATGGTGAAGGTGCCCAAGTTTTGCACGAGCACGATGAAGACTTGCAGCACCGCGCCGGTGGCGGGGAAGGCGAGTGTCATGAGCGGGATGCCGTAATTGGCGGAGTTGTAAAACATCGTCGCGAGCTGCAGCGAACGGACGTGCGGGCGATCGTATCCCGCGATTTTCCCAAGCAGTGCGCTCAAGAAAAACATGCTGGCGATGACGCACGCCGTGAAGCCGATCACGCGCAAGGCCACGCCGCCGGCGAGATCGGAATCCACTACGTGCACGAACATGAACGCGGGGACGAAGAGGTTGATGTTGAGCTTTACCAGCGTGTCGAGATCGAGCCGGTAGCGGCGATCGAGCACCCACCCGCTGCCAAACATCACGAGGATCGGCAGCAGCACTTGAAAGAAAACATTCCAAAAAAGCACGCGCCGCTTGTAACAGGCGCGAGCAGCGGAGCAACGCGGACAAACAAAAAGCGCGAGGAGTGACCTCGCGCTTTTTTTAAACCAACCTTGAAACGGCTGCTACGGGCTCAGCGGCCTCGGGGGTTCGACGCGGCGGCGATCGATATTCGGCGGGAAGCCGAGCGAGCCCGGCAGATACGGCGACGGCGGGCCGAGGGCGACTTCCTTCGGATCCTTCACGTCGTTGAGTGACTTGCCGTCCTTGGAAGGATCGGGGCCGCGGTCGCCGCCAAACGCCGCCACGGCTTCGGGCTTGAGGCCGACTTCGTAGTCCGCGAGGGCCATGCCGCCAAACGCGTCGAACTCGCGAATCGCCAGCGTGTCGGCGCCGCCATCCGGCGTCCAGCGCAGCGCGAGTGCCGATGCTTCGAGCGCCGGGAAATCAATGCTGGAGCGCACGCTCGATCCATCGAGCACGACGGTGACGGCGGGCGTGAGACTCGCGACAGACACCGCTTTGCCAGACTGCGCGGCAGCCGACTCCGGCAGCGCGAATACATCCACTTTGCCGCGAGCGTTGGCGCCGGTGAAGAGTGCGACACGCGAGATCGAACGCCGCGTGCCGAGACGAATGACCACACCCGCATCGGCACCCGAAGGCAGAACCGCGAGCGCGGTTGCGGGGTTGTCGTCGATGGCATCCTGCCACGCCTTAAATCCATCAGGGGAATTCGCGAACTGGACATAACCGTGCGCGTAAAGAGCCGCGGCATTGATCGCCCCCGTATCATTCACGTAACGGCCGAAGACTGTCTGCACGTCGATGGCACGATCACGCGGACGCGAGTCGTAACTCACCGCGGGCTTGTCGCCATATACATACAGGCTGAACATCGGCCCCGGGTCCGCGATGTTTGTCTCGATGAGCAGATACTTCGCGAGTATGTTAAATGACCGCGCGAGTTTCTTGTCGTTGATCGACTCGAGAGGAATGTCGCGCGCAATCACCGTCCACGTCTTCGCCGACGGCGCAGCCGGTTCGTCGCCGGCGTAAAGAGTCACTGTTCCTTTGGCCAGCCGTGTCGAGATGCAGAACCCTGTGAGCGTCTCCGGCTCGCTGAGCGCCAGCAGATAATGCTGCGGGCCGGCCATCACGGGCCAGCCAGTCGTCACGTCATCGTCGAGCCACGCGGCGGCCGCCTCCGTCGGTTCGAAGTTGCGCTTGGCCGGGTTAAACAAAAACAAATTCGATCCAACGTGATGGCGCGCGAGGTTCTTCGGAAAGAACTGCAATTGTCTCGCGGCCAGATCGGCGTCGGCGGCAAATGCGATACTCGAGCATACCAAGATTGCGAGCGGTGCCAGGGATTTCAGTTTCATAAACAGGTTACTTATTCTTCAGGGAACGACTTGTGAACTAAAAATTCTTCCGCGCGGAATGCGAGTTAGAACTGTGAAAGTGCGGACTATTCTCGCGGTATAATTAAACGCAAGGGCTATTTTTACTAAAAACAGAGGCCGGCGACGAATATCTCGGATTCGCGTGGAATTTGGGTTGGCAATCCAAGGGGGAGCCGGTAATCAAACTGCTCATGGTCTGTGAACTGCTATGTCATTCGCGCGCCCGAGTCCCCATCAAATAACCAATAAGGAACTAAACTTGTGACTGCCAACCCATCCGATCCAACCAGTGTTACCGAGTTACCAAGCCTCGATCTGGCCGAGGGCCAGAAGTTAGCGGGATGTTACCTGCTTCGGCGCCGCGTGGATGCCGGCGACGATAGCATCGTGTGGCTCGCCCATGACGAAGTGCTGGGCAAAGACATCTCCCTGCACTTTGTCCCGCAAGCTTTGCGCAGCGACGCGCGGACCATGAGCGAGCTGCGCCAAGAGGTGAAGCGCAACCGCCAATTGATCCACCCAAACATCGTGCGCGTTCACGACTTGATCGAAGAGTCGGAATGGGCCGCGGTGTCGATGGATCCAGTGCCGGCTGAATCGCTCGCCGCAATCTTGAAGAACAAACATGGAAGTGGTTTTGCAGCTGCGGATGTCGCGCCGTGGATTCGCCAGCTCGCCCACACGCTCGAGGATGCGCACAAGATCAACCTTACCCATCGCGATCTCGCGCCCGCCAATTTGTATCTCGATCCCGCGGGTAAGTTGCTCGTCTCGAGCTTCGGCATCAGTCGCTGCATCCACGAAGCCCTGGGTCGCGGACCCGGCGGGAAGGACGCGCACCTCGCTTACTTGAGCCCGCAACAAATCGACGGCCAGGCGGCAACGCGCGCCGACGACATCTATTCACTCGGCGTGTTGTCTTATGAATTGCTCACCGGCGAAGTGCCCTTCTCCGGCGCCGACCTCGCGGGCCAAATTCGCACGAGCGTGCCGGCCCGGATGTCCGAGCGCCTGTCGGAGCTCGGCCGCAAAGAAGCCGGAGTCGATCCTTCGCTGGATGAAGCGATCGCGGCGTGCCTTCAGAAGGCTCCCACGCAGCGGCCGAGCCGGGCCGCGGACATCGCGTCTGCACTCGCGTCGGTGGAAGTCTTGAGTCCCGCGCCGCCACCGCGAGAATTCGAAAAGGCGGAAGTCTCCGCCGAAGCTAATGAACCGGTCTCTGAGGAAGTGCCCGCGGTTCCAGTGGAGACGGCGGAGCCAGTCGAAATGCCGGCACCTGTCGAGCCCGAGAAGCCCGTCGCCGCGCCGCG
This sequence comes from Chthoniobacterales bacterium, assembly GCA_038238555.1. Classification (GTDB taxonomy): domain Bacteria; phylum Verrucomicrobiota; class Verrucomicrobiia; order Chthoniobacterales; family Chthoniobacteraceae; genus JANNXQ01. The sequence continues at coordinate 22,944 of JBBRXP010000060.1, read as the reverse complement.
GAAAAAATTTCCCGAGTTGGTCGCCGAGATGAAAGCGGCGCGGAAAGTGGAAGCCACCAGCGAGTCGAGCGGTGGCAAGCAGCCGGCAAAGCCCGCGTCGCCATTCAAGCGCCCAGCGTCTCCCGAGGATTATGCCAATCTCCGCCCGAAGCGCCGCCGCATCTCCGCGTTCGGCGTGGCGGCGGCGCTCGTTGCCATCGGGTTGGCAGGTTACTATTTCAAAGACGTGCTTATAAAGCATGACGGCACGCAGCCGCCCACCGACATCGCCACCACGGAACAGGCTTACGGCTTCGAGCTCACATCGGTGACTAACAAGATCGAACCTGAACCGAGCGCGCCGTTGCCCGCAAAATCGGTGCAGCCAACACCCGTCGAACCAGTCCTCCTCGCAGCCGCTCCTCGCACGCCGAAACGTCCGGCGACTCCTGCTCCCACGCCACCGACACCCACGCCAGCGGCGACTCCTCCGGTGCCCGCGGCCGCCGTATCGTCGGCCGAAGTCGAAGCCATCGACAAGAATCCCGCCGTCGCCGAAAAAGTGGCGGCCCTCGAGAAACTCAAAGCTGCCGCGCAAGCCGCCGATCAAGCGCATCAGAACCTGCTCAAGCAACACCGGGATGCCACGTCGGGAATCGCTGAGTTACAAAAATCCATCGAGCAAAAGACCCGCGACATTTCTCCGCTGAAGCGCGAAACCGACGACCTCGTCAAGCAACGCAAGCAAAAGGAAGACGCGCAGAAAGCCGCCGAACTCGAAGCCCGAAAAGCCCAGCAAGTCGCGGCCGAAAAATCGCGCGTGGCCGAGGAAGCAACGAAGGCGCTCGCAGCGATGGAAACACAAAACAAGGAGAGACTCGCCGCCCAGGAAAAAGCCGACGCCGAAATTCAATCGCTCCAAAAAATACTTACCGACAAACAGCGCGCCGCCAGCGCGCTCGACAAAGCGGTGACCGATTCCATGGCCGCTCGTCAGCAACAGGCCGCCACGCTGGCCAAAGCCGAACAAGACGCCGAGCTGGCGCGAGCCGCCGTGAGTCGCACGATGATCGTCGAAAACGCTCGTAAGGCGCGCGAAGAGGCCGACCGCGTGCGGGACGAGAAAGGGAAGGAAAGGCAGCGGATCGAGAAGGAAATCGTGGAGATGAAAAAGATGTTCGATGACAAGATGAAAGTGCTCGAGGCAGCGCAGAAGGCGATTTCCGAAGCCGAGACAAAGAGCAAAGACAGCGAAGCCATCCAAAAGCGCGCCGAGGAGGAAGCTCGCAAGGCCCTCCCTGCAGCGCCGTCCAGTTCCAGAAATCCCGCGCCGGACAAGGCGTCGGCACCCACATCCCAAGTAACTCCAGTCGCCGAGAAACCGCCAACGCCCGAGTTAATCGCGGACGCCGACAAGGCAGCATTACCCTCCGCGACTCTCGCGATGAAGACGGAACCTACCAAGTTACCGCCCGCTGTGACTCCGCCTCCGCCAAACGCCGGTGGCGAAAACAGTCTCGGCATGAAATTCGCGCCAGTCGGCGATGTTTCTTTCTGCATTTGGCAGACGCGGGTAAGAGATTTCGAAGCCTTTGCGACAGCCGTGAATATGAAGTCCACGGTATGGAAAGGGCCGGGCTTCAAACAGGGATCCGACCATCCCGTGGTCAATGTGACATGGCAGGAGGCCATCGCCTTTTGCAAGTGGCTAACCGATAAGGAACACAAGGACGGAACCTTGCCGGCAACTAATTACTACCGCCTCGCGACCGACAGCGAGTGGAGCGCTGCGGTCGGCCTTCCCGAAGAAAGCGGCAAGACCCCGGAAGCCCGCGATATGGGCGTGCCAGATGTCTATCCCTGGGGCACGCAATGGCCGCCTCCGCAGAATGCCGGCAACTATACCGGAGAAGAGACCGGCTCGGATGTCGCCATCAAAGGTTACAACGACGGCTTCGCATGGACCTCCCCAGTGGGCACCTTCCCGCCAAACAAATACGGGCTCTACGACATGGGGGGCAACGTTTGGCAGTGGGTCATGGATTCCTGGAATGCCGACGTTAAACACCGAGTCCTCCGCGGCGCCTCGTGGTATAACGGCGCGCTCAAGCTCAGCCTGCTCTCTTCCTGCCGCGTCCACGCCGCTCCCGACAGTTGCACGGATAACTACGGCTTCCGCATCGTGCGAGCCACCGAGGCACAGAAGTCGGTCCGCAAGTAACCTCGCATTTTTTCGGGATTGCCTTCCTCGACCACGTGCTCACAAATGCGCCCACCATGCCATCGCTTACCACTATGAATCGTTCCCTGCGTCGTTTACTGCTTCTTGTCGGCCTCGCCGCAACCCTCCACCCCTGCGCGGTGCGAGCCCAGGATTTCTTCCGGGATTTCGGCACTTCGCGATCCTCAGGTGGCTTCGGCCCTATCGTTCCTTCCGATTACTCCTACCAAACCTCGTCGCCGAGCGGCCTCCGGCCGCTGCGTCCCGGTCAGGAACTTACCCCCGCCGAACAAGCCGAGGAGGCCGATAAGTATAACTTCGCCATCGGACCGGTCCGCTTCGGTCTGGCCGCCGGAGTCGGCATTGAATTCAACGACAACATCAACCTTTCCGACAACAACCGGCTGTCGGATGTTATCTTCCGCCCTGTACTCGACCTGGAAGCCTCCTGGCGCATGACGGAGCTTAACACGCTCCACCTCTCGTTGGGGATCAGTTACACAAAATACTTCGACCACTCCGAGTTCGACAGCGACGGCGTCATCATCTCCCCGAATTCCGAAGTGGTCTTCACCTTCCTGGCCGGCCCCGTCAAGATCACCCTCCGCGACCGCTTCGGATACCAGGAAGATACTTACGACATCGCCGTCTTAAGTAACACGGTGAAGTACGGTCGTTACGAAAACCAGGCCGGCGTGCTCTTCGAGTATCCCATGAACGCATGGACGACGATCAACTTCGGCTACGATCATTACAATTTGTGGACCAACGGCGGGGACTTCCAGCTCCAGGACCGCTCGATCGATACCCTCTATGTGAGGCCGGCGGTTCAAGTCGCGCCGACCGTCAAGGTGGGACTTAACGCCGCTTACAGTTGGATCGACTTCGATAGCAGCGACCGGAGCGACGCCCATAACATACTCGTGGGTCCTTTCGTCGAATGGCAGCTCTCTCCTTATACCAACGTTTATTTCGAAGCCGGCTACCAGGCTCTCGAGCCCGATGGCACGAGCGATTTCAGCCGTTCGCGCATCGGCGATGTCAACCTTAGCGGGGAAGACTCGCGCGCTGTGCGCCGCATTCTGAGCGATAGCGACGAGTCCAACACTTACTACATTAAGTTGGAGATCAATAACAGACCGTCCGAGTTTTTCCAACACCGGCTCCTTGCTTCCAAGACTTCGGAAGTTGGCTTTAACACAAACTTCTACGATCTCTATCACGTCGAGTACTCGGCAGATTGGAGGGTCAATCAAGGTAAGATCGACCTCGGCCCCACGCTCTTCTACGAATACTACGAGACATCCGGGGACTTCGGCGAAAAGGCGCATCGGATTGGCGCGGCTTTTGGAGTGCGTTACCATTTTTCAAATTCCATCACCTTGGGGCTCGATTATCGCTATATCTGGAAAGACTCCAACTTACCCGAGTCCGACTATTACCAGAACCTCGCGTTCCTCAGTCTCTACTACAAATTCTGACGTTGCCCGTCATGGCCTATGCGTGGTTACCTAACTCATCTCACAGGATTCATGGCCGCCTTGCTGGCGGCGCAAGGAATGCTAACAGCGCAGGCGCCGCGGGCGGAAGCGGTCAGCCCTCGAGGCGGCAGTTACCCACCGGCTTATCCCGCAGAGCGGATGGAGGCGGTCGATCCCGATAAGAAGCTTTCCCCCGGTGATCAAGTTACTCTCGAGATCGTGGAAGATCGCGACGGCGCCCTGCCGCGCGTGATCACCGCGACTGGAGACCTGGATGTTCCGCCTCTCGGCAGAGTGCACGTTGTGGGTAAGACAACGCGCGAGGCCACCGCGGATATCAAGCACCGGTTGGAAGTGGATTACTACTACAAGGCAACGGTGAATCTTTCCATCGATCGTGTAAGCCCTACGATGGTCAGATCCGGCATCGTCTATCTCGCCGGCGAAGTGCGCGTAGTGGGTCCGGTCGAATTGATCGCCAACGAATCCCTCAAGCTGAGCGAGGCGATCTTAAAGTCCGGCGGTTTCGGAGCGTGGGCCGACGATCGCAAGGTGCAAGTAACTCGGAAGACTGCCGGCGGCGTGAAGACGTTTGTCGTGGACGTAAAAGACGTCATCCACAAGGGCCGCGTAGAAAAGGACCTGGTATTGCAGGATGGCGATCGGGTTTACGTCCCGCAGGCCTTCTTCAAGAAGTAACATGGACTCCGTCGATCCACAGCCTCCTTCACAGCCATTTCTTGCCTCACTGGGGGTCAGGTTTTTTCGTTACCGTGCGGTGGTCCGACGCCACTGGTGGGTGCTGGCTCTTACCTTGGCCCTGTGCATGGGTTACAAAGGTTACGTCCTTTTCACCCAGCCCCGTCTCTTTGAATCGACCAGCCAGTTAATGATTCGCGAAGAATTGATTCAGGAGCAGCCAGGTGGTTATCGCGACTTTACCGGTAACTTCATCGGCACCACCATCGAGCAACTTAAGAGTCCAAATGTGCGTGACCGCGCTTACAAGCGCGTGGCCCTCGAGGCGCCGCAACTTACTGGCAACACCGTGGAGATTACGCCCTCGGCGGCTCCGCGCAGTAGTGTGTTCACGGTCAGCGGCGTCGGCTCGAATCCTGAGTTCACGCAGCGCTTCGTCGATGCTGTGGTCGAGGAACTAAGAGCCGTGCGCGGTGAACAGCGCAGTGGCATCAAGTCGGAAGTTACAGGCCAACTGGGCGATCAAGTAACTACAATGAAGAGGGAACTCGAAACTCAGAAGGCTAAGCTGCAGGACTACGTCGTGGAGAATAACATGGCTTTCTGGACCGAGCAGGCGAAAAGCGCCGCGGTCTTTCTCTCCGGTCTCAAGAACCAGCAGGCCGCGCTGCAAAACGAATTGCAACGTCTGGAGAATCTTTCCCCCGACCAGCTTCTTTCATTACCTCCGACTTCTGCGCCCGCTCCGAAAATGGTTGGCGGCCAGCCTCAGGCGGGCGCACCTCCAATGTCGCAACCAGCCTTCAACGGCGAGCTCTACACGCAGTTTCTACAGAAGACTCAGGAGCTTACCCAGAAGCAGGCGGAGCTTGAAGAGCGCGCCACCGTCTGGAAGCCGAAGCATCCGCGACTGGAAGGATTGAAGGCAGACCTTCAGCGCATCCAGCGCACTCTCAATGTGATTAAGTCACAGAACGCCGAGGCGAGCGTCAACCGCGCGATGGCCATCAAAGCCGAACTCAAAAGCCTCGATACAAGCATCCAGACTTGGGATGCAAAGGTGCAGGAAGCCAGCCGCAAGGACGCCGTGCACCAAACTTTGCAAAGCGATGTGGCGCGCACGCAAAGCCAGCTTGAGAAGTTACTCGGCAGTGTAAGTAACATCATGACTGGATCGAGTTCCGACCCCGATCCGTTGGTGGTGATGGCCAAGGCTTCACCGCCCATCGAAGTGCCCAAGGGTAACGTAAAGCACCTTCTCATTGGATTCCTCGGCGGCCTGTTACTCGGAGTGCTCATTCTTTTGGTCATCAACCGCATGGACGACCGGCTCTCTTCTTCCTCGGAACTCTTGCAGCAATTCTCCGAGCCGATCCTCGCGCAGATTCCGAATGTAATCGGCAGCCGCAATGCCGGCGGGCTCCCGCTGCTGCGCGAAGAAGATGATCGTTACACTTACGCCGAGGCTTTCCGCAGCCTGCGCAGCTCGCTCATCTTCATGCCCAATCAAAAGGAACTGCGCGCAATCCTTGTGACCAGCGCCATTCCAAACGAAGGCAAGAGCACCATCGCGAGTAACCTCGCCATTACCATGGCCGCCTCGGGCGCGCGGGTGTTACTCGTCGATGCAGATCTTCGCCGAGGCGACCTCGCGGAGTTATTCGGCATCGAGAGCCTGCCCGGCCTTTCCAACATCCTGCGCGGCGAAATCCCGTGGAAAACCGCGGTGCAAAGGACGTGTTATCCGACCCTTTCCTTAATCACGCGCGGCCCGGTAACCAATCAATCCGGCGAGTTACTCCTGAAACCGGAAGTCGTCGGCTTGCTCGGGGAGTTCAAGGAAGCTTACGACTTGGCGATCTTTAACACGGCGCCGATCCTGGCCACCGACGACACACCGACCCTCGCGCCGAATTTCGACGGCGCGCTCATGGCCGTGCGCGCACAGTTCACTTCCGCCCGCCTCACCCGCAGCGCCCTCGACGCGCTCTACCAGCGGCAGGTAAATGTTCTCGGACTTATCCTTAACTGCGTGGACGCCGAGGTGCCGGATAACTACTACTACCGTTACCCAAAGTACTACGCCGCTTAGTTGCGCGCAAAGAGTGGCGACACTCTCTTGATGCGCGCCCTTATTCAAGTTTTCGGAAGCTCCGAGTCCGCGCGAGTGGGTGATCGCCGCAGCCGCGATAGCCTGAGCAGCCCCCCGCCGATGAGCAGCCCAACGCCGAGCCCGATCATCGCGCCGAAAGGGCCGAAAAAAATCGAACTCACGGCAATCTTTATCGCCAGCGCATCGAATGGAATCGGAGTGCCGGGCGCGAGACTGGATGGCTCCAAGGGCGGCATCGCCAGTGTGAGCGGCACCGGCGGGCCTTTGCGATATGGCGCAAGGCACACCAGGAGCATGTAGATTTCGCCGAAAATAAAACCGGCGATGCTGAATGGTTTGGCGAGGTTGCGGACCTGCATGGGGCGCAGACTAAGTCCGATGCGGATGGCGATTGCAAGTGATCGCGGCGACGAGGCAGCACCGCGACAAATGTGAGCGCGGGGCAAAGGACGTGCTTTTTTAACTCCACCCAATAAGATGATTTCCATGCGTCTGTTATCCCGCCTCGCTTTCACCGCTGCATCGGCGCTCGCGTTGAGCGCGTGCGTCCACACACCGCCGGGCACCTCAGTCGAGGTCGCGCTGGCAAAGAAGGCGCAACTGGTCCGTCTCGCACTGTCGCAACGGCTGAACACTCCGGTGAGCGCTGGGTCGATGACCGCAGTCGAGCCGCCGTTGCCGCAGAACGACAAGGTGGAGCGTGCGGCCGACGCTTTCGCGCGCGGCAGCTTTTGCGTAAATGTGGGCAAGGACGAGGAGGCGATCGCGGCGTTTGAAGAGGCCGTGAAAATCGAACCTTCCTTCTCCGATGCGTGGCAGCAGCTCGCCGCGCTCTACCAAAAGACGGGAGCCACCGAGAAGTCGCTCGAGGCATTTAGGCGCGCGAAAAAAGTCGCGCGGCAGTAGGGCTACGAAAGTTCGCGCAGCGCCTGCTCCATCGCGGCTGGAAGCGGCGTCGCGCCCGCACCGCCCAGTTGGCGATCGATGTCTTCGAGCCGGTGAATGAGATCGACGACTTCGCGCCGCGCATACGGCCCGCCGGCCGCGGCGCAAAAGTGTGTGCGGCAGCCAAAGGGTCGCCCGTCGTAGATCAAGCAGCGGCCATCCGCGGCGAGCAGCGGGCAGGCGCCATCGTCGCGCTCGGGAAGGCGCTGGCGCCCGGTGGCGCGCAACGCCTTCGCCGCGGCGAGCGCCTCGCCGCGTGTGAGGTACGGCGTGCGGCCCGTGAGCTTGAAATGGCAGCACTCGGTGCGATGCACGCAGTCGCGTTCGATCGGGCGTGCGGCGAGAGCGTCGTAAATGGCGCGCACTTCGGCCATCGCGCTGCTGGCGGGTTGGATTGGTTTCTTCATCGAGTTCACACGCACTGTCCGGCGGCATGACCGGAGGCCCAGGCCCACTGGAAATTGTAGCCGCCGAGCCAGCCCGTGACATCGACCACTTCGCCGATGAAATACAAGCCCGGCACTTTGCGAGCCTCCATCGTCTTTGAGAAAAGCTCCACCGTGTCCACACCGCCGAGCGTGACCTCTGCCTTGGCGTAACCCTCAGTGCCGGCGGCTTCCATGGGCCACGCTTGGAGATTTGCGGCGAAGCCGGTCAGTTCCCGTCCGTTCCACTGCTGAAGCGGCTTTGCGGGCGCGTGGCGCGCGCACCATGCCTCGGCCAACCGCTGCGGCCAGTGCTGCCCGAGCTGTGTCGCCAGGCGCGCCTTCGACTTGCGCGCCTGTGCCAGCCACGCGGCGGCGTCGATGTCGGGGAGAAGATCGAGGTAAACCGTCCCGCCCTCGCGCCAGTAAGACGAGATTTGCAGGATCGCCGGCCCGCTCAGCCCGCGGTGGGTGAAGAGCACATCCTCGGCGAATGCGGCGCCGTCGCTGCGCGCGACGACCGGCAGTGACACGCCGCTCAATGCACCGAGGGGCGCGTCGCAGGCGGAAAACTTGAGAGGCACGAGCGCCGGCCGCAGCGGCGTGACTTTCAACTCAAACTGCCGCGCAATCCTGTAGCCCATCTCGCTCGCGCCAAGTTTGGGAAATGACAAACCGCCCGTGGCGATGACGAGCGAGTGCGGCTCGAGCGCGCCGAGATTTGTCTCCACTCGGAAGCGCTCGGGCTTGCTCACCGCGGCGACTTCGCAGTGCGTGCGAATCTCCACGCCCACCGCCGCGCACTCCGCGAGCAGCATCTCGACGATCGCCCGCGAGCTCGTGTTGCAAAATTGCTGCCCGAGTTTCTTCTCGTGGTAGCCGATGCGGTGCTTCTCCACGAGCGCGAGAAAATCCCACGGCGTGTAGCGCGCGAGCGCGGATTTGCAGAAGTCCGGATTGACCGAGAGAAAGTGCTCCGGCCTCGTGTGGATGTTGGTGAAATTGCAGCGCCCGCCGCCGGAGATCGCGATCTTTTTCCCGACGCGATCGCTGTGTTCGAGCACCATCACGCGCCGCCCGCGCCGTCCCGCCTCGATCGCGCACATGAGCCCTGCGCCGCCTCCGCCGATGACGACGACATCGCACGCCGCGCTCACGAAGCTTCGAGGTGAAGCTGCGGCGGATGCGCGGGATGCCACGGATTGCGAGTGAACCCCGAGCTCACAATCTCCGCCGCGAGATGGTGACAGAGCCGCGTGAGTGCCGTGACATCGAGCCGCAGATACCGCGGCGCGTATGGCGCGAGATTCGCCGCGCCGAGATGCAAGAGTCGCACCGCCGGCCGCAACCGCGTAGCGTGCTTCGGATGCGCAGGAAAGACGTGCTGCTTCTGCAAGTGAACGAAAGCGCCGGCGACTTGGATGAGCGCCTTGAAAAAGAGATGGTCCGCATCCCGCGTGCGCAGCCAGAGATGTTCGAGGACATCGTGCGCCTCGTAGTACTGCCGCGCATTGAAGCACGCAAAGTATCCCAGATAATGCGGGTCCAGCGCGCCCACCTGATCGTCGCCGAACTGCTCGACCAAAACGGAGATACGTTCGCTCTTTTTCATCGCGCGGATGCGGCGCGGAACTATTCCGCCGGGTCTTGTGCGTGACAAGCCGCGAGTGAAGTCCCGGGCTTCGGGAACGGATCTGCTCTAGTTCCCCACGGGCTTGGCCGTCGCGGGCAGGGGCTGGAGCTCGATGTGGCGGAAGAAAATTTCCGCGCCTTCGGATTGGAAGAGAATTTTTCCCTCGCGGAACGTTCCGTTGGTGCCCTCGTTCACTTTGGTTCCGTTGAGGAAGTAGGTGACGTTTCCTCCCTCGCAAATCGCCTCGATGCGGTTCCAATCGCCGGTCGGATTTTCGACATCTTGCGAGCCACGAAAGCCCAGCGCGTCTTTCCAACCGAGATCGCGGTGCTGCCAGTCGAGCCGGCCCGTGCTGAATTCGGTGGGTGTGCCGTGCGGATCCCAAATTGTTTTTCCGGGCTGCACGGCCACGGTGAGCCGCGGCGCGATAGGTTCGGCGACTCCACGATCGTAACCGTTCACGAGCAGAATATCTCCGGTGCCGCCTTCGATGATTTGGAATTCCACCGAGCGCGGCCACTGCGAATCGAAGGTCTTCACGTGGTTGCCATCTTCGCCCTGGCAGTGGAGGAGAATGCCGGCGTCGCGCGACTTGCCCACGCGTGGCCTCCAGGTGAGCGAGCCCCACCGGAACTCGGCCACGAGTTTGTAGTTTGCGTAATTCGACCGCGTGATGATGCCGCCATAATGCTGACCGCTGATGCGAATGGCCGGCGCGCCGTCGATGCTTTCCACGACCGTGAAGACGCGGTCGGCATCCTCGTAGCGGAACTTTGCGAGCCACGTGTAAAACGAGGAAAAGTCTTTTCCATTGAAGAGCGAAATGGTTTCGCGGGGCACGATGACCGGCTCTTGTGTCGCCGACGCCGCAGCAGGCTCGCTGCGCAGGTAGGCGAGCAGGTCGGCCATGCGGTGCTCGTCGATGGCGGCTTCGAGGCCTTGCGGCATGAGCGACATGCCCAGCGGTTCGGCCGTCACGAGGCTCGCGCGCGGGACGGTTTCACTTCCGGTGGGGCCTTTGATGACAATCGCGTCGTTGGTCTCGGAGGCCATTCTGCCGACCAGCGCGCGGCCATCTTTTACACGCACGGTGTAGGCTTCCCACTGCGGATCGATCGCGTTGTTCGGGTCGAGAATATCGGAGAGCAACATCTCCGGCGTCTTGATGCGCACGTCGGAAATATCGGGGCCGACATCGTTGCCCTCGCCGCGGAAGCGATGGCAGACCGTGCAGGTCTGCGTGAAAGTTTCGTGTCCGCGCGCTTCCGAACCCTGCAGGCTCGCGGTGGCCGTGGCGTAGCGCTGCACGAGGGCTTTGCGATCGCCTTCCATCTTGCCGAAAATTTCCTGACCGAGCGTGCGCACTTCCTCGACGGCTGAATTCAAAATGAGCCATCGTCCGAGGGAGTCCACGAGCGCCGGATTGAGCACGCCCGCTTTGATCTTTTGCAAAAGCTCAGCCGGGTTGCGTTGCAAATACTGCATCGCGCCCGAGCGCGCCGCGGTGCCCATCTCACTCAAGTGCGCGTAGAGGATGGGCGTGACGATGGGGCGCTTGAGATGGGTCAGCGTCTCGAGCGTGGCTTGCTGGATTTCGATCGGCTCGCGGCTGCTCAAAAGCGGGGCGATGAGCGCGGCAACGTCGGCCTTGGGCAGATGCTCGATGAGCGGGATGGCGGCGAGGCGCTCGCTCACGGGGCGGCTCCTATCGCTCACGATCGCGGCGGCAGATGCAACCGCTTTTTCGAGGCCGCTCAGCGAGCCGGCGAGCTCCGGCGGCGGCGCGGCGAGAAGCGCGGAGATCGTCTTGGGAAGGGCATTCGCGGCCTGCCGACGAAGGCCCTCGGCGATGCCGCGCACCACGGCCATCTTCCACCAGTTGCCTTCCGCGTCGAAGACGGCGAGCACCGGTTTCAATTCGGCGGCCTTGCCGCGCGCGGCGAGGATCATCGCGAGTCCGTTGGCGAGTTCGATGTGGCCGCGGGTGCCGGTGGAAATAAACGTCGGCTCGCGCAGCAACGCGGCCAGGAATTCGCCGGACTGCGTGGCCGGTGCGCTCAGGATCGCGGTCCGCATCCACGTGTCTTCCGCGTCATGCACGGCGGCTTGCACCAGGGATTTGGTCGCGTCGGCGCTTTCGAGATCGCCGACGGCAAGCAGTGCCGCGAAACGAAGCCGCGCGTTTTCGTTCGACGCCAATTTGATCACGCGCTCGCGGATCGCATCGCTCGTCCGCACAAAACGCGGCGCGAGCCACAGCGCGTTTTCCACGACGCCGGGCTCCGCGTCGTCGAGCGCCGCGGCGACATGCGCGGGCGTGAGTTTTCCCAAGCCCTCGATGGTCCACAGCGCATGGAGCCGCGCCTGCGCAAATGAACTGCCGCGCAGAATCTTTTCGACCGCCGGCAGCACGCTCGCGTCGCCAGCTTCCACCAGTAGCCGCTGAGCGGTGTCGCGCTGCCAGCCGTTCGGATGCTCGAGCAACGCGACGCGCTTCTCCGGTTCGCGCGGCATCGCAGTCACGCGCGGCTTGCCTGCGTCCTTCGGCATGATGCGATAGATGCGGCCCCGGTCCGCCCCGGCGGCCATGTCGTTCTTCGCGCGGTAGTCGTCGGGGAAAAACCGCGCGCCGTCGATGAAACGCCGATACATGTCCACAATGTAGAGCGCGCCATCGGGGCCGATCGTCGTATTCACCGGGCGAAACCACTCGTCGCTGCTCGCGAGAAATTCGCGCTCCGGCTGCGCGCGATGCGCGCGGAAACTTGGTCCAAATGGTTCGACGATCCAGCGCGACACCAGCGCGCCCGTCGGTTCGCAGACAAAAAGACTCCCCGCAACTTCGCGCCCGAGCAGGTCGCCGCGATAGACGCCCGTCCCGCACGCCGCCGTAAAAGTGCCGGCGTGGGCGCTGGAGGTGGTCCGAAAAGTTTTGAGCGGATACACCTTTCCCTCGCCCTCGGCGGGCACCGCGTCCTCGTGGCTTCGCGTGAGAAACGCGAAGGGATTGCGTTCCAAATATCGCTGAGGCAGCACGGCGACCATCCCCGGGTTGCGGTTCTGGCTGAAGAACTCGCGGTCCCAATCATCGAAGGCCTTGCCGAACTGCCCCGCGCCTTCCGACGCACCGAACTCATCGGTGCCTTGGCGAAACCGGAAATTGGTCGTGAGGCTCAGCTTGCGCTCGGGCGCCGTGGGGCGAGCCAACTCCTTTTTTTGCAGACCGAGATTGACGTGAATCCAATTGTCGATCCCGCGCCGCGGCGCCGACATCTGCGCATCGACGTGGATGGCCGGCGTGCAGGTGAAGAGCACTTCCTGGAAATCCGCGCGCCCGTCGCCGTCGTCGTCGCGCAGAAAAAGGATGCCCGTGTTAGTCGTCACGATCAGCCCGCCGCGCGTCGGCAGCAGCCCCTGCGCGAGATCGAGATCGTCCGCGAAGATCGTGGACTTATCCATCCGGCCATCGCCATCGGAGTCTTCGAGCAGCCGGATGCGCGACCGCGGGCGCGCGCCCTCCGCCTGATTGTAGCCGGCGATTTCGGCGACGAACATTCGGCCCGCTTCATCGAATGCGACATCCGCCGGATCGCGAATCAGCGGCTCCGCTGCGACGAGCTCCACGCGCAGTCCCTCCTCAACGCGCATGCGCCCCATAGACTCCTCCGGCGAAAGCGGCTCGGCCTGGATGTCCGATTCGCCCGTGAATTTCGCCGCGTGCAGCGAAGGCGACACGAGCATGAACGCGGCGGTGATGAGAATCCGGGTGAGTGAAGTGGAGATGTTTCGCATGTTGGTTTCGGAGATCGACCCCAAGCTCAGCCACGGCGGAGGCTGGCGCGGCCTGTGCCGGTGGGTGGAAAGGTGGCGGCGGTCTGCCGCACAGGCCGTGACAGCCGGAGCCGTTGGCTTCAGCGCATGGTTAGGCGTCGCCGGTCTCATTGGATTTGGTTCTGCGCTTCTTGATGGTTCGGGTTAGTTCGTTCCGAAGAAGCGAGAGATGGGCATGGGCGGGAGCGTCCTGTTTGATGGCTTGGCGCTTTCTGGCTTCATTGACCTTGTGGAGGGTCTTCTGAAAGTCTTTGCGTTGCAGTTCGGTTGCGTCTGAAGTCTGGGGAACGCCGTCGGTGTGAGTGAACCAACGCTCGCGGGTGATTTGCTTCTTAGTGGTGTGGATGCTGCGAGCCATTGCGAGTTGGGATTTTATTGGCTTCCGTTCACAGAGGGCGGGAGGAAACGCCTAACGTGTTCATCAGTGCTTGGTCGGCAGGCGCTGGGTTTGCGGGTTGAAGACCCAGCCCGCGGGACGCTGCCCGGTGCCGAGGCGGTCGAGATCTCCCAGCTCCCGGCGCGTGGGTTCCGCCAGCGCGAGCAGGCGCGCGACTTCCCCGGGATGCTCCGCCGCGACCTCGCGCGACTCCGCCGGATCCTCGACCACATTGAAAAGGCGCGCGGGTGAAAGGACCGTCTTCGGCGGCGTGTTCGCACGCACGCGCTCGCGCTCGAGCGGCAGAAAAAGTTTCCACGGCCCCGAGCGCACGGCGCGGAGCTGATCGAGCTGGTAATAGAAAAACGCCTCGTGCGGCGTCTTTGCTCCCGGCTCCCCGGCGAGGAGCGGCCAGATATTTTTTCCGTCGATCACGCGATCTTGCGGCGGGCTGCGATCCGCCAGCAGCGCGCACGTAGGCAGCAGGTCCATCATCGTCGCCAGCTCTTCGCAGACCGTTCCCGCCGGCACATGGCCCGGCCAGCGCGCGAGGAAGGGCACGCGCACGCCGCCTTCCGCGGGCGTGCCCATGTAGCCGGTGAGCGGCCCGTTGCTGCCCTGCGGCGGATTGCGGCGCACCGCGGAATTATCCGACGTCCAAATCACGAGCGTCTCTTTCTCGAGATCGAGCCGCTGGAGCGCGTCGAGCACTTCGCCCGCGGACCAGTCGAGCTCCTCGACCGCGTCGCCATACGGACCGTTGCGCGATTTTCCTCGGAAGGCTTCGCTGGAAAATGGCGCGCTCGTGCTGCCGGGCATCGCGTGTGAGACGATGAGCAAAAACGGCCCTGCGCGCTGCTCGGTGATGAAGCGAATCGCCTCCTCGGTCTCGCGCCGCGTCAGTCCGTTGCGATCGACCGGCGCATCGATCACCACCTCATCGCGCATGAGCGGCAGCGGCGGCCACGCCTGTCCTTCGCGTTCCGTCATGTCGTCGCTGTAAGGGATGCCGAAGTAACGATCGAAGCCCTGCCGCGTCGGCAAAAACTGCGGCTGATCGCCGAGGTGCCACTTGCCGATGAGCATCGTCGCGTAGCCCGCGGGCTTGAGGACCTCGGCGATGGTGACTTCGCCCGGGTTCAAGCCGATCGGCTCGCCCGGCTGCAGCACCGAACCGCCGCGCACATTTTCAAAAAGACTCACGCGTTGCGCGTAGCATCCCGTCATCAGCCCCGCGCGCGATGGCGTGCAGACATTGGCCGACGTGTAGAAGTGCGTGAACTTGCGCCCCTCCGCGGCGAGCCGATCGAGGTTCGGCGTGCGATGCAGCGTCGAGCCAAACGGCCCGATGTCGCCGTAGCCGAGATTGTCGCAGAAGAAAATGACGACGTTAGGCGGGCGCGCATTCGCGAACGAGACGAGGAGAAGAAAAAGCAGACAAGGTTTGGTCATGGGGTTTTGTGGGAGAGTTTGCGCGAGGCGGCGGCATCCGTTCCGGATTTCTGGTGAAAGCCAATCCGGCGCTTTCGAGCGAAAGGCCCGAGGGCACTTCAGTAGGTGGCGCGGCCGCCTGAGAGATCGAAGACGGCGCCGGTGGTGAAGGAGCAGTCCTCCGAACACAGCCACGCGACGAGCGCGGCGGCTTCCTCTTTTTTTCCAAAGCGGCCCATCGGGATCTTCGAGAGCATGTAGTCGATGTGCGAGGGCGCCATCTGCTGGAGGATGTCGGTGGCGATGACGGCCGGCGCGACGGCGTTGACGGTGATGTTGGCGGTGGCGAGTTCCTTGCCGAGCGATTTGGTGAGCGCGATGACGCCGGCCTTCGAGGCGCTGTAGTGCGCGGCGTTGGGATTGCCTTCCTTGCCGGCGATGGAGGCGATGTTGACGATGCGGCCGTAGCCGTTGGCGAGCAGGCGCGGGACGACGCTGTGACAGCAGTAAAACGCTCCGTGCAGATTGATCTCCATCACGCGCCGCCAATCGGCGGGATCGAGATCCCACGTTTTCGCGTTGCCGCCGGTGATGCCGGCGTTGTTCACGAGGATGTCGAGCTTTCCAAAGGCGGACGCAGTGGCCTCGGTCGCCGCCTGCACGGAGGCGAAGTCCGCGAGATCCACGGTGGCAGTATGCACGGTGTCCGGCGCGCCCATTTCTCCGGCGGCCCGCGCGAGGGCCGCGGCATCCACGTCCCAGAGCGAGACGCGGGCGCCGGAGGCGAGGAACCGCTCGGCGATGGCGCGGCCGATGCCGCGGGCGCCGCCGGTAACGATGGCGTGGCGGTGGTGGAGATCGATCTGATTCATAACTACATCACTTCGCGCAGCGTCACTTCGCGGCCCAGGGCGAGTGAGCGCTGCGCAGCTTCGAGGGCGGCGATGACTTCCACTTCCTCCTCGACGGGCACGCTTTCCTTGCCCGTCTTCACGAGGTCGAGGAAGGCCTCCAGCAGATAGGCGTAGAGGTCTTTGAGATCCGGCGTGACGCTGCGCCACGTTTTTTCGCCGTAGAGATTGATCTGGTAGCCGGCGCGCATCCGCTGCTTGTCGGCGACGATGAGCACGACATCGCGACCGTCCTCGAAACGTAGGCGCGCGATATTGCCGCCAGGCTGGCCGACATTGATCGCGCTCACGGCGCCCTTGCCGAGCACGGCGTAAATCATCGAGAGCGCATGGATGCCGTAATAGACGAGTTCATTGCCGCACACCGCGCTGGCGAGATGCACGGCGCCGAGCTGTGGCAGCTCGCGGCGCAGCGTGATGATGTCGGGGACGAAGCGCAGGCTGCTCGCGGACATGAAGCGCGTCCCGGTCTCGCGCGCGAGTGCGGCCACGGCGCCGGCTTCGCGCGCGGTCATGGCGAGCGGCTTGTCGCAAAATGTGGGCACGCCTTTGCGCAGCGGATGCTCCGCGTATTTCCACTGCGCGCCGCTGCCGTCGTCGATGAGGAGCACGGCGTCCACGCCATCGCTGCACTGCTCGGGCGTATCGGTCACGGTCTCGATGCCGCAGGCGTCGGCGAGAGCGCGCGCGGCGGCTTTGTCGGGATCCCAGATTTTCACGACCCGCGCGCCTTCGAGCCGGCGGCCGGATTTGATGAAGGTGCCCTTGAGTGACTTCGCCTTCTCTGCGTCCCAACCATTGAAGGTGGTGGCGAAGGCGGTGCCGTGATGCGAGCCGGGCGTGCGCGGCTGGCCGGGGAGGCCGTAAGTGGCGGCGGAGACGAGCGCGAGCTTGAGCGGAGCCGCCGCGGCCTGGCTGCGCCCGATGATCGGGAACCCCGCCACGGAGGTGGCGGCAAGCGCGGTGGCAGCGCGCGTGACGAAAGCGCGGCGGTCGATGGGAGACAAAATCTTGGAGGACAAAATCATAGGGAATCGGAGTTAAGCAGAATGAGGTTGGGCAGAATTAAGAATACGATTGTCCACCATGATTTTGTCTTTTCGCCATGAGTTAAGGCAAAATCACGGGGAGAGAGGGCGTGAAAAAATCAGAAACATGATTTTGTCTTTCCACTCTCACAGCTTCACCACCTGCCCGGTGGCCGCCGATTGCTCGGCGGCGAGGCAGGCGCGCACGGCTTCGCGAGATTCCTCGGCGGTGATGACGGTCGGCTTTTTCCCTGCCGCGATGCAGTCGGCAAAGTAGGCGAGCTCCTCGCGCAACGCGCCGCGTAGTTGGCCGTGCACGGCAGGCCAGTAAGTGGTGTCCGGGCAGCGCGCGCCGTCCTTGTCCACGATCATGAGGTTTGGATGCGTGTCATGGATGGAGATGGCGCCTTCGGTGCCGATGACTTCGAGACGTTCATCGATCTGAAAGGGCGTGGTGTCCGGCAGGCACCACACGGATTCCAGGATGCACGACGCGCCGCTCTCCAGGCGATACATCACCTGCCCGAGGTCAGGATGCGCGTGGTCGCGGAACTTCACCGTCTGCGCGTAGGCCGAGACCGCGCGCGAGCCGCTGAACCAGAACATCAGGTCGGTGTCATGCACACCGTCGCCGATGATCGGGCCGATCTTGTCGAGCACCGTGGCGCCGACCCACGCGGGCAGATTGCGGCGGGCGGACATGGAAATGATTTTGCCGATCCGGCCCGCGGCGATCTCCTGCTGCGCGGCGGCGTAGCGCGGATTGAAACGGCAGATGTGACCGACCATGAAAAAGCCCCTGGCCGCGCGGGCCGCGTTCACGATCGCGTCGCAGTCGGCGAGGGTGGAGGCCATCGGCTTTTCGAGGAAGACGTGCTTGCCGGCCCGCAGCGCGGCCGTCGCAGGCGCGGCGTGTTGATCCCACATCGTGGTGATGCTCACCGCCTCGAGCTCGGGATCGGCGAGCATCGCGTGGTAGTCGGTGAAAGTTTTCGTCGCGCCGAACTTCTGCGCCGTGCCACTCAGTCGCTGGGAATTGCGCGTGCAGACCGCGTGCAGTTCCACGTGGGGAATCGCCGCGAGCGCTTCACAGTGTTTCTCGCCAAACCAGCCGAGACCGAGGACGCCGTATTTGATTTTCTTCATGAAAAATGGCGCGCTAGTGGCGGACCGGCCCGTCGCTCTTGAGGAGTTGCGCGAGCGCCGCGGCGCCGGACAGCACGCGAATTTTCAGTTGGTATTTTTTCGTCTCGCCCGGTTCGAGGCTCTGCTCCGCGAGCCGATGCCGGTCGCGCGCTTTGCCGAGCAACGAGCCGGCGAAAGGTTCCAGCGCGCTCACGTAACTGCCGCGCGGGCCGTAGTGCTGCCAGTTCGCCATACGCGGGAGCGCCTTCTTCGGATAACCGATTTCGACGCCGAGCTTGAGCCGGTCGTTGATGAGTCCGGTGCGGCACCAGCCATCGCGCTCTGCCGCGGTGTCCACGATAAGGCCGCGTTCGCCGCTGCCCGCGTGCTCGGGCAAGGAGTCCGGCACGCGCTTGAGCCGGTTCATCGCGGCGTCGGCGAGCGGTTGCACGATGTCCTGGCCGGGCGGCGGCGGCACGATCCAATACTCCGCCGCTCCGCGATAGATGAAGCGCGCGCCGCGGTCGAGCAGCGGGTAGCCGAGATTGCAGTGGTAGAGCCAGTGATGCGCGGCGCGCGTGTCGCCGCGATTGGTCACCTCGTCCTCGATGTGAATCTCCGGCACGCCGAGCGCGCAACGGATGACGCGGCGGATTTCAAACACCGGGCCGAACATCCGCGAGTCACGCACCGCGAGGCCGAGTTCCATTTCATCGCGGCCCCGATGCGGGTCGGGATTGCGCAGCGTCTCGATCTGCGCGGCCTGCCCCGAATACCGGCCGTGCAGCGAAGTCTGCGCGCCATCCAACTCGCGCGGACCGCCGATGGATTGCGGGCCGCACGTCGTCACCAGCCCGCCCGCCCAGCCGCGCAACCATTCCGTGCCCGTGTGATATGCGGGACTCGGCGGCAGGAGCCCATTCGGCGTGAGGTAGGCGAGCGCGCAGTCGTTAAAAGTGGCGTCCACAATGTCGCCCCCGCGATCGAGCGCGACGGTGAAGCGCAACCCCGCTCCAGTGTCGAAGAGCGCTACGCGCGCCGCACCGCCGCCGCCCGCGCCCGGCGTCTCGAGCGTGCCGGTGCGGATGCCGCCGAGCTGCAGCGCGTTTTCAAATTTCGCGAGGTCGGGCTTCATCGGGCCTTACGGAATCGAAGACAAAATCATGCTTCTGATTCTGTCTGCCTCGGCTTCCTCATGATTTTGTCCTCCATGATTTTGTCTTCCTACCACGGCGGCAGCGCCAGCGTCCCGCCGTCGAGCACGAGGGAAGTCCCGTTGATGTAGCCCGCCTCGTCGCTCAAGAGGAACGCCGCGGTCTGCGCGATGTCGATGGGTTGCCCGAGCCGGCGGACCGGGATGCGGCGCGCGACTTCGGCGTAAAGTTCCGCGACCGGCTTGTCCCAGCCTTCGCAAGTGGCCGCGAGCATCGGCGTGTCGATCGTGCCGGGGCAGATGCCGACGACGCGCACCAGCCCCGCGTGATCCACCGCAAGGCAGCGCACCAGCGATTCGAGGGCGGCCTTCGACGCGCAGTAGAGCGCGTGTGCCGGGAAGCCGATGAACGCGGCCACCGAAGTGGTGATGAGAAACACGCCCCCGCCCTGCCGCTCCATCACGGGCACCACATGCTTCGCCGTCCAGAAGACGCTCTTCACATTCACGCCCATGATCTTCTCCCACGCGGCGTCGTCAAACTCGGTGACCTTGCCCTTGCCCCACACGCCCGCGTTGCAATGCGCGCCGTCGATGCGCCCGTAAAACTCCAGCGCGCGCGCGACCAGCGCCTGCACGCTCTCTTCGCGCGAGACGTCGGCGAAGACGAAGCGCGCGTCATGGCCGGCGTCGCGCAGTTCCTTTTCGAGCGCCGCGCCGCGATCGGCCTGGTTCGACGCGACGACCACGCGCGCGCCGAGCGCCGCGAAATGCCGGCTGCACGCCTCGCCGATGCCCGACGTGCCGCCGGTGACGAGGATGACTTTGTTTTCCAGGGAAATCATTCGGTGGATGTCGGAGGTGAAGACAAAATCGTGGGAGCCGGAGAATCTCGCG
Organism: Chthoniobacterales bacterium; assembly: GCA_038238555.1. Classification (GTDB taxonomy): domain Bacteria; phylum Verrucomicrobiota; class Verrucomicrobiia; order Chthoniobacterales; family Chthoniobacteraceae; genus JANNXQ01. The sequence goes on along the minus strand of JBBRXP010000060.1, from coordinate 2,696 downwards.
CCGGACGCGGGAAGGATTGGAAGGAAACGCCAACCTTTGGTATTTTCCGGCCATGCTCGGAAAACGCGACGCTCTTCGCTTTCAGCGAAATTTTCACGCCCGCATGGGCGGCGGGCTGCAACTCGCCGGCCTCTTCGCCACGCTGCCGACGATCGCCTTCCTGGCCAAGGATGCGCGGAGCCGCTTCGTCTGCGCCAATGCCCGCGCGCTCAAAATTTTCAATCTCCAGCACGAGTGGCAGATGCTCGGCCGGAGGGATCGCGACTTTTTTCCGCTCGAGATCAGCGCCAGCTTTGTCGAGGAGGATCAGCGCGCCATGCGCACCGGCCAGACCCGCACCTACTACTCGCAGATGGTGCCCGACATCGCCGGCCCCTTGAACTGGTATGTGGTCTCGGTCGCGCCCTTGCGCGATGCGCGCGGGCGCATCTGCGGCGTGGCCATCGCCCTCTACGATCTGCACGAAGTCGGCGGGGTGGCGCAGCCTTTCCAGCAGATGGAACCCGCGCTGCGCTCTCTGCACACCCGCTTCCGCGAGACGATCGAGACCCGGCAGCTCGCCGCGCTCACGCATTTATCCGAGAGACAATTCACCCGCCTCTTTCGCAAGCTGCTCGGCGAACCTCCCATGCGCTATCTTATCCGCCAGCGCATCCAGGCCGCCTGCCAGGAGCTCATCGCCACCGATCACCCCGCCGGCGCCATCGCGCTGGACTGCGGCTTCTACGATCAGAGCGCCTTCACGCGCGCTTTCCGCGCCCAGACCGGCCACACCCCGGCGGCCTACCGCCGGCGGCATCTCGAGCAGATTCGGGACGGCGCAAGGTGAGCGCGCTTCGCTACAGATAGCACGGCGCCGGCAAGCGCCGGCCCGATACGACTCCAGGGCGCAGGCGAAGCGCGGAAGCCCGACGCATCTCTTATTTCAAGGTCTCGATGAATTCGAGCAGGTCGGCCATCTGCGCCGGGGTGAGGCCGGCTTCCAAACCTTCCGGCATCAAAGACTGGCCCACGCTTTGCATGCGACGGAGATCGCCGCGGAGCACGGTGTCTTCTTTGCCGAAGGGTTGGCGCACCGCGATACTGGCGGCCGTCTCGCTCGTGATTACACCCATCAAACTCTCACCCGCTTTGGTTTCCAGGACGTAGGCCAGATAGCGCGGGTCCACCTCGCGGTTGGGGTCGATGATGCTGTCGAGCAGCTTCTCTTTGCCATTGGCTTTCACGGCGGCGAAGTCCGGGCCGAGCGCGAAACCCTGGTTCTCGGCGCGATGACATGAGACGCAGCGTTCGAGGTAAATTTTCCGCCCGCGCGCGGCGTCGCCTTGCAGGGTCAGCGCGGCTTTGAAGGTCGCGAGCACTTCCTGCCGCGGGCTCGCCGTCGGCGCACCGAGGACGCTCGCGGCCATTTCGCTCACGGGTTTGCTTTTGTGTTTCCGCAGAAATTGAATCTGCGAGGCGTTGAGTGCGCTGGCCTGGACGGCGCCGGCCTTGATCGCCTCCAGCAGCGCTTGCGCGCGCTCGGGCCGCGCAAGCAGGGCCCTCAGCGCTTCGCTGCGCAGGCGCGGCGTAAATGCGTCCCACGGCTTGAGCAGTGCGGCTGCGACGGCGCTCTCCTTAAACTGCGCGAGCGAGTCGATCGCGGCGAGCTGGATGGCCTGCGGCTGGCCGGGATCGATCAGTGCGCCGACCTGCGCGCCGGCTTCCTTGAAAGAGGTGAGGCCGAGCAGTTCGATGCTTTGCACGCGATCGAGTTCGGCGGCCTTGGCGTCGGAGGCGACCTGGCGCGCACGCTTGAATGCGGTCGCCAGGTGGTTCTGCTTGTCCACAGCGGCGAGCGAACTGCCGGCGCTCCGCAAGCCTTCGCCCAATCCGCGCAAGATCGCCGCGGGCGGCGTCGTGGCCGCGGTCAGAAAATCGAAAACGCGCGCGACTTCCTCGGGTTGATTCGCCACGCCGATGAGGCTGGTAAGTTTGCGCAAAAATTCCTGCCCGCCTCTTGATCCGGCCAGCGATGGATCCGCGACGACGGCGGCAAACGCTTCGCCGCGGCCCTGCGCGAGCGAGCTGAGCAGCGCGGCGCGCGTCCAGAGGCTGTCCGCATCGTGGCGGAGAATTTCCGCGAGCGCCGCGGCGCGTCCGGCGGGCGGCATCTCGCCGAGCGTGAAGGCGAGCTGGTAGCGCACGAGTGGCGAGGGATCGCTCGCGAGCGACCATATTTTTTTCGCGAGCTCGGATTTTTGATCGAAAAAGTTTTCCGACAAACGCACCGCGTTTACACGCACTGTGGGATCGGGATCGATGAGCGCATTGAGCAAGTGCTCGACGGACAACGCCGCCTGCCCATCGAGCGCGCACAAGGCCCGCAGCCGGCCGAGCGGCGACGTCGATTCCGCAAGCTTTTTTTCCAGCAGGCTCACCGCGCTTTTGTCCTGCCGCGCATACAGCATCCGCGCGGCAGTCTCGCGATGCCACCCGTTCGGATGCTCGAGCAGCGCGACCAATTCGGCCGTCGTCGCGTTTTGCAAATGCACCGGCGCGGGTCGCTGGAAATTTTCCGGTACCACGCGGTAGATGCGCCCGCGGTCGTTGCCACTATCGAAGTCGAGGAATTTCCGGATGCCCTCCGGGATGGTGTGAGGCTCTTCGATATTTTCCCGATACATATCCACGACGTAGAGCGCGCCATCGGGGCC
>JBBRXP010000059.1:0-29673 GCA_038238555.1 Chthoniobacterales bacterium | reverse complement strand
GGCGCGTCGGTTTGGTCGATATTTTCGGTCCGGGGTTGACGCAAACCTTCTCCTCAGTGCCCGGAGTGGAGAGTCTTTTGAAATCCGTGTCGATCATCCTCTACGCGACGCCGGGAATCAGCGGCTCGGCAGCGATCAACGCCCAACCAGTCATGTTCAAGGATGCGATCGTGAGCGGCACGCTGGGTCTGGAAGCGACTTACAATCCGATCGCAAATGTGAAGGTGTACTCGGGGTGCGTTTCCACGGTGCAGTTCGGTTATCCCGCGCCAATTTTCCGCCAGGTGAACCTTCGAGTGTATAGCTGAATCGATGTGTCCTTGTGGATTCTGCACAAGACGGTCGAGAAACCGTGGATCAATTACACGTATCCTCCAAACGCGCAGTCGGTGCTTTTTCCTTGGATGCTGTTGGAGAATGGAAGCGACAGCGGTTGGAAGCTTATCGAGCGTCCGTGGCGCGAGACGGGTGCGGAGACTTTCCTACTCGCGCCAGCCGGGGCGGCGTTCGCCCCTGCGGCAGCCGGTGAGCAAAGCGCGGCGCTCGAAATTTTCCGCCGCATGAGCCAGGCGCGGTCGCCGGGTGCGACCGATGCGCCGAAAGCGGCGAAGGTTGGCGGGGGCGCGCAGGTGACCGGCAGCGATCCGGGGCTGCCGGCGCAGGCGACGCTGCCACTGCTCGCCAATGTCTTTCCCGATTCCGCGCCGGCGCTGGCGGGGCGCGGCAGCGAGCTGATGCTGCTCTATGTGCGCGATACCGGGGCGGCGAATCCGGTGCAGTTCACGGAGATTGCGTTCACGCATTTTGACCGGCACGAACTGGAGCACGCCCGCGGCGGTGGCGGCCAATCCAGCTGGGCAATTCGCGCCGCAGGTGGCGTTCGATGGCGCGGGGCGCGCGGTGGCGGTGTGGGAGCAGATACAGGACGCGACATTCACCGGCACCGATCTCGCGGCGACGGCGGCGCAGATGGAGATCATGTCGGCTTATTGGGATCCGGCTACGCAGGCGTGGTCCGCGCCGGTCGCGCTCTCGAATAATGGCGTGCTCGATCACAACCCGAGGCTGGCCGGGCCGCTGTCGAACGGCAGCCTCATCGCGACGTGGACGCGCAACTACGCGAACCAGTTGATCGGCACCGGCGCGCCGGGCGACGATACGAACAGCCGCATCATCTCCAAGCGCTGGGACAGCGCGACGGCGACTTGGGGCGTGACGAACAACCTCGTGGTGAATCTGACCAATGAGCTTTCCGATTCGCTCGCTGCTTCGGGGAACAAGGCTGTGTATCTCTGGAGCAAGGACGGCGATGGCAATCTCGACGATCTCTCGGATACGGAGCTGTATTACCGGGTCTATGATGCCTCCACCCGCACATGGAGCGCCGAGACGCGCTACACGAATGACGCGGTGCCGGATAAGAACGCCAAAGTCACGGTGGACAGCAGCGGCGGGGTGTATGCGGTGTGGCAGCGGGGCAACGATCTCGTGATGGATCGCAATTTCCTCGGCGCGCCGGTGGCGGTGCGCCCCGATTCGACGACGCTGGGCTTTGCGGATTTCGCGCTCACGCTCGGTCCCGGCGGCAATGTGCTGGTGCTGTGGGAGGAGATGAGCGCCGCGGGGGCGGATGCGCATTACCGCGTCTTCGATCCGGCCTCGAATACCTGGAGCCTCGACACGCTGCTCTCGAATGACGCGGCGCTGGAGCGGTCCTTCGCGCCGGTGTGGGATGCCGTCGGCAATCTCGTGCTGGCTTACAACAACGTGGCGATCGTGAAGCAGACGAAGACGGTTGCGCTCGCCGGCGGCGGGACGGTGGATATCCCCGGTGTGCCGCAACCGGGGCAGGTGGACCTCCTAGTGGCGCGCCGTGCGCTGGTGAAGGATCTCGGCTTCGGTGGCGACGGGATTACTGCGACGGGCGCGACTTTCCTGCCCGGCGATGCCGTGATGCTCAAGGCGAAGGTGCGCAACACCGGCAACGTCGCCGTGCAAAATGTGCAGGTGGCATTTTCCGACGGCGATCCGAGCGCGGGCGGGACGCTCATCCAGACGGTGACGATCCCCGGCTGGCTGAAGGCGTCGGACGAGCAGGAAGTGTCGGTGGTGTGGACGGTGCCATCGCCCGCGACGGCGCACACGGCCTTTGCGTGGATCGATCCGGCGAATCAGGTGACGGAATTCAGCGAGACGAATAACACCAGCTCGCTCGCGCTGAACGGCGTGGACTTGCAGCTCGAATACGTCTCCGGCTCCGTGCTGCGCGATGGTTCGGTGCGCGTGGTGGCGCGGGTGAAGAACATCGGTGCGCCCGCTTCGCCCGCGTCGAGTCTCAAGCTATGGCCGAAGGTCGCGCCCGGCGCGAACCCGCTGGCCGCGGTGGAAGTGAGCCTGCTGAATCCCGGCGACTCCGTGGAAATCCCGCTCGACCTGCCGACCGGGTCGCAAGCCGAGGGGGACTTTGCCTACCGCCTGGTGGTGGATGAGGAGAATCTGGCGGGAGACATCGACCGGACGAACAACGAGACCTCTTTCGCGCTGAATCTCTTCATCGACGACGACGGCGACGGCATAGCGCGCGCATGGGAAATCGCCAACGGCATGAGCGACAGCAACGCCGCCGACGCGAATCTCGATCCGGACCGCGACGGCTTCACGAACCTGCAGGAATATCTCGCGGGAACGAATCCGAACGATGCGAACTCGTTCTTGAAGGCGGAGCAATTCAACGTGGTGCAGAGAGGCAACGGGACGAGCGTAATCGCGACGATTTCGTGGGCATCCGTGCCGGGGCGGCTGTATGCCGTGCAGCGTTCCTTCGACATGACGACATGGCAGACCGTGGCGGACAACGTGCAGGCCTTGCCGCCGCTCAATTCGGTGTCCGACCAAGTGACGCCGCCGAACGGCGGGTGTTCTACCGGGTGGTGGCGAAGTAAGGAGTTCCGCCGAAGATTGGACGCATGACCTCCCCCGAACGCGCTCATCCAGGCGAACTCATCCACTTCGACATCAAGAAGCTCGCCCGCATCGTGCGCACCGGCCACCGCATCACCGGCGACCGCCAGCACGATCACACTCCGGGCGCTGGCTGGGAGTTCCTCCACATCGCCATCGACGATCACTCCCGCCTCGCCTTCGCCCAGCTCCTCCCAGACGAAACCGCCCTGAGCGCCATCGCTTTCCTCCACGCCGCTCTCGCCTTCTTTGCCAGGCACGGCATCCAAGCCCAGCGTATCTACTCCGACAATGGTGCCTGCTACCGCTCCCACACCATGCGCGCCGCCTCGCCCGTCCTCGGTCTCAAGCAGCGCTTCAACCAGGCCCTACACTCCCAGGACCAATGGCAAGGCCGAGCGCTTCATCCAGACCTCGCTCCGCGAGTGGGCTTACGCCCACTCCTACTCCCACTCCGACCAACGCGCCTCACGCCTCCTGCCCTTCCTCCACCACTACAACTGGCATCGTCCTCACCATTCCCTCAAACTCCGCTCTCCCATTTCTCGCCTCCGCCTTCCACTGAACAACCTCTTGAGCCTCCACACCTAGCGAGCGCTTGAGGATGGGCGACCGCAGCAACGTGAGCCGCGCCGTGGCGGCTTTCCGAGCACAAACCGATGGGGAGCGGAAGCGAATTCACCGCGAACGATCCCGAGCAGTGCAGCCGGCTGTCGAGCGTGAGCGCTTTTGCGAGCCGCTGCGCGTAAAAAGCCGGCGTCGTCGAGCGCTGCACGCGCCCTCCGATTTCGCCCGGCGCCTTGCCGCCCGCGTGCTGCGTCGGGCTATAACCGAAGTCCTGCACGACCGGGATCGGCTTCTCGACTTTGACGCGGTTGTTGACGCCTTCCCAGCCAGGATCGCGGTCGAAGCTTTCGGTCTTGAGACGGCGTTGCTCCGCGGCCCGCATGGCGCCAGCGGCGATGAGGAACATTGCCAGGAACGTGAGCATCGCCGCTCTCTGCCCGCGGGCCGGGATCAAGCGTGCGTGGCCGAGGCGCCACGCGGTGGAGGGGTGGGCGGTCGGTTTCATGGGGGTTCGATTATTGAGTCTCGCGAAAGTGGTTAATGGCCCGAAGGGCCAACGGAAATTAGCCGGTGGCGCCAGCCACCGGATAGGGCCCACAACCGTAACCGCCCCGGAGGGGCGGCGGAATCGCGGTGCGTTCCAGCGCCCCTCCGGGGCGCGTGGTTTTCTTCCGAGATCCGGTGGCTGGCGCCACCGGCTAATTTCCATTCATCCTCCGGGTGACAAAAACCGTGAACCACTTTCGCGAGACTCAATATTTTCAGCGGCGGCGGCGGTTCGCGCAGCATCTTCAGGATCGGCTGCGGGAAGATGCCGAAGAAAAAAATGCCGAACGTGAGCGCGCCGACCGTGAAGCGCGTGAGTGGAGCGAGCGGGATGGCGCGGTCATCATTCGGCTCCTGCCAGTACATCGCGGCGACCACGCGCAGGTAATAGTAGAAGCCCGCCGCAACGGCGACGGCGCCGATGCCGACGAGCGCAAAGCGCTGCTGCTCGATGGCCGCGGCGAAGACGAGAAATTTGCCGATGAAGCCGGCGGTGAAAGGCAGGCCGGCGAGCGAGAGCATGGCGGCGAGCATCGCAAAGGCGAGGAAGGGCGAGCGCCGGCCGAGGCCGTGGAAGTGCAGGATGTCGTCGCCGCGCGAATGGTTGGCGACCACGATCATCACGAGGAAGCTGAGCAGCGTCATGAGCAGATAGCCCGCGAGATAGAAGGCCACGGCCACGCGCGCGCTCCCCAGCGTGGCGATCCCCTCGCTGGTGCTCGCCACGGCCACGAGCAGATAGCCGGCGTGGCCGATGCTGGAGTAGGCGAGCAAGCGCTTGAGATTATCCTGCGGCATCGCGGCGAGGTTGCCGTAGAGCAGGCTCAAGCCGGCGAGCACGGCCACGGCGGCGAGCACTTTTCCGCCGACCGCCGGCACGCGAAGAAATGGATCGAGCACGCGGATGAGCACGATGAAACCCGCCGCTTTCGACCCGACGGAAAGAAACGCGGTGATGGGAGTCGGCGCGCCTTGATACACGTCGGGCACCCAGAGTTGAAAAGGCGCGGCGGCGATCTTGAAACCGAGCGCCACGAGCACGAGGACCACGCCGAAGAGCAGCGGCGCGGGCGCGACCGGCCGGGTCTGCAACACAGTGGCGATGGCGCCGAGATTGGTCTCGCCGGTGACTCCGAAGATCCACGCGATGCCATAGACCAGGAAGCCCGTGCTGAGCGCGCCGAGGATGAGATACTTCACTCCCGCCTCGAGCGACGCGCCGCTTTTGCGCATGTAGGCAACGAGGATGTAGAAGCTGATGGTGACCATCTCGAGCGACACAAAGATCATGATGAAATCGACCGCCGAGGCCATGAACATGAGCCCCGCGCAGGTGAAGACGGGCAGGCTGAAAAATTCGCCGAGCCCCGCGCCCGGCCGCTCGCTGGGCAGGAAGCGCGCGAGGATTTCCCGGTACTCCAGCGACATCACGAGCACTACGATGGTGGTGAGCAGCGCGATGCGTTTGAAGAAAAGCGCCATCGCGTCGGCCACGTAAAATGGCGCGAGGTTGCCCACCTCCGGGCTTGCAAAGAACGAGAAGCCGAGCAGGGCGGTGAGGAGGGCGATCGCGGCTTGGGCGAGGCCGCGCTTGTCCTCGCGCTTTAAGAAGGACTCGGCCAGCAGCATCCCGATGCCGAGGAGGAGGACGGCGATTTCGAGGGAGATGGCGGGGATCATCGAGACAACGAAAAAGATGGGTCCACGAAATTCACGAAAGACACGAAAAAAGGTCGATGACGAGCGTTCCAACAGCCGAATCCCTTTCGTGGATTTCGTGCATTTCGTGGACCGAATTCATTTCACGAGCAGCGCCTGCACGCTGGGCTGGAGGAAGGTGAGGAAAATTTTGGGTGCGAAGCCCGCGACGAGCAGGATCGCGAGCAGCAGCGTGACCGGCCAGCGGGCGGATTTCCCCACGTCGGTCCATCGCGCCGTGTCGCCAGCGGGCTGACCCATGAAGATCGCGCGATACGCCCGGAGCATATAGACGGCGGAGATCACCACGCCCCACAATGCGAAGAGGGTGGCGAGTTGGAAGCTCCACGTCTGCGCCTCGCTGGTGCCGGTCTTGAAGGCGCCGAAAAAGATCATTAGTTCGCTCGCGAAATTGGCAAACCCCGGCAAGCCGATGGACGCAAACGCCGCGCAACCAAAGGCCGCGGCCAGCCACGGCATCGACTGGCCCACGCCGCCAAACGCCTCCAACGCGAGTGTCGCCCGCTTTTCGCGCAAGATGCCGGCCATCGCAAAGAGCGCCGCGATGGAAAGCCCGTGCGCGAGCATGAGCAGCGCGGCGCCGCTCACGCCGAGGAGATTGAGCGCGCCGATGCCGAGGAAGATGTAGCCCATGTGCATCACGCTCGAATAGCCGAGCAGGAGATCGAGCCGCTTCTGCCCGATGGTGACCAGGCCGACGTAGAGGATGTTTCCCACGAGCAGGATGAGGAGCAGCCACGCCCACTCCCGGGCGCCTTCCGGCAGCAACGGCAGCGCCACGCGGATGAGCCCGTAGAGGCCGAACTTCTTGAGCACGCCCGCGTGCAACATCGCCGCCGGAGCCGGCGCGCTCGCGTAGGCTTGCGGCGCCCACGAGTGAAATGGGAAGAGCGAGATGAGGATTCCAAAGCCGACGAGCAGCAAAATGTAGGGACGCGATTGCGCCGCCGCAGGGATCACGTGCGCGGCGCCGAGCCTCTGCAGCTCGATGAGATCGAACGTGCGCAACGGCTCGGGAATCGCGAAGTAAAGATCGACGAGCCCGACGAGCAGAATGAAGGAGCCGATCGCGAGATAGATGGTGATCTTCCACGCCGCGGTGTGCCTTTCGCCGCTGCCCCACACGCCGAGCAGCAGGAAGGTGGGGATGAGCGCGAGCTCGTGAAAGGCGTAGAAAAAAAAGAGATCGACCGAAGCAAACGCGCCCGCCGCGCCCGCCGCAATGAAGAGCAGGCAGGCGTAGAAAAGACTCTCCCGCTTCTCGATCTTCGGCGTCACCCATACCGCGGCGAGCGTCACGATCGCCGTGAGGAAAAGCATCACGAGACTCAGTCCATCCGCGCCCAGCGAGAAGTTGAGGCCCCACTCGGGGACGATGCGCGAAGTGGTCTCAAACTGAAAACCGCCAGCCCCCTTGTCGTAGGAAAACAGCGCGTAAAGCGAAAGCGCGCACATCGCCGCCGCCGCATCCAGCGCCACCTTGCGCGCCGGTGCTCCCAGCAAAATGCCCACGGCGGCAAAAATCGGAATGAAGAGGAGGAGCCTTAGGAGCACAGCTCGAAAGTGGGTATCGGATAACGAGACGGCGGAAAGTTTTTTCCTCAAACTTTTCCGGTTGCCGCAAGGAGGGGCGATTTGCAATCGCCCATCCAACGCAGCAGCACCTCCCTTTTCCAGCCCGCATTCCACCCACACCCGGCGATTGAAAATCGCCGCTCCTTGTTTCCCACCAGCTCATCCTCCCATTGCGCGCGAGACCGCGGCCGCTACTCTCCCCATGTGCGAGCCGTCCACTCCGTCTGATTGGGAACCACACTTTGAAAAGCCTGCTCTCTCCCCCACTGGCGCAAATCCTAGTCGCGGTGGTGGACGATCATGCGGTCTCGCGCAAGGGCATCGCCGCGTGCCTCGAGCCGCACGGCGATCTGCGCCTGGTGGGCGAAGGCCAGAATGCGGACGAGGCGCGGGTTATTTTTCTGCGGCACAAACCCCACGTTGCGCTGCTCAATCCGCGGCTGCCCGGTTCGGCGAGCTTCCTGGCCATCGCGGATTTGTGCCGGGAATTTTCCGAGGTGCGCATGCTTCTCTACACGACGGTGGAAAATGAGGCGGCGCTCTACCACGCCATGCAGGCGGGCGCGGCGGGGTGCGTGTTGCGCTCGGCCAGCGAGGAGGAATTGCTCGGAGCCATCCGGCATGTGGCCACGGGCGAGCGCTACTTTTCGCCGGCCGCGGCGCAGAAGCTGGCGGGGCGGGCGGCGCACGCGGAACTCACCGCGCGGGAGTTGGAAATCCTGCGCCACGTGGCCAACGGCAAAAGCAACAAGGAGATCGGCGCGCTGCTCTTCCTGGCCGAAGACACCGTGAAGCGCCACCTCACGCATCTCTTCGGCAAGCTGCATGTGGTGGATCGCGCACACGCCGTGGCCGCGGCCATGCGGCGCGGATTGCTGGATGAGTTCAGTATATAGCTGGCTGTCGTAGCGGCGGCGCCCTCGTCGCCGGTAGTGCCCGCCGAGGTGGCGGAGGCGAATAGAGCGGAGGGCGGGTGGGCGAGCCGGCGCCCTCGCCGCGAAGCAAGTTCGAGAGGATGGGCGCAGCTTCCGGGCGACGAGGGCGTCGCCGCTACTTCCCCGTGTCAAGCTTCCGGAAGTGGATGGAAAATTCCCTCTTTTGAGCTCTTGTCGAACATAGCCGCCGCACGGTGCAATGCGCGCGTTGGATTCCCTCCACCCCCTCACTTTTCCCGCCCCAATGAACACTCGCCTATTCTCCCTCATCGTTTGCAGCGCCGTGCTCACTCGCACTGCTGCCTGCCAGAGCATCGATAACCAGGACGGCTTAAATCCGCCGCTCATCAAATTCCAAGTGCTCGAGCAAAAAAGGATCGACCTCGGAGATCGGGCGATCGTTTTCAATCGCGTGCTCCCGCCGCTCCTGCCTCCGCGATCTCCGAGTCGATCGGGGTCCCGGGACTGGTTATGATTTGTTGCTGCGTGCTTTGATATTGCTTCGCGCAAGCTCACGGAACAACTGCTGGGCGCGGGCAATACTGTTACACGCAATTTCACTTACACCTATTACCTGGTCGGGCCGTTCGTGGGCCTGCCGCAGACGACGAGCGATCCGCGCGGGGTTACTTTCACGACGAGTTACGATGCGTTTCTTCGTCCGCAGACGGTGACGGCCACGGGCAGCCTTGCGCAGCAGAATCAGACGACGAGTTATGGGTATGACACGCTGAATCGTCCGACGAGCGTGGCGCAGGGCTTTGCCAATCCGTGCACGGGGCCGCCGACGCTGGTGACACGGGCTTACGATGGCTACGGGCACATTAGGACGGAGACGGTATCGATCGACGGGGGGGTGCAAAATTTTCAATCAGACGTGGGATGGAGCGGGGAATCGGGCTTCATTGTCGGCGCAGGGTAATGGCGTGGGACGGGCGAGGACTTATACCCATTGGGCAGATGGGTTGCTTAAACAAGTAACTGCCGCAGGTAACAACTTTAACTTCGACTTCGATAAGAATGCGCGGATCACGTCGCGGCAGAATACGTGGCGCACGCAGACGGTAACCCAGCGCGATGCCTTTAGGCCGCGTGCTTGCCCAGCAGGATACGATTAGCGGCGCCACGCCATTGAGCGAAGCGCAGACAGGGCGTGGCCGCCCGCAACGCCTTAGTTACACGGCCAATCGCACCGGCGCGGGAGTATGGAATGAGACGCGCTACTACGGCACTAACGCGCGCGGGCAACTCTTCTACGAGACCGATGCGCCGACGCCGGGTGGGTATTCGGATTTCCTGTATCGGTTCGACAATGAGCCGGAAAATACGTTACCGCCCGGCGCAGGCCTGGGCGTGCGCACGCTGGCCCGGCGTGAAGCGGCGGCGAACGATCCGCATTACGAGACCGGCTCATGGCTGCTGATTAACCTGGTGGATGGCACTCCTCCTCAGGATGCCTGGCAGCGGCCTGTGTATGAGGGGCCGATCGTCGAGCAGGATGTCCTGGCGCAGCTCCAGGTTTTTTATGATGGCGCAGGCAACGAGAGTTATCGCTGGAATGCATTCACTGGCGGCGATCGGCGCGCGCTCGCGTGGGATGCCTTTGGCAGGGTTGGTGCAGGTGCAGGGAGGCGATGAGACGTGGGCCAATGGGTATCTGTGGCAGGCGGTCTATGACGGGCTGGGACGGCGCCTGCGGACTCTCAAGCGAGACATCGCCGACAGCGAACTCACGGGGCCGGTGCTAACGTTGGATAGCTATTACGACCCGCAGGTGGAGTTCATGGAAGTGGGAGTAAGTGTGAACGGCGCGCGCACCTGGAAGGTATATGGCCCGGACTTAAGCGGTAAGTATGGCGGCCTGCAAGGCATCGGCGGCCTTGAGGCGACCATCGATGAAGCCACCGGCACAGTAACGCCATTGGTGAACGACGCCTTCGGTAACGTAGTCGGCACGATCTCGAATGGCTCATTAGTCTGGAACCCCGCGCGTGTCGGTAGCTACGGAGTGTTACCCGGTTCGAGCGCTCCGGTTCTGGACGGAACCAGCGTAACGCTGGCTCAAGCAACCTTGTGGCGAAGTTTCCGGATTGACCCAACGGGCCTCTACTACATGGGCGCACGTTACTACGATCCTAACAGCGGAAGGTTCCTAAGTCCCGACCCACTCGGCCACGCCGCGGGCATGGACTTGTATAGCTACGCTAATGGAGACCCGTGCAATGGCCTCGACCCGACGGGAAGGTTTGGGAAAGACGTGGTACCGGACATCGGGCAGAATTTCAAGAACATCGGAATAGGCTTCCAGAATGCAAAAGATCAGTTCAGTGATTTTGCGATCACGCTTGCAACTGATCCAAAACAGATTGGTCGTGGTTTGCTGAACACCGGGAAAGCGGTGGTTGACTACTATAGTGACGTTAGCGGTCCACAATACTTGGGTGACTTACGAACCGGGATTGGTCAAGTCACAGAGAATTTCAATACCCAAGAAAAAGCATTTCGCGGGGCGGGCAGATGCGTGGCGGCTACCGGCGTTCGCGTCTGGAAAAACACGACGAGACTTTGCGCCGCTGGCTCCGGGAGCAGTCCGATCTGACGCTCTGCGAACTCCAGGCGCGCATCGCGCGCAAACTCAAAGTGCATCTGGGGATCACCGCCCTGTGGCACCGGCTCGAGATCCTCGGCTTGAGCTATAAAAAAAACGCTGCACGCCGCGGAACAAAGCCGGCACGACATCGCCCTGGCACGCCAGCAATGGCAAAGTCGGCAGCCAAGCTGGCCGGTCGACAGGCTCGTCTTCCTCGATCCCCGCCGCCGCGAGCGAATCGGAAAGCTCATTCGCGAGATTCGCGATCAACGTGCTCGCCGCTCCCCACATCGCCGTCGCGCTATCCCAGCGCATCATCTTCACCCGGCTATTGCTCGCCGCGCCCGGCGCGCCGGTGCCGATCAGCAGGTTCGAGTCTTTCTGAATCCACGTCAGGATCAAGTCCCCGTCCGCAGCGAACCCGCCAGCCGCGACCCGTGATCGAGCACCGCGTTATTCGTGAGCGCCACCGCCACCGTCCACGCCTGCGTCGCCGGATTCCAGCGCGCCGTCATGATCTCCATCTGCGCTGCCGTCGCCGTCAGGTCCGTGCCTGTGAAAGCTGCGTCCTTGATCTGCTCCCACACCGCCACGGCATTCCCCGCGCCATCGAAGACCACCTGCGGCGCGAATTGCCCGCGCGGATTCGCCGCCACCGCCGCTGGCGTGCTCCAGTTCGTCCCGTCGAAATGCGTGAACGCGATCTCCGTGAACTGCACCGGATTCGCCGCACCGGTGTCGCGCACATAGAGCAGCATCAGTTCGCTTCCCCGCGCCGCGAGCGACGGCTCGGAATTGGGATACACGTTTTGCAGCAGCGGCAGCGTCGCCTGTGCGGGCAGCCCTGGATCGCTCGCGATTATATTGAAGGTGAAAGTCAGCGCATCGGCTTGTGGCGCAGGCACAGCTCCCGGCGACCGCGCATTTCCCATCCGACGGAAAACATCCAGCGCCGGAGACTCCACCGCAGCCGCCGCGACGCCGGGCACTCGTTCGGCTGGAGCCAGCACAAAACGCTCGGGTCCGGCGTCGAGATACGAGCGATCCGCCGGCTGCCATCCCGCTGTCGCATTGCCCGCAGCGCTGAGTACATACCCGTTGGCGGAAACGACCGCCGACGACATCGCCGCCGGGTAGGTGTAATCGACGAACACGTATCGTGGCGAAAGAAATGCGTGCAATGGGCGGGGGTGAAGGAATCCAAGGCTTGTGCGGTGGCTTTGCGCAGGCCGGCGAAGGTGCGTTGGGCGCGTTGGCGCAGGAACGCCTTGAGTTTGGCAAAGGCCAGTTCGATGGGGTTGAGGTCCGGGCTGTAGGCGGGCAGATAAAGCAGTTCGGCTCCGCAGTCTGCGATGGCTTCATGCACTCCGCTGACCTTGTGCGAGGAGAGGGCGCTCGCAAATGACGAGGTCGCCGCGGCGCAGTTCGGGCGCGAGGATTTTGCGCACGCAGGCCAGGAACATGGCCCCCTCCATCGGGCCGTCGAGCAGCAGCGGCGCGGTGAGCCGGTCGTGGCGCAGGGCGGCGATGAAGGTGACTGTGCTTCAGTGGCCGTGCGGCACGCTGCAAAGGCATCGCTCCGCGCGCGCGGCTCGCCCGTAAAGTCGCGTCATCTTGGTGTTGAGGCCGGCTTCAGGAACAAGGCGGTGTATCTCTGGAGCAAGGACGGCGATGGCAATCTCGACGATCTCTCGGATACGGAGCTGTATTACCGGGTCTATGATGCCTCCACCGGCATCTGGAGCGCCGAGACGCGCTACACGAATGACGCGGCGCCGGACAAGAATGCGAAGGTCGCGGTGGACAGCAGCGGCGGCGTATATGCGGTGTGGCAGCGCAGCAACGATCTCGTGATGGATCGCAATTTCCTCGGGGCGCCCGCGGCGGTGCGGGCCGATTCGACGACGATGGGCTTTGCGGATTTCGCGCTCACGCTCGGTCCCGGCGGCAATGTGCTCGCGCTCTGGCAGGAGATGAGCGCGGCGGGTTCGGATGCGCCCGCGGAACTGGCAGTAGAATTAAACGCTCCGACGCTCCGACGCTCCGACGCTCACATGTTGGGAAGGACTATGCGTTGCGTTCATGAGTTTCTGGGAGGAATGCGACTGAGGGTTCGAGAGCGTCGAGGAAAGTTTGACTTTTTTTTCGGAACTCTACATGGAGCCTCCGATCATCGCTGGAAACCGGAAAGTTCGAGAACTCGAAATTCGAGCGCGTTCACGCGAGCAGCTCGAGCGAGAGGTCGATGGCGCGCGCCGAGTGCGTGAGCGCGCCGACGGAGATGAAGTCCACGCCGGTCGCCGCGATTGCCGCGACGGTGTCGAGCGTCACGCCGCCGCTCGCTTCAAATTGCACGCGCCCATAGCCGGCGCGCACGGCTTCGGCCATCTCGGCGCACCGCATATTATCGAGCAAGATAACGTCGATGCCCGTGAGCGTGAGGAATGTGCGTGCTTGTTCGAGCCGGTCTGCCTCCACTTCCACGCGCACACCGGGATGCCCGGCTCGGAAGCGCGAGATCGCCACCTGCAAATCCGCGAGCGAGGCGCCGACGGCGAGGTGATTGTCCTTCACCATCACCATGTCGAAGAGGCCGAAGCGGTGATTGAATCCGCCGCCCGCGACCACCGCCGCCTTCTCAAGCGCGCGCAAGCCGGGCGTGGTCTTGCGCGTGTCGAGGATGCGCGCGCGGTGCGGCCCCACCGCATCGACAAAGCGGCGCGTGAGCGTGGCGATGCCGCAGAGCCGCTGCGCGAAATTGAGTGCGACGCGTTCCGCCGTGAGGATCGAGCGCACCGTGCCGCGCACTTCCAGCAACGTATCGCCGCCGGCCACGCGACTGCCTGATGGCGTCACGACTTTCATCTCCAGCCCCGAATCGACTTGCCGGAAAACTTCCGCAGCCACGTCCACTCCCGCCGCGATGGCTGGCTCCCTGGAAAAAATCCGCGCTCTCCGCATTCCATCCGCAACGAAATACTGCGAGGTGAGATCCCCCGCGCCGATGTCCTCGGCGAGAGCGGTCGCAATGGGATCAAGAGGCATCGCCTTCAAAACAGTTCCGGCTCTGGCGCGCGGTGGATGCTCTGGCCGCGGACGAAAGTCTCGAGCACCGCTTCGGGACCGCCGCGATGGATGCAAAGGCTGAGCACATCTTCCGCGGTGAGATCGGCGATCGTCTTCGAGCTTTGGCGGTAAGGCAGCAGCGCGCCGATGTCCATGACGGTGAGATCGGCCTCCTTGCCGACGTCGAAAGTTCCGACGAGCGCGCCCTTGCCGAGCGCGTTGGCGGCGCCTTGCGTGGCGAGGTGCAGCACGGTGGCGAGCGACGGGACGGCGGTGTCTTTTTCGTAGAAAGATCGCGCCTTCTGCGATTCGAGCGCGGCGCGCATCACGCGCCAGAGATTGAGCTCGGGCCCGGCGGCCACGTCGCTGCCGAGGCCCACGCGCAAGCCCGCGGCGCGCGTGCGATCGAGCGGCATGATGCCACTGCCGAGGAAGAGATTTGCCGTCGGGCAGTGCGCCACGTTTGCGCCCGCGGCGGCCATCGCTTCGCGCTCGCGCGCGCTGAGGTGGATGCAGTGGCCGAGCACCGTGCGCGGCGTGAGCAGGCCGCACTGTTCGTACACGTCGGTGTAATCTTTCGCCGCGGGAAATTGATGCCGCACCTTTTCGATCTCCTCGAGATTTTCGGCGAGGTGCGTCTGGATGAAGGCGCCGTAATTTTCCGCGAGTTCGGCTGCCCCGCGCATGAGCTTCTCGCTGCAGGCCACGGCAAAGCGCGGGCTGAAGGCGTAGTCGATGCGGCCTTCATCCGCGCCGTGCCACGTCTTGCAGAGCCGCTCGCTTTCGTGCAGCGAGATGGAGACGATCTTCGTGGGCTGAAGCTGGCCGTAGCTGCCCACGTCCATCATCATCTTGCCCATGATCACGCGCAGCCCGCTCGCCGCCGCCGCGTGGAATGCGGCTTCGCACGAGTCCTCGAAGATCGCGCCATAGACCATCGCCGTGGTGGTGCCATTGCGCGCGAGCTCGGCGAAAAATGCGCCCGCCTCGCGCCGGCCTTTCACGCCGGTAAATTCGCGTTCGAGCGGAAAGATGTGCTGGCGCAGCCACGGCAGCAGATCGCTCTGTCCGCGCGCGACGGCGGGATATTGCGGCAGGTGCGTGTGCAGATCGATGAGCCCCGGAAAGATCGCCGCGCGCGCCGAGTGCAGCCAGCGCACCGGGCGCGGGCGCAGTTTGCGGAAAAGCTCGGAGTAGTCGCCCATCTCCGCGATGCGCCGCCCATCGAGCACCAGCGCGCCATCGCTGCGCGAGCGCAGCCGATCGTACTCCGGCGCGTCGATGAGACAGCCGCGCAGACCGAGCAGTGGCGGGGCTTCGACGCTCATGGCAGGAGCAGCACGGTGAGCTTGCGCGGGCCGTGCGCGCCGAGCACCAGGATGCGTTCGATGTCGCCCGTGCGGCTCGGGCCGGTGATGAAGGTCATGAAGCTGGGATACTTCCCGGCGTATTTCCGCGCGAGCAAATCGAAGGCGGCCGTGAGATCGGCGACAAGCTGCGAGCGGCGTGCGACCACAAAGTGATGCGGCGGCAGCACGCTCAGCGCGCGTCCGCCGGAGCTGAGCGCCGTCACGCACACGCTGCCCGTCTGCGCCACGAGACACTCGCACTCGCTCAAGCCCGCATCGCAGTTTTCCAGATCGTCCTTCGCATAACCGGCGTCGGTGCTCATGAGCGAGAGCGCTGGCGGCAGATGCGCCGCCACCGCGTCGCACAATGCGCCGGGGTGCCGTGAAATCCGCTTCCAGGCTTGATCCGTGGCCAACTGCGCGACATGCGCGGCCGCGGCGCGCTCATCGCTGCATTCGACAAATTCCGTGCGCAACATCTCCGAAAGTCTTGCGAAAAGCGCGATGCGTTCTTCCTGCGAATCACCCGCGGACGGCAGCCATTCGCGGAACTCATGCGGGTTGTGCTCAGCGGGGAGCGGCGCCGGTTCCCGCAGTGCTTCGCGGATGCGGCCGAGCATGGCGTCGCGATCCCCCGCCGTGGATGCGGCACTCACGCTCCGAATGTCCATGGATCGAACAGCTTCGCGCCTGAGCGTTCAAAATCCGGGATGTTCCGAGTGGCAACTGTCAGATCGTGATGCAGAGCGGTAGCAGCAATCAGTGCATCTTCTGGAGGCAACGGCTGAGCTACGGACAGGCCGCCCCACGGGCGGGCGATGTCGCGATCGAGAACGAGAATCTGGTTACGATAGGCGTGCTCCACTTTTCGCACCCATGCCTCCAGGAATTCTGCTGCCATTGCATCGCGCCGCCGGACTTGCTCGACTCTCCGCCAAAGCTCGCCGGTCGCCACAACGCTAATGAACATCTCTTCTGGCGGGGTTTGCGCTGCCCAAGCAATCACTCGCGGATTCGCCCGTGCGCCTTTCCGGAACTCTGAGACCACATTCGTATCGAGCAGCCACGCCATTACAGTTCGACAGCTCGCGCATCGTGCCGGGGCATACGGACGTCTTCATCCTCGCCCACGTAGGGCATCGCCATCAGCAGTTCCTTGAAATTCATTCGCTCCCACTCCGCGCGTTGCAGCGCCTCTTTCAGCAAGCGGCGATGTTCCTCCTGGATCGAGACTCCGTCCCGTGAGGCAATGGCGGCGAGCCGCTCGATCAACTCGTTCGGCGCATCGTGGAGAATCAGGTCTTGCATGGATGGATAGTGCTCGTTGGTTGCGCCGCGGGCAAGGGCCGCTACAGGCGCCGCGCGCGCATCCAGTCGCGGAAGGTCTGCGGCGCGGCGCGCGGGAGTTCGCGCGTGCCGGTCCAGGCGCGCGTCGGATCCAGCGCGGTGCCTTTCACGAGCGGCAGAAATTTTTGCCCGAACGGCGCGAGCCGCGTGACCACGGCGTAGAGCCTGGGCCGATTCATGAGCGCCGCGAAGCCTTTCCACAGCAGCTTTTCCCACCACCGCGGCTTCTCCTTCACCGCGTTGCGCCTGTTCTGGAGGAGGTGATGATGGATGTCGATCCCCACCGGACACGCCTCGGTGCAAGCGCCGCACAGCGACGAGGCCCCGCTGAGATGTTTCCAATCCTGCAGCCCGCGAAAGTGCGGCGTGATGACCGAGCCGATCGGGCCCTGATACGTGGTGCCGTAAGCGTGGCCGCCAATGTTCTTGAAGATGGGGCACACATTGAGGCACGCGCCGCAGCGGATGCAGTGGAGCGCGTCGCGCTGCTCGGCGTCGGCGAGCAGGCGGGTGCGATGATTGTCGAGCAGCACCACATGGAACTCCTCCGGCCCGTCCACTTCCCCCGGCTGCCGCGGGCCGCCATACATCGAGTTGTAACACGTGAGATTCTGCCCCGTGCCCGCCGTCGCGAGCATCGGAAAAAAGAGCGCGAGGTCCGCGAGCCGCGGCAGCACTTTCTCGATCCCCACCAGCGCGACGTGGATGCGCGGCAGCGCCGCGGTGAGGCGCGCGTTGCCTTCGTTTTCCGTGATCGCGATCATGCCCGTCTCCGCGACGATGAAGTTGCCGCCCGAGATGCCCATGTCGGCGGTGAGATAATGCCGGCGCATAAAACGGCGCGCGATCATGGTGAGTTCCTCGGGCGAGTCCGTCTTTGCCGAGCCGAGCTCGCGTTCAAAAAGCGCGCTGATCTCGTCGCGATGCAGGTGCATGCACGGAAAGACAAAGTGATACGGCGCTTCGCCTTTGAGTTGCTGAATGAACTCGCCGAGATCGCTCTCGATCACGCCGTAGCCCGCGGCGCCGAGCGCGTCGTTGAGATGGATTTCCTCGCTCGTCATCGCCTTGGATTTGACGATCGACTTCACCCCGCGATCGCGCGCCAGCCCGAGGATGTAGTCGCGCGCCTGCCCGCCGTTGCCCGCCCAGAAAACTTTCCCGCCGCGCGCCGTGAACTTCGCCTCAAATTCCAGCAACATCTCATCGAGCCGATTCACCCCTTCGTATTTGATCGCCGCTGCCGCCGCGCGCGCGTGCTGCCAGTCGGCAAACGCGCTCTCGGTCTTGCCGCGCGCGACTTTGTAATTGCCGAGCGCCTTGCGCACAAAACCCCGCCGCGCTTCGTCCGCGGTGGTGCGATCGGCGGCGATTTGAAATTGCGAGGCGGCAGACATGCGGCGGTCTATCTCCGGCTTTCGCTCCTCCCCTGCAAGACGCAAAAGGACTCGCCGGCACGGCGTCACTTCCGGGCTTGATCGCATGGTGCGGTCGTCTTGACTCGCACCCATGCGCGCCTTCCTCCTTGCTCTCGTTTTGGCCGCGACAAATACGCCGCGCGCGCCAGCGCAATCCGGCGACTACGAAATTGTGCAAATCGATCCGGCCGCCGGCACTTTCTCGACCAAGCTCAACGGGCAAGTCCGCACCTTCCGCGTGCGCCCTGCGGTGGAGGTGACCATCAACGGCCTCAAGGCGGCTTTCGCGGAGATCGAGCCGGGCATGAACGTGAAGATTACGACCGCCGAGCCAGGCGTCGCTTCACGCCTCGCCGTGACGGGCGTTCGTGCGAGGACGCCGCCGGATCCGCAGCGTCCGGTGCTGGGTGCCGCCGGGCAGTCGTCACGGAAAGTCAAAGCCACCATCGCCGCGAATTCGCCGGATGGGTATCCGCTCGGCGACATTCGCAAGGGAACCAGGATTTCGCTCCAATATGTCGAGGGAAAATGGAAGGCGGTCGCGCACATTGCGCAGTTCAACCCGGATGGAAACACGGACCCGGAATTCACCGTGGAGAGTCAGCTCGCGATCGCGTTGCCAGCCAAGGACGGAAAGGGCGAGATCCTCGCCATCGTGCCCACGGGAACAAAGAAGCGTCCCTTCGTCTTCCAGGCCGAAGAGGACTATCCGGGATTGGTCCTCCGC
Source organism: Chthoniobacterales bacterium (assembly GCA_038238555.1). Classification (GTDB taxonomy): domain Bacteria; phylum Verrucomicrobiota; class Verrucomicrobiia; order Chthoniobacterales; family Chthoniobacteraceae; genus JANNXQ01. The sequence goes on along the minus strand of JBBRXP010000059.1, from coordinate 10,873 downwards.
ATCAAAGGAGGCCAATCGACCAACCCTGGCAGAGTAACCTACGAGGTCATCGTGCTGCCGCCGCCACGCTGAGTCACGGCCTTCCATAAACGGGGATTGAAACTCCCCTCCAAATTACCAACCAATCCTCTCCATGAAAAATCGAGCTCCTTCTCGCGCTGTTTGAAGACGACTTCAACCGCGCCGGATCCGCGCCCAAGCATGCGGAGGCCGATCACGATGTCGCGATCTTTCACGACGCGGCGCAAGACGGCGCGGTCGAACTCGAGTTCAAGCTCGGCGTGGGCGGCGACCGGCGAAGCGCAGCTACGGAAAGGCGAGGCGATAGAAGCGCTTGATCAGGCCGACTGCGCCCGAGTCATCATACTGGAGAGCGCCGCTTCCGTTGCTGAGCGCGGTCCCGATGCCGAGGAAACTGCGGGCGTCGGGATCGGATGCAGCCTGGATTGAATGCACGCTATTCGGAACGCCCAGGCCTTGCAGGCTGATGTGGCCGTTGGCGAGAAGAGTGATCGAAACAATCTTCAGCACTGGGGCGCTGCCACCAAATTCGAAGGCGCCGATGTCGCTCGTGGCGAAGCGGACGTATCCGCGTTGATCTGTGGCTGGAGCCAGGGCGCCATCTCCTGCATTGATGGCGCCGCTGGGGCTCACAATCGCCCACGTGTCGGTGGAGCCGCCGTTATTTTGGTGCGTCGGAGCGAAGTTGGGAGTGATTCCGGCGCCGCTGCCGACCTGATCGCCATTTACACCATTGGTGAGGCCGCTGGCGAAGCCGATCTTACCGATGAAGTTGTGGCCATCGGAGGTCACGTTGCCCCGGAGATCAGGGTTTGTGCCGTAAGAGGTGTTGCCCGCGAGGATGGTATTGCCCAGATGAAACTGCGCGTTATTGCCTTCGGCGTAAACGCCCCCGCCCCCGCTCCCACCTCCCGTGTTTGTATCTGTCGCGAAGCAGGCGGTAATGGTGCAATTGCGCAACGTCGTGCTGCTCGCTCCGGTGTTGGCTTTTGAAATGATGGCGCCGCCATTCAAAGCAGCATTTGCGTAGAAAGTGCAATTGGTGGCGGCCAATGCCCCCAGGTTGTAGATGGCGCCGACCGCTCTGTTTGTGCTGTTGAGATTGAAGGTGCAGCGAGTCAGCACGAGCGTCGCGCCGCTCTCGTTAAACACACCGCCGCCGCCGAGGTCGTCGAAAGCGACACTGTTCGAGATGGTGCACTCGACCAGCGTGAGTCCGCCTCTGTTGAAGATGGCTCCGCCGTCGCCGCCGACACCCAAGCCGTCGGATATCGTGAGGCCCGAAATCGTAGCGGTGATTCCGGTCGCGACGTTAAACAGGCGCGCGCTGCTGTTCCCGCTGAGGGTCAATAGTCGCGCGCCGGGTCCATTGATGGTCAGGGGGTGGATGATGATCAAGCCGACGGGGATAGTGTTGAGAATGGTCCCGCGGAGGCCAGGCGCGAAGTTGATCGTGTTTGCATCGGCATTGGCGTTGGCCGCATTGCTCGCGTTGATAGCTTCGCGAAGTGTGCAGTTTTTTACGGAACAAACACCGTCATCGCTGTCGCTCGTGCTCGTCACCGTGAAAATCGGGCCAGGCTGCGGGAGATCGTTTTCGACCGCGCCCACATCGCTGCCATCGCCGAGGGGTGCATTTGGGACGCCTGATTGATCCACCGGACGCGCATAGCCGCGTTGATCGGTGTTGATGGGCTGGCCACCAGCATCCGCGCCGCGATTGCCTTGATCGATGACGGGACTCCCGAGTAAAGGGACGCGCGTATGGGTGGGTCCGCCATTATCCTGCAAAGATCCCAAGCCAGGATTGGCAGGGCTCGCGTCCGTGCCGACTTGATCATGCGAGCCCGCATTTCCAAAGCCCGTCGCTTGATTGTTGTAGATGCCGATGAAGTTGTAGCCCTCCGAGATGAACGAGCCGAGCACGTCGGAACTGCTCACGCCGCTTGTGTTGCCGGCGATAATCGTGCTGCGCACGCGCGCCGGGTAAGTCGAGTTCGACCAGACGCCCCCGCCTTGGAGCGTGGCCGTGTTGCCAGTGATCGTGCTATTGGTCAGCGTGAGCGCCAGGCCGACATGGTGGATTGCGCCCCCGTCATAGTTGTCGGCAATGTTCCCCGCGAAGGTGCTATTATTCACCGTCAGGGTTCCCTGATTGCGTATGCCGCCGCCGTCGTGTGCGGTGTTTCCGCGGAAGGTGCAGCCGTTGACTGTCAGAATCCCGCTCGCGTTGAAAATGCCGCCGCCGAAGGCGCCATTTTTGTTATTGGCGATGGTGCAATTCACCAGCGTGAGGCTGCCACCGCTGTTGCGGATGCCGGCGCCGCTGAGGCCATCGGCCGGGTCGTTGCCGTTTGCGATCGTGAGGCCAGAGACGACGACTGCTCCCGCCCCGATGTAAAAGATGCGGAAGTTGGGGGTGCCGGCGATAGGACTGCGCTGCACCACGATCTTCTGTCCGCCGCCATCGACGGTGAGATTCTGCCCGATAAAGAGATGGCCCGTGGTGAGGTTGATGGTGAAGACGCCAGTCGCCGGATCGTAGCCAGGATCGCTCGTCGGAATCTGAAAAACAATCGTGTCGCCGGCGTTGGAGTTGATGATTGCCTGGCGGAGTGAACCGGCGAGTTGATCCGTGGTCTTGTAAACCGGAATCGTTGCGCCGCGGCCACTGATGGCCAAGAGCATGGTGCAAGCCCCGACGAGAAGAGAAAAGGTGCGGAGGTTCATAGGTCTGGACGGATGCAGCCGGGAGAGGGGGGAATTCGTTGGGTTCTGGAGAGACCGGTAAGCCTCCAAGAGAGGCGAGTTATGATCGCCGGCGCAATGCGAGCCGCAGACTAGTCCCACTTCCGAGCGCGGCGAAAGTCGTTTCGGCGAAGACGCAACCTTTCCACAAATGGGAATTGCAACTCGCCGCCGAATTGCCAACCAATCCTCCTCATGAAAGCCCCACTCCTCCTCGCCCTCATTGCATTTGCATCACCGCCCGTCATCGCCGCTGACGATGCGGCGCTCGTGAAAGCCAAAGGCACGCTGCTCTTTGAAGACGACTTCAACCGCGACGAGTCCACGCCCGACAAGGAGGAGCTCGGCCACGGCTGGACGACCAACAGCGCGACGCGCGCGAAGGGGCACAAGCAGTGCGATCTCGACGGCGGCGCGATGCACGTGACCAAGCACGCGGAGGCCGATCACGGCGTGGCGATCTTTCACGACGCGGCGTTGCAGGACGGCGCCGTGCAGTTGCGTTTCAAGCTCGGCGCGGACGACGATCTCGGCCTGGACTTCGTGGATCGCGAGTTGAAGACCGTGCATGCGGGCCATCTCTGCCTCGCGCGCGTGACCTTGAAGAACCTGACGCTCACCGATCAAAAGACCGGCGGCATGGACAACGCGCTCCACGAACGCCGGCTCGCGGGCGACAAGTCGCCCGAACTCGCCGCGCTGCTCAAGACGAAGACCACCGTCTTCCCGCTCGATCTCAAAGCGGAAGACTGGCACACACTGCTCGTCATCGTGGAAGGCGACACGATGCGCGCGACGGTCGATGGCAAAGCGATCGGCCAATTCAAAAGCGAAGGCATCGCGCACCCGACCAAACGCTGGATCACGCTCTCCGTGAACAAGTCGGCGTGGGTGGATGATGTGAAGGCGTGGAAGCTGAAGTGAGACCGCTCGCCATCGAAGGTGGGACCGCCTGCGCCCACGCGCGGTTCGCCTCCGCGATGCATCGCGCGACTATGCCGCCGCCCGCGTGCCGCTGCGAGACGAACTTTGGAGGCGTTTTCACCCAACGGGCTAGAGGTCGTGCGGGTTGATTCACGGCATTTACAAACATGAACACATCTCACCATCTCCCTCTCATCATCGCCGCCAGTCTGATCACCGCGGGCTCCGCGTTTGCGGAAAATCCGCTGCAACCGATCATGTGCGTGGCGGACAAGACCGTGATGCAGGAGGATTTTTCCAAGCCCGGCGCGATCGACAAGAAGCAGTGGCAGGCGCGGCAGGGGACGCAGTGGAAGATCGAGGACGGTGTGTTGCGCGGGCGGCCCTCGACGCCCGAGCACCAGGCCTCGGTGCCGAGTCACAAAGGGCTCGAGCCGCGCGTCGCCGCACCGGTGACGCCGCCGCAGTTCATCGCGAAATTTTCCGTGCGCTTCAGCGGCGGGAGCGAGACGGACGTCGCGCCGTTCGCCGAGTTTGGGCATCACGTGTGCCGCGTGCATTTCACGAGCGCCGGCGCGGAAATGCTTGCGGGGCCTGACCTCACGCGCGTGGCGGAGGCGAAGGATTTCCATTACGAGCCGGGCAAATGGTATCGCATGCTCGCGGAGTTGCAGGGCGATGAGTTTGTCCTGCAGATCGCCGGCGGCCCCACGCTCTACGCCAGGCACGCGATCTTCGCGCAGCCCGCCGCGAGCGGCGCCGATGGCCTCGGCATCGCCGGCCCGCGCGACGGCATGGCCGAGATCGACGACGTGATGCTCGCCAGCGTGAAGCCGGGCACGCAGCCAGGCTGGGCGGCAAGGCGCGAGGCGTTTCCGAAGTTCGCGCCCGTCGCTTCGAAGGCGGCGCGAAAGGGAAAGAAGGCAAACGAGTGAGTGCCGCGCATCGATCCTTCGCGGTGCTCACACCCCAACAAGACCCCTTGGTCACCCCAACCAGACCCCTCGGTCGCGCACGCCGCGCAACGCGCGATCGAAAGCGGCGGATTGAATTCCGTCGTCGAAGCAATAGAAACGCACTCGTCATGAAAACCGCCCGCATCCTCGCCCTCCTCACACTGCTCTTCGCCCGCCTCCATGCCGCCGATCCTGAGCCGCCGAAAGGCTTTCACGCGATCTTTAACGGCAAGGATCTCACCGGCTGGCATGGGCTCAATCCGCACTTGGTGGCGAAGCTCGTAGGCGAGAAACGCGAGGCGAATCTCCAGCAGCAGCGCGCGGAATTCCCGCAGACGTGGCGCGTGGATGAGGGCGAGTTGGTCAATGCTGGCACCGGGCCGTATGCGACTACGGACGCGGAGTTTGGCGACATCGAACTGCTCATCGAATACAAGACGGTGCCGCGCGCGGATAGCGGCATCTACTTGCGCGGCACGCCGCAGGTGCAGATCTGGGATAGCACGCAGCCCGGGGATGCGACCAAGCCGGATCGGCATCCGCGGCTCGGCTCGGGCGGGCTTTTTAATAACACGCCGAAAACTCCGGGACGCGATCCGCTCGCGGTGGCGGACAAGCCATTCGGGCAGTGGAATAGCTTTCGCATCCGGCAGATCGGCGCGCGCACATGGGTCACGCTCAATGGCAAATTGGTCGTCGATGGCGCCGAGATGGAGAACTACTGGGATCGCGCGAAGCCGCTGCCGGCGAAGGGGCCGATCATGCTCCAGACGCATGGCGGAGAAATTCGGTGGCGCAATATTTTCCTCCGCGAGATCGGCGCCGCTGAAGCCAAGAGCTACCTCGCCGCGCATCGGCCGCCGCGCAAGCCCACGCTCTTCGACGTGGCTTATGGGCCGCATCCGAAGCAGGTGATGCATTTCTGGAAGGCCGAGGCGGAGAAGCCGACGCCGCTGCTATTTTACATTCACGGCGGCGGCTGGATGAATGGCAGCCGCGTGAGTGTGAACTCGCTGCTGCCCGCGATGCTCGAGGCCGGAATCTCGGTGGTGTCGGTCGAGTATCGCTTCATCCCCGAGGCCACGGCCGACGGCGAAGTGCCGCCGGTCAATGGGCCGCTGCACGACGCGGCGCGCGCGTTGCAATTTGTGCGCAGCAAGGCGGCGGAGTGGAACATCGACAAGCAGCGCATCGGCGCGAGCGGTGGCTCGGCAGGCGCGTGCTCGTCGCTGTGGCTCGCGTTTCATCCCGACCTCGCGGACCCGAAGAGCGACGATCCCGTCGCGCGCGAATCCTCGCGCTTGTGGTGCGCTGCCGTCACCGGCGCGCAGACCACGCTCGATCCGGCGCAAATGAAGGAGTGGACGCCCAACAGCCGTTACGGGGGACACGCCTTCGGATTTGCCGGCGACATCGCGAAAAAGCTTTCGCCGTTCGACGAGTTTTTGGCCAAGCGCGAGACCATCCTGCCGTGGATCGCTGAGTATTCGCCCTACGCGCTCGTGAGCTCCGACGATCCGCCGATCTATCTCATCTACAACGCGCCGCCCGCGCTCGGGGAGGATCAGAAAGACCCGACGCACACGTCGAACTTCGGAGTAAAACTGCAGGAGCATTGCCGTGAAAAAGGCGTCGCGTGCGAGCTGGTCTATCCCGGCGCGCCGGAGGTGCAGCACGCGACGGCGGAGGAATATCTGCTCGAAAAACTCAAGGAGCGGAAACCGTGAGCGATGGAAATTCGAGTTTAACGCGCGCTCCGTCGGGGGGTAGTATCCGGTGCATGAAAATCCCACTGCTCTCTCTCATTGTCTCGTCCGCGCTGCTCGCCGTGAGCGGCTTCGTTTCCGCCGCGGATGAAAAGCCGAAGCCGAAACGCGAGCCGAATCCCTCCCTGGCAAAAATCGAAGACGTGCCCGGCTTGCCGCGCGTGTTGCTCATCGGCGATTCCATCTCGATGGGCTACACGATTCCCGTGCGCGAATTGCTCAAGGGCAAGGCTAACGTGCACCGCGTTCCCGCCAATGGCGGACCAACGACCAACGGGCTCAAGAATCTCAAGGCGTGGCTCGGCGACTCGCATTGGGACGTGATCCATTTCAACTGGGGCCTGCACGATTTGAAATACATCCAGGAGGATCCGAGCAAGCGCGCCGATCCCAAGGCGACGGGCGCGCACCTGCAGGTGTCGCTCGCGGATTACGAGAAGAATCTGCGCGAACTGGTGAGCCTGTTGAAGGCCACGGGCGCGAAGCTCATCTGGTGCAACACCACGCCCGTGCCCGAGGGCTCCGACGGGCGCGTGGCGGGCGATGAGCTGAAGTACAACGAGATCGCCGCGCGCGTGATGAAGGAAGCGGGCATCCCCACCGACGACCTCTACTCGCACGCCAGGGCAAAGCTCCAAGACATCCAGCTTCCAAACGCCAACGTGCATTACTCCGACTCAGGCTACCAGTATCTCGCCGAGAAAGTCGCCGCGGCTATCGAGCCGCAATTGCCCAAGAAGTGAGATGCGAACCACTCTTTTCACCGCACTCCTTCTAGCGCTCGCCTGTTTCACGCAAGCGGCGGACAAGCCGAACGTGCTCATCATCACCGTCGATGACATGAGCTGCGACTCGATCGGCGTCTTTGGCTGCCGGCTCGAGGAGAGCACGCCGCGCATCGACCGGCTCTCGACGCAGTGCATGCGCTTCAGCTTTGCGCACAGCGTGGTCGGCAACTGCATGCCCTCGCGCAACGTGATGTGGTCGGGCCGCTATCCGCACAACAATCACGTCGAAGGCTTCAAGCCGATCCCGAAGGCGCAGGCGGACTATCCGGTGATGGGTGACTTGATGAAGGCGGGCGGCTGGTTCACCGGCATCCGGCACAAGGTCTCGCACTCGACGCCCTACTCGCCCTTCCCGTGGGACATCGATCTCGACACGGATGCGAGCGGGAAAAAGCCGCACGTGAAAGACCCGCCGACGTATGGCGCGGCGCTCACGCAAGGCATCGAAGCGGCGCGCAAGGCGGGCAAACCATTCTGCCTCATGCTGAACGTGGCCGATCCGCACAAGCCGTTCTATTCCGAGGGCGCGAAGGGCCAGACGGTGGACGATCCGCACGTGCCGTCGCGCGTCTTCACTGCGAAGGAAGTGCCCGTGCCCGGCTTCCTGCCGGACGATCCGATCGTGCGCAAGGAGCTCGCCCAGTACTACTCGTCGGTGCGGCGCGCGGACGATTCGGTCGGCGCAATCCTCGACGCGCTCGCAGCCTCGGGCGAAGACGAGCGCACGGTCATCGTCTTCCTCTCCGATCACGGAATGCCGCTGCCTTTTGCCAAGACGCAGCTCTACCACCACAGCACGCTCACACCGCTGATGATCCGCTGGCCCGGCGTGACGAAGCCCGGCGCGGTGGACGACGCGCACATGGTCTCGACCGTCGATCTGCTGCCGACGCTGCTCGACATCGTGGGCGTCGAAAAACCCGCGGGCTTCGATGGGCGCTCGTTTGCGGGGTTGTTGAAAGGCGAGCGGCAGAGCGGCTGGGACATGGTCTTCAAAGAGCACAACGAAAACGCCGGCGGCCAAAACACGCCGATGCGCGCGGTCGAGACGCGTGAGTGGCTCTACATTTTCAGCCCGTGGTCCAACGGCACGCGCGTGATGGGCGGCGCCACCGCGGGCACCGTCACCTGCAAGCAGATGCGTGTGCTCGCCAGGACCGACGCGAAGGTCGCCGCGCGCGTGGACCTCTTCGATCATCGCGTGCCGGAAGAAGCCTACGAGGTGCGTTACGATCCCGATGCGCTGGAAAATTTCATCGCCGCTCCGAAGCACGCCGCCGAAGTCGCCGCCGCGGAAAAAGCACTCGAAGCCTGGATGGTGCGCACCCGCGACCCGCTGCTCGAGGTCTTCCGCAAACGCGACGCCGCCGCCTTTCGCGAAGCGGCGATCAAAGGAATCGAGGAACAAACCACGCCGCGGAAAAAGCGCGCGGCAAAGAAAGCTGCGGCGCCCGCGCCCGCGAAAAAAAGCAGCGACCTCATCGTGCTCGAACCGCCCGCGACCATTGCGCGCGGAGAAAAAGCGACGATCAAGATCACGCACGCCTTTCCCGCGGAGTTCGGTGAGCGTCCGATCCAGGTCACGCTCAAGGACGGGAACAACCAGCGCATCGAACGCAAAACCGTAAAGGCATCCGGCACCGGCGAGATCGAAGTTGGCTTCGACATCCCGGCGGAAGTCCCAGGCGACGCGGTGAGCTTCGCCGGCCTCGTCGGCGAGGGCATCAAGGACGCGCTGCAACACGTGCAGACCAAACCGATCGGCGTGAAGTAACTCGCAGGCTCAGAGAGGCGTCTTGCCGCGAATCTGGAGTCCGCTCCAGTCCCTGCCGCTCCATGCCCATGCCCGCCTCGTTGGATTTTCTCACTCAGCCGCAGTTTTGGGCGCGGTGGATTCAGATCGTGATCCTCGATCTGTGCCTGGCCGGCGACAATGCGCTGGTCATCGCGCTCGCCGTGCGCAGGCTGCCGGCGCGGCAACAATTCTGGGGCCGCATCTGGGGCACGGCGGGGGCGGTGGTATTGCGCGTCGTCTTCATCGCCGCGGTGTCGTGGCTCATGCGCATCCCCCTGCTGCGGCTCGCGGGCGGCGTGGTGCTGCTGTGGATCGCCTTCCGACTACTGCGCGAAGATGGAGGAAGCGACGCCAAAGTCCGCCAGGGCGGGACGCTCAAGGAGGCCATCGGCATCATCATCCTGGCCGACGTGGTGATGAGCCTCGACAACGTGCTCGCCATCGCCGGCGCGGCGCAGGGCGACCTGGTGCTTGTCGTCTTCGGCCTGCTGCTCTCGCTGCCCCTGGTGGTATGGGGCAGCGGCTTGCTGGCGCGGCTCATGGTGCGCTTTCGCCCGATCATCTGGGTGGGCGCCGGCGTGCTCGGGTTCGTTGCGGCGGAGATGATTTTGAAAGACGAAGCCGTCCTCGACTGGCTCGGCGCAAACGCGGGCCACGCGCTGCTCCGCGCCGCGCCGTGGGCGGCGGGCGCGCTGCTCACGCTGCTCGGCTGGTGGCTCGCGCCGCGCGCCATTGCTTCCAGCGAAAAATCCCGATGATCGATCCCGACGCGCGCGATCTCGCACCGCGGCGGCTTTCCGAAGACCTCCGCGCCTTGCTCGCGGCGGCGGAGGGCACGGCCATTTCCGTGGAGAAGATCGAGCACATCCTGCGCGGGCGCGGCGTGGCGATGCTCATCCTGCTGCTGGCCGCGCCTTTTCTCATTCCGGCGCCCGGGCTTTCGGTGCCGTTTGGGATCGCCATCTGCGTGCTCGGGCTGCGGATCGCAGTGGGCGGGCGCTCCGCGCTGCCTCGCTTCATTCTGCAAAGGCAGATCGCCTATTCCACGCTCGAGCGCACCGTCAACGCCGTGGCCCGCGTGGTGGAAAAAATCGAGAAACGGATTCGGCCGCGCATGCGCTTTCTCCAGGAGCATCCGCGCATGATCAACCTCATCGGCGTCGGCATCGTCTCGGGCGGCTTCATCCTGTCGCTCCCGCTGCCGATCCCCTTCAGCAATGGGCTGCCGGCGCTCTCCATCCTCTGCCTCGCCGCGGGCCTCATGGAGCGCGACGGCTTGCTCGTGCTGTGGGGCTACGTGTTTGGGCTCGCGTCGTGGATCTACATCGCCTGCTGGTGGCAGGCCGCCGTGGCTGCATGGGAGCACGCCGTGAAGTGGCTTCATCTTTGAGCCGGAAATGATGTCCCCGAAAAACGCGAAAGACACGAAACGGGAAGAATTGCGCACGCCGTCGGATTTCTTCGGCAGGCCGAAATCGTTCCCATCCCTTTTCGTGTCTTTCGTGTCTTTCGTGGACGCATTGATTTCCGTGAAAATCACCGTTGCCTTTCCCGGAGCGCCCGCTGTAGCGTGCCGCATCCCATGAAAATCCCTATCATCCTTTTCATCCTCTCCGTCGCCGGCGCCAGCGCGTGGGCCGACATCCAGGATCCGCCCATGAACGATTACGGGCCGACCCGCAAGCTCGGGCGCGCGCTCTCCAACATCCTCTGGTCGGTCACCGAGCTTCCCGACACCGTCTGCAAAATCAACGACCGCGAAGGCAACGCCGCGGGGACTACGTACGGCTTCGTCAAGGGCGTGGGGCGCGTCGTGGTGCGCACTGCCAACGGCGTGTATGAACTTCTCACTTTCCCGTTTCCGACGTTCAACGG
>JBBRXP010000058.1:0-30272 GCA_038238555.1 Chthoniobacterales bacterium | reverse complement strand
TGGCTGCAAGAGCTTCCGAAACCCGTCACGAAACTCACGTGGGAAAACGCCGCGCACATCGGCCCGCGCACCGCTTCGGGTCTGCACATCGCGCACGGCGACATGGTCGAACTGCGTTATCGCGACCGCACGCTGCAGGCTCCTGCCTTGGTGCTCCCGGGTCACGCGGAGGACTGCGTCACCATTCACCTCGGCTACGGGCGCAGCCACGCGGGCCGGGTGGGCAGTGGTCTCGGATTCAATGCGGGCACGCTTCAAACGAGCGATGCGCCGTGGGGCGGCGGTGGATTGGAACTCCGCAAGACCGGCAAGCGGCACACGTTCTCGACCACGCAGGAGCATCAGCGCATGGAAGGCCGTGATCTCATCCGCGTGCAAAACGCGGGCGAAGAAAGTCCCGTGGAGCGCGACGAAGAATCGCTTTACCCGCCGGTGAAATACGAGCGACCCGCGTGGGGCATGTCCATCGACTTGAGCACGTGCATCGGCTGCAGCGCCTGCACCATCGCCTGCCAGGCGGAAAACAATATCCCCGTGGTCGGCCGCGAGCAGGTGTTGCGCGGGCGCGAGATGCACTGGATTCGCGTCGATCGTTATTTCGAAGGCGACCCGGAAAGCCCGCGGCTGCTGCATCAGCCGGTGCCGTGCATGCACTGCGAGAACGCGCCGTGCGAACTCGTCTGCCCCGTCGCCGCGACGGTGCACGATCACGCCGGTTTGAACCTCATGATCTACAACCGCTGCATCGGCACGCGGTATTGCTCAAACAATTGCCCCTACAAAGTCCGGCGCTTCAACTTCCTGAGTTATGTGGATAACGCGCCGCAACTCCGGCTCCAGCGCAACCCGGAGGTAACGGTGCGCATGCGCGGTGTGATGGAAAAGTGCACCTACTGCGTGCAACGCATCAATGCCGCGCGGATCGAGGCGGACAAAGGATCGCGCGCCATCCGTGATGGCGAAGTGACGCCCGCTTGCGCGCAGGCGTGCCCCGCGGATGCGATCGTCTTCGGCGACATCCTCGACCCCGTGAGCCGCGTCGTTTCCGAGAAAAAATCGCCGCGCAATTACGCACTGCTCGCGGAACTCAACACGCGGCCCCGCACCACGTATCTCGCCAAAATGCGCAACCCAAACCCGGAGATGCCGGTATGAGCGCAGACAGTCGCGAAGCAGTGACCGACCGCATCAGCGGGCTCGTGCTCCAGCGTCCGCTCGGGCGCGGATGGCTCGCCGGCTTCGCGCTCGCCTTCATCGGTTTGATGCTGCTCAACGCCGCGATCGGCTGGCTCTTGATCCGCGGCATCGGCATCTGGGGCGTCAACATCCCGGTGGCGTGGGGCTTTGCGATCGTGAACTTCGTGTGGTGGATCGGCATCGGCCACGCGGGCACTTTCATCTCCGCGATCCTGCTGCTGCTGCACCAGGAATGGCGCACGTCGATCAATCGTTTTGCCGAAGCGATGACGCTTTTCGCGGTCGCCTGCGCCGGACTTTTTCCGCTGCTCCATCTCGGCAGGCCGTGGGTGTTTTACTGGCTGCTGCCTTACCCCGATACCATGCGGCTGTGGCCGCAGTGGCGCAGTCCGCTGGTGTGGGATGTCTTTGCCGTGAGCACGTATCTCACCGTCTCGCTCATCTTTTGGTACGTCGGCCTCGTGCCCGATCTCGCCTCGATGCGCGACCGCGCGCGACCGCGCTGGATCAAGCAGGCATACGGCTTGGCGGCGCTCGGCTGGCGCGGGTCGGCGCGGCATTGGGCGCGTTACGAGATGGCGTATCTGCTGCTCGCGGGCCTCGCCACGCCGCTCGTGCTTTCGGTGCACAGCGTGGTGAGTCTCGACTTCGCCGTCGCGATCCTTCCTGGCTGGCACTCCACGATTTTTCCCCCTTACTTCGTCGCCGGCGCGATCTTCTCCGGCTTCGCGATGGTGCTCACGCTGCTCATTCCGGTGCGCGCATTTTACGGGCTCCAGGATGTGATCACCACGCGGCATCTGGAAAACGCCGCGAAGGTGATGCTCACGACCGGACTGCTAGTCGCGCTCGGTTATCTCAGCGAGCATTTCATGTCGTGGTATGCCGACGAACCGTTCGACGCATTCATGACGCACAACCGCATGTTCGGCCCGTATGCCGCCGCCTACTGGTTGCTGATGACGTGCAACGTCGGCGTGCCGCAGGCGCTGTGGTTCCGCTCGGTGCGGCGTTCGCCAGCGCTCCTTTTTCTCATCGCGCTCCTCATCAATGTCGGCATGTGGACCGAGCGATACGTGATCGTTATCACGAGCCTGCACCGGGATTTCCTGCCGTCGTCGTGGGGCATGTTTGCCGGCACGCGTTGGGATTGGATGACGCTGCTCGGTTCGTTCGGCTTGTTTTTCACGCTGCTGTTTTTGTTTGTGCGGCTGCTGCCGATGATCTCGATCGCGGAACTGCGAAAGGAGACGAGATGAGTGCGCTCTATGGAATCGTCGCCGAATTCGCCGAGCCCGCGCCGCTCGTGAAAGCAGCGCACGCGGCATACCGCGGCGGCTACCGCGCGCTCGATGCCTTCACTCCGTTCCCGGTGGAAGGGCTCGCGGAGGCCATCGGAATGCGGCGTACTTACGTGCCATTGATCACGCTGCTCGGCGGCATCGCGGGCGGCGTGGGGGCTTACGGGACGCAGCTCTATTCCGCCGCCGTGGATTATCCGCTCAATGTCGGCGGGCGCCCTCTGCATAGCTGGCCATCCTTCGTGCCGATTACCTTCGAACTCACCGTGCTCTGCGCCGCGCTCAGTGCAGTGATCGGAATGCTCGCACTCAATCGACTGCCGCGTCCGCATCATCCGATTTTCGAGACGCCACATTTCGAGCAGCGCAACGCCTCGCACTTCTATCTCGCCATCGAGGCGAGTGACCCGCGCTTCGACACGCAGGAAGTCCGGCGATTCCTCGCGGAGCAAGCGCCCGCGGCCCTCTGGGAGGTGGAAGGATGAATGCTCGCGAGCGGCGGAGGATAGGCTTCCAGCCTGTCTCGCCCGGCAGGCATCCTGCCTGCGGGGCGCTGCGAGCCGACGAGGCTGGAAGCCCCGTCGCCGAGACAGGCTGGAAGCCTATCCTCCGGCGCGCACACCTCGCGGTCGTCCTTCTCCTTCTCACTGCGTGCCGCCGCGACATGGCGGATCAGCCAAAATTCAAACCGCTCGCCGCAAATTTTTTTTTCGCCGACGGCGCGGCGTCGCGGCCCATCCCCGCGCACACCGTCCCACGCGGGCAGCTCCGCGAGGACGCGCTCTTTTTCACCGGCCGCATCGGCGGCGAACTCGTGAAGGAGCTGCCGTCGCCAGTCACCCTCGCGATGCTCGAGCGCGGCCAGGAGCGTTACGAAATCTTCTGCGCGGTCTGCCACGGCGCAGACGGCGAGGGGCGCGGCGCGGTGGTGCAACGCGGCTTTCCGCAGCCGCCGTCGCTGCACATCCCGCGACTGCGTGAGGTGCCGGTGGGTCATTTTTTTGAAGTCATCACCAATGGCTTCGGCGTGATGTATCCGTATGCGTCGCGCGTCGAACCCGCCGACCGTTGGGCGATCGCGGCATACCTGCGAGCGTTGCAACTGAGCCAAAGCGCGACTCTCACCGACGCCGAGCCGGCCGCGCGCGCAAAACTGGAGGCCTTGCCGCGATGAACGCATCGCCCGCCGATCGCCTCCAGCACTGGCATCGCGGCGCACTGGTCGCCGGCATCGCGGGCGCCGCGGTGTGGATCGTCGCGGCGTTTTTCGCGCGGGCTGCCGCGTGGCAGGCCTACTGGTTTGCGTGGGTTTTTTGGGCCGGCGTGGGCTTCGGATCGCTGGCGCTGCTGTTGCTCCTCTCCCTCACGCCCGGCGCGTGGAGCGACGCCGTGCAGCGCCCCGCAGAAGCTGGCGTGATGACTCTGCCACTCCTCGCCCTGCTGCTCGTGCCGCCGCTTTTTTTCATGACCGACCTCTTCGCGTGGGCGCGCCCCGGCTCCCTCCCCGATGCGCCGCATAGACGCGCCTGGCTCACGGTGCCGTGGTTTGCCGTGCGCTCCGCCGCTTGCTTCGCGGTCCTCATTCCCTTTGCCCTCGCTGCTCGGCGGTCGAGGAGCCCCGCCGCACTGCGCGGCATCGGCGCGGGCGGGCTCGTCGCGTACTTCATCTGCATGATGTTCGCTTCCACCGACTGGGTGCTCTCTCTCGAGCCGCAGTGGTACTCCACCATGTTCGTGGTCATCTTCACCATCAGCCAATTCCTCACCGCGCTAGCCGGCGCCATCGTGCTCGTCACGCTCCTCGCGCGCACCGAACCCTTCGCGGCGCTGGTCACCACGAAGTGTCTCAACGATCTCGGCAATCTGCTTCTCGCCTTCGTGATGTTCTGGGCGTACGTCGCCTTCTCGCAATTCCTCATCATCTGGTCGGGGAATCTGCCGCGTGAAATTTCGTGGTATCTGCATCGCCGCACCGGCGGCTGGCAATGGGTCGCGGTCGCACTCGCGTTGTTTCAATTCGCGGTGCCTTTTGCCCTCCTTCTCTCGCGCGCGGCCAAGCAGCACCATCGCCGCCTCGGCCCCATCGCCGCGCTCGTCTTCTGCGCGAATGTCGTGAACGTGTGGTGGTTGGTCACGCCCACCTTTCAGCCCGGTGGCGCGCGCCCGCCGTGGCTCGAAGTGCCTGCATTCATCGGCATCGGCGGGCTATGGTGCGCCACGTTTCTTTTCTACTTAAAGCAGCGGCCGCTCGTGCCGTCGCGAGTTCTCGACGAGGCGCGCAATGGCTGAGCAACGCGACGTGAACGCCCGCGCGGTCTGGTGGTCCGCGGCCGGACTCGCCGCGACGATCGCGCTCGTCCTGATCGTGCTCGCGCCCTTCCAGCGCGCATCGCGCATCGGCGCGCCCACTCTCAGCGCGCCTCCGCCCGCGCTGCAGCAAAATCCCGCGGACGATCTCCGAGTTATGCGCGCCGCGGAAGACGCAACGCTCCGCAGCTACGGCTGGATCGATCGCGATGCAGGCACGATCCGCATCCCGATCGAGCGCGCCATCGAACTTACCGCGCAACGCGGCCTACCCGCCCGATGAAAGCGCCAGCACAAGAAACGGAGCGCCGCCGTCTCGCGCGGCCAGACGCTTGCGCCAGCGCAGTTGCGCGCCGTCGATTTTGAGCAAAAGCTCGGCGCTCTTGTGCCGCTCGACTTGCAATTGCGCGATGAAGCAGGCGCGCCCGTGCGACTCGGCAGCTACTTCGGCAGGCGGCCCGTAGTGCTCGCGCTCGCCGATTACCAGTGCGTGCATCTTTGCACCGTCGTGCTCAATGGGCTGCTCGAGAGCGCGCGCAATCTGCGGCTCGACGCCGGGCGCGACTTTGAAATCGTGATCGTGAACATCCGCCCCGGCAGCGCCCCCGCGCTCGCGGCGGCGAAGAAGCACACGTTCACCTTTCGTTACGGCCGACCGGGCGCGGACGCAGGCTGGCACTTCCTGAGCGGCGACGCGGATGCGATCCGACAGCTCGCGGACGGCGTCGGATTTCACTTTGTGTTCGAGCCGGCGAGCCAGCAGTTCGCGCATCCGAGCGGCATCGTGGTGCTCACGCCGGAGGGCCGCGTCGCGCGGTATTTCCTCGGCATCGAATATCCGCCCAAAGACCTCCGGCTCGCGCTCCTCGAGGCATCGCGCAACAGCATCGGCTCACTCGCCGATCGGCTCTTGTTGCTCTGCTTTCACTACGATCCGAGCACGAGCCGCTACGGATTGCTCATCACGCGCGTCGTGCAAGTCGCGGGCCTCGGCACCGTGCTGGGACTCGGCGCAATGATCCTCTACTTCCGCCGCACCACGCCATGATCGCGAGCGTTTCCTTTCCCCTGCTCCCGGAACGCGCGTCGGATTTCGCGGGCTCCGTCGATGCGATCTTCTTCGCGTTGCTCGCCGTGTGCGGGCTCATCATCTTTGGTATCTGTGCGGCGGTCGTGATCTTCTGCGTGCGTTATCGGCGCGGCTCGCCCGCCGTCCACGCGACACTGCGCGGCAGTTCCCTGCCGCTCGAAATCGCGTGGACCAGCGCGACGTTCCTCGTCTTTGTCGCGATCTTCATCTGGGCGGCGGTCGTCTATTTCCGAATGTCGCGTCCGCCGGCAAATGCGGCGGAAATCCATGTCGTCGCAAAGCAATGGATGTGGAAGCTCCAGCACCCAAACGGGCGGCGCGAGATCAACGAACTGCACCTGCAAATCGGCGAGCCGGTAAAGCTCGTGATGACTTCGCAGGACGTGATCCACGATTTTTTCGTGCCGGCATTTCGCGCAAAGCAGGACGTGCTTCCGAGCCGCTACACCGTCCAGTGGTTTACGCCCACGCGCGTCGGCAAGTATCATCTCTTCTGCGCGGAATACTGCGGGATGGATCACTCGCACATGGGCGGCTGGATTCACGTGCTCGAGTCCGCGGAATACGCACGCTGGCTCGCATCGGGCGACGTTACTGAGTCGGTCGTCGCCGCCGGCGCGCGGCTCTTTGTGGCGCGCGGCTGCAGCGGCTGCCACGCACCGAATGCGGCGGTCCGCGCCCCGCCGCTCAACGGCATTTATCGAAAGCCGATCGCGCTCAAAGATGGCGGCGTAGTGATCGCCGACGAACAGTATTTGCACGACTCGATCCTGCTCCCGAATAGGCAGATCACCGCCGGCTACGATCCCGTGATGCCGACCTACGAAGGCCAGCTCAACGAGGAGGAAGTAATGCAACTGGTGACTTACATTCGGTCGCTCGGGGAAGGAGGCACAAGATGAAACCTAGTTACTTGGAAGATGAGCACTCGATCCGCTCGTGGCTTCTTACCACCGATCACAAGCGCATCGGCATCCTCTACATGGTGTCGATCACCGTCTTCTTCTTTATCGGCGGCGCCGCGGCGACGTTGATGCGGATCGAGTTACTTACCCCTCCCGGTGATCTAGTTACTTCGACGACTTATAACAAGCTCTTTACCATTCATGGAGTGGTAATGGTTTGGTTTTTTCTTATCCCGTCGATCCCGACGGTGCTCGGCAATTTCCTCGTGCCGATGATGATCGGCGCACGCGACGTAGCCTTCCCGCGGCTCAATCTCGCGAGCTGGTATTTGTTTATGGGCGGCGCCGCCTTTGCGCTCTGGGCTATCGTAAGCGGCGGGGTCGATACCGGCTGGACCTTTTACACGCCTTACTCGAGCACTTATGCCAATGGACATGTGATCGCAATGGCCACGGGAATTTTCATCGCGGGCTTCGGATCCATCGCCACGGGTCTCAACTTCATCGTCACCATCCACAAGATGCGCGCACCGGGACTTACCTGGTTCCGGCTGCCACTATTCATTTGGACCATCTACACCACCAGCATCATCCTCGTGTTGGCGACGCCGGTGCTGGCGATCACCCTGTTACTTATGGCGCTGGAGCGCGCGTTTGGCGTGGGTATTTTCAATCCGGCGATGGGTGGCGATCCGCTCCTCTTTCAGCATCTGTTCTGGTTCTATTCGCACCCGGCGGTTTACATCATGATCCTGCCCGGCATGGGAGTAACCAGCGAGTTGATCGCATGCTTCTCGCGGCAGCGGTTGTTTGGTTACCGCTACGTGGCTTACGCCAGCGTGGCCATCGCGGTCCTGGGCTTCCTGGTGTGGGGGCACCATCTGTTTGTCTCTAGCCAGTCGATCTACGCGGGGATGGTTTTCTCGGTCTTGAGCTTTCTTGTGTCGGTGCCATCGGCCATCAAAGTCTTTAACTGGACGGCGACGCTCTATCGCGGTTCGATCTGGCTCCAGACACCGCTGCTCTACGCTCTGGGGTTTCTCGGGCTCTTCACCATCGGCGGCCTTACGGGCCTGTTCCTGGCGGCTCTGGCGGTTGATGTGCACCTCAGCGACACTTACTTCGTCATCGCACATTTCCATTACATCATGGTCGGCGGAATGGTGATGGCTTATCTCGGCGGCTTGCACTTCTGGTGGCCTAAGATCAGCGGCCGCATGTATCCCGAAGCACTCGCGAAACTCTCCGCTCTCTTCATTTTCGCGGGATTCAATCTTACCTTCTTTCCGCAATTCCTGCTGGGTTATCTTGGGATGCCGCGGCGTTACCATGCCTATGCGCCGGAGTTTCAGGTGCTCAATGTGTTATCCACCGCTGGCGCTTCCATTCTGGCGATCGGTTATCTGTTACCGCTGTCTTACTTTCTCTGGTCGCTGCGTTACGGGCGAAAGGCGGAGCCAAACCCCTGGCAGGCCACCGGCCTCGAATGGACAACGCCTTCGCCGCCACCGACCGATAACTTCGATGTGACACCCATCGTGACCGAGGAAGCTTATAACTACGCGCCATGAATGTCTCTCCAGGCATTGCCCACCAGTTCGACGACGCCGGGCAACAGCGCGAAGCAGCGACACTGGGAATGTGGGTGTTTCTCGCGACCGAGGTGTTATTTTTTTCCGCGATGTTTCTCGGTTACACGGTGTATCGAGTTAGTTACCCCCGCGCCTTTGCGGACGCTGCTCAGCACACACTTCTGGTCGTGGGGACGATGAACACCGCGGTGCTGCTGCTCAGTAGCTTTGTGATGGTGCTCGCCGTGCGCGCCGCGGAACAACGGCGCCGCTTTTCGCTCGCGGGCTTGCTCGCACTCACGGCGCTGCTCGGCGCGGTGTTTCTCGTCATCAAAGGTTTTGAATACGCGCAGGAAATTCGAGAAGGGCTGTTACCGGGCGCGAACTTTCATATCGCAAGCTCCCAACCTGAGCACGCCCGGATGTTTTTCTATCTCTACTTTCTGATGACGGGCGTCCATGCGCTGCACGTCTTTATCGGCGTCCTGTTACTCGGCGGCTTCGCACTGCGCGCGCTCTTCACGCGGCGAATCGCCGCGATGGGCACCGCGGTCGATCTGCTCGGGCTCTACTGGCACTTTGTGGATACCGTGTGGGTATTTCTTTTTCCGCTAATCTATCTCATCGCACGACACCCATGAGTTCCGTAAAGCATTACCTCCAGATCCTCGCTGCACTCCTCGCGCTGCTCGCCCTCACCGTCGCCGTGGCCTTCGTCAATCTCGGACCATTCAACACGCCCTTCGCCATGTTTATTTCCCTCGCGAAAGGCGCGCTGATCGTTTTCTTCTTTATGAACATGCGCCGCGAGACGCCGCTCGTGCGGCTCGTCGGCGGCGCGGGACTTTTCTGGCTCGGCATTCTCATTGCGCTCGCAATGAGCGATTACCTCACGCGTTAGGGCGGTCAAGGTGGAGGATTGTTTCACGCGTTGTCGAAACCACGGACGCAGTTAAATAACACGCACTATCACCCCACTAATGCCCGCTTACTTCCTCAGAGTGAGTAAGAGAGTCCGCACTTCCATGACCTGCTTACCTGCCACCTTCAGCGCGCCCAGTGTCAGTTCACCGCGGCCCGCCTTGAGAGCGATCGTGCCGAGCTTCATCGGTTTGAAATCCTTCACATAGGACTCGGTTTCGCGCGGAACGCGATCGTGCTCTGCTCCACGCGCCGGCGGGTCGTTCGCCTCGCTCACCGTCGCCTCGATCCGATCGCCATTGAGGCTCAGTTCGATCGTGGAACCTACGTCGGCAGCGGGGCATGTGTAGTAGATCACCGCTTCGTAGTTACCCGCCGTGGCTACTTCCACATCCCACGTGATCCTATCCTCAGTGTTAGTCCAGTTTCTAAAGTAAGAGCAGTTGGGCGCCTTGGCGCTTCGCTGAATCTTTCCATGAGGCACGCCGTCACGGGCCGGGAGCTGGGTAATCGGGAACTCGGGATAACCTACCGTGAATGGCCGCTCTGTCGGTCGCAAACCCGGCTGCATTTCATTCTTCCAATCTGCAAGCGCCTTTGACAGTCGCGCGGTAACCACCGGCTGTTGTTTAGAAATGTCGTGCTCCTGGCCGGGATCGGCGGCCATGTCGAATAACTGGTTTGAGTTATCGAGGCGATAACTCTGTGTGCGCACGCTTACTCTGCTACTCCAGTGCGAGAAGATCATGCGGTCCGGCGAGTCTTTCGACGTTCCCAGTAAGAGCGGCTTGAGAGTGACTCCGTCCAAAGGTTTGCTGCTGGCCACCGGGACGCCGGCCAGATCGGCCAGCGTCGGCAACAGGTCGATAGCTCCCGCGATCTGCGAAATCCGCGTGCCGCCCTGAATATGTCCGGGCCATCGGAGAAAGAAAGGCGCGCGCACGCCGCCTTCATCCGTCGAACCTTTGCGGCCTTTCATACCGCCGTTCCAACGCCAGCTATTGGGACCGTTGTCGCTGAAGTAAATGACGATTGTGTTATCCGAGAGCTTAAGCTCGGCAAGCCGCTGGAGGAGCCGGCCCACGTTCCAGTCGATGTTTTCGGTCATCGCCAGGATCGCGCGAGTTGTCGCCACATCTTCGAGCTTCGGGTCGCGGCCCCTCTGCTTGACCTCCGCGGTGGCAAACTTCTCGTAGAAGCGATCCGGCGCCTGGGCCGGAAAGTGCGGCGTGTTAAAAGGCACATAACAAAAGAACGGCCGTTCCTTGTTATCCTCGATGAACTTCATCGCATGGTCGGTAAGATCGTCGATAAGAAACCCCTTGCCTTTTACTAACTCTCCATTGTGTTCGAGCGGCGCGTCGAAGTAATCGCCCCAATGGCCCGAACAGAAGCCGTAGTATTCATCGAAGCCGCGCCCCCGGGGGTGATAGGGATACTGCATCCCATTGTGCCACTTTCCAAAAGCCCCGGTGGCATAACCCGCCGCCTTAAAGGTGTCGGCGATCGTCTTCTCCTCGAGGCTCAGT
Source organism: Chthoniobacterales bacterium (assembly GCA_038238555.1). GTDB lineage: Bacteria > Verrucomicrobiota > Verrucomicrobiia > Chthoniobacterales > Chthoniobacteraceae > JANNXQ01. The sequence continues at coordinate 19,451 of JBBRXP010000058.1, read as the reverse complement.
CTTTCACCTCCAAGCGAGACATTCCAGACTCCGCCGCGCGGATGATAACGTCCGGTGAGAAACTCCGCCCGCGTGGGCGAGCAAACAGGACAGACAAAGAACCGCTCGAAGATCGCACCCGAGCGCGCAAGTGAGTCGATGTTCGGCGTGGCCAGGTTGGTGTTTCCATTCACGCTCAGGTCACCCCACCCTTCGTCGTCCGCGAGAATGATGAGGATGTTCGGCCGCGCGTCGGACGTGGCCGCGGTAGCTACGAACGGCAGCAGGGTAATGCAGAGAATGAAAATGCGTTTCATGGAAGCGGTGTGGATGGGGCTGGGTGTTTTGCGCTGGGAAACTGCTTTCTTAATAGCATCTCCGCTTCGCGCTGGGCGGCTATCAGGTGAGTGGCATCGACGGCATTGTGCATCTCGATCGGGTCGCGCGCGGTATCGTAAAGTTCGCGCGCAACGATTTCGCCCGTCTTCCAGTCGCGCCATTCGGTGTAGCGGACGAGCCCAGTTCGCACGCTGTATCCCATCGCCTGCGGAGTCGCCGTAGGTTCCCGGTCGTAGTAGGCCGGGCGCGGATGTTGTGTGAACGCGGCGGGCTTCACGGACTTCAATGGATCGTCGAGAACAGGCACAAGGCTCGTGCCTTCGAGGTCGCCGGGACTTGGTAAGTGGCAGAGTTGCACCAGAGTGGAAAACAGGTCGAGTAACTCGGCGAGTGAGTTAGTCCGGCGGCCTGCGTTTTTACTACTCGGAACGGAGATAAAGAAAGGCACGCGCGCATCGAGCTCAAAGTTCGAGGTCTTACCCCAGAGGCTGTGTTCACCGATATGGTAGCCGTGATCGCCGACAAAGGTAACGATGGTGCGCTCTGCCACGCCGCTCCGGTCGAGCGCGTCGAGCACCTTCCCGAGCTGCGCATCCATGTAGGCGATGTTTGCAAAATACCCATGCCGCATCTCCGCGGCCTGCTCCGACGTGAGGGGTATCTGCTTGTCTGGAGGTCCAAGAACCTCGCGGCTGTCGTGAAAGGCAATGTCCGGCGCGCCTTCCGGCCGGCGCGGATCGAGCGGCGGCAGCTTTGCGCGATCGTAGAGGTCCCAGTATCTCTTGGGCGCGTTAAAGGGTGCGTGCGGTTTCCAGAAGCCGACGGCGAGGAAGAACGGCTGATCCTTCACCTCATTGAGAACGCGCACGGCTTCGGCGGCGACCCGGCCATCGTAATAAGCTTCATCGGGTACGTCGCGAGATTCGCAGAGCAGCGTGCTGCCGTATTTCAATGTGCTCTCGGTCGCAAGGTTCGGCGGACGAGTTCCACTTACTTTCGGGATGTCGTCGCCGTGATGGGCGTAGTGCAAATACTCCGGCGCGCTCCAGGACCGAGGATCGCCATGTTCCTCCGTGTGCCAGTTATGAAAGATCTTCCCAACGCAGCGCGTGATGTAACCGTGCTCCTTAAACCACAACGGCAGCGTCGCAACCTCCGGGTTCAGTTCCCGGAAATGCGTGCTGTTATTCCAAATCCGCAGCGTGTCGGGCCGCCGCCCGGTGAGCATCGAAGAACGCGAGGGATTGCAGACGGCCTGCTGCGCATAAGCATGATCGAACTGCACGGCCCGGCGCGCGAGCCGGTCGAGATTCGGCGTGTGCGCGGGAGAGCCATAAGTCGCCAACTCCGCGCGCAGGTCATCGGCCACGATATAGAGAACGTTCAGAGGCTCGCTCCGAGCTTCCGGTATGCGACCGCATAAGACGAATGGGACAAGTAAGAAAGAAAGGAAACGGAACCGTGAGTATCTCATGCTTAATTTGGATGGGTGGTCTTAGGCTGGCGCGTCACCGCCTGGCCGCCCACTGAATGGAGCGGGCCACCAACTCCCGATAGTTAGGATTGTCGTAAGCCTGGTGGTCGTGCCCGAGCTGGAGATAGACCACGCGTGACTTGCCTTCCATGCGCGTCCAAGCCAGAGGATTGCCCGACTTCGGATGGGTGGTGGTAAGGAGAGGAGTCACATCTTTCCCCACGCGGAAGCCCCAGTAGATCTCGTCGTGTATGGTGAAGTCTTTCATGCCGGCGGTGATCGGATGATCTCGTGGTACGATGACCACAGGAATCTCGACGTTGTGCTGATAACCAACGGCCTCCGTCACCTGCGGTTCGCCGGCCGGAGGCTTGGGATAGTGTCCTCCAATGATGCGCGCGTAGTCGGGCCAGGCCAGGTAAGACACCAACGCGTGATGCAGCACCACCAGCCCGATACCCTTGTCGAAAAGCGAGAGAAACTTCGCCTTCTGTGGCTCCGTGATTTGTCCCGCCATATCATAGAGCACCACCACCTCGTAAGTAAGCAAGTCACCGCGCTCATAGGCCGTGGCGTCGGGCTTGCCGTGCGCATCGGTGGTGAGAGCGATGCCGGAGTTATCCTTGAATACCTTGAAGAACGCCTCTTCCTCAAAACCATGGCCGCCGGTGATAAGCAACACCCTTGTCCGGCCTGTTCCTTCCTCGCCAGTGGCAGATAGTGCGCCGAGGAAAAGCGCACAGAGCGCGATCAGTGTGGGTTTCATTTCACGATAAACTCCGTCGGATGCTCCGCCATTTCCGTCTCCCACACGGCGAGGCGATGTTTGAGGTCGGTCAGTATTTCCGGTTGTTGGAAAGAAAGGTCGCGACGTTCGCCAATGTCATTCTCCAAGTCGAATAACATCTCCACCACCACGCCGTCTTGAACGTATTTCCATTTGCCGTGGCGAACGGCTTTCTGTTTCCGTTGCGAGCGGTCTATGCGCCAAAAGAAAGTTCTCTCCTGCTCGGGATTTTGCCCCGTTAAGATGGGGAAGAGGTCGATGCCGTCGAGCGGACGCGGCGATTGGCCAGCACCGAGCGCGAGGAAAGTCGCGGTAAGGTCCATCGTGATCGCGGGCTGCTTCACGACCCTGCCGGCGGGCAGGCGTCCGGGCCAGCGCATCACGCAAGGCACGCGGATGCCGCCTTCCCAGAGCGTAGTCTTGTGGTTGAAGAGCGGCGAGTTATCCGAGAAACGCTCACCGCCGTTATCGCTGCTGAGGACAAAGAGGGTATTGTCTGCCAGGCCGAGCTTTTCGAGTTGCGCGAGTAACATGCCCACGCCTTCGTCCACCTTCTCCAGCATCGCGGCGTAGATGCGGCGGCTGCCGTCGTACATATTCTCTTTCGTTACCGCCGGGTCCGGCCGGTCCGGCGGTTGGAATGGCGCATGCACGGCCTGATGAGGAAGGTAGAGGAAGAACGGCTCTTGCGCGTGACTGCGGACAAACTCGACGGCGCGCTTATTGAGTAAGTCAGTAAGATAACCCTCGGCCTTCACAGGTTGGTCGCCTTCGCGCAGTTCATAAGTGCCGTCGAAATACTGGTAACGATAGTAATCCGAGTGGCCCAGCAGCGTCCCGAAGTACTCGTCGAAACCGCGATGCACGGGATTGAACTCATCCTTGTAACCAAGGTGCCATTTTCCAATCGCCCCAGTAACATAGCCCGCGCCGCGAAGCATCGTGGCGATAGTCGTCTCGTTGGCGGGAAGCCCGAAGGCGTGTTTGTCGGGTTCCTCGATCCATCGGTCGCCGACGCGCCGAAACTGCTCGGCTGAGAAACCCATTGCCCATTCGAAGCCGACGCGCTGTTGCCAGCGGCCGGTGATGAATGCGCACCGCGTCGGCGTGCAGACCGGCGCGTTGGCGTAGAAGTCCGTAAACTTAATGCCCTCGCGCGCGAGGCGGTCGATGTGCGGCGTCCGAATATCCTTCCCGCCGTAACAACCAAGATCCGCATAACCCATGTCGTCCACGAGAACGAAGACGATGTTTGGTTTGCGGTCCGCCTTTGCCGCGTCTGCCGGGGCGGTCAACAAACAGGCGGCGGCCAACCATCCCAAGCTCCGCCACCGCGGATGCCTCTGGGTTAAGTTCATTCGGTGTGCAAACGGTTATCCAACTTGTCTTCCGAGGAGCCGAACCACGCTTCGGATTTGTTCTTAAAGTGCACATAAGTAGTCGTCGCAGGTTTGCCTGCACCCGCTAACTCCGTGAGTTCCAGATTACCTGAGTCGAGCAGCTTCCAGGTAAACATCGCGATCGTGTCATGGCCTCTTACTTTTTCGCCGGTGCCTTTTCTGTTAAAGGACCATTTCGTCTTTTGGTCCGTCAGCCAGGTCTTGCCGGCAAACCAATGAGTCTGCGACGCAACTGAAGGATCCTGGCTGGGTGGCGATTTTGCCTGAAGCTTCCTTGCGAGCTCGGCGGAAGCCGCGGCTTGTTTTGTCGCATTGATTTCCGCCTGCACCACGTTGCCGGCATCCGGCTTTGAGGCGCGCTCATAGCTGCCGCGTTGTTTTTCGAGCTCAATCAGATAGGACTGGGTCAAGGTTTTGGTCGCGCGTTCGATGGCAGCTTGGTAGTTGGCTCGGAGGCGATCGAACTCGGGAGCCTCCACGGCACGGAGCGCTGTGGCCATCGGCAACAGCGTGAAGATGAGCGTTGCAATAGGTTTCATCGGGCAGGGGTTCGGCGGAGGATGCGCGTCTTCGCTGCTTCAATTCTCCAGCGCCTGGCCTTTGCGCTTCTTGCCTGGTTTGGTAGCTGGTTGGTCGAGCTTTCTTTTGAGTTCTTCGAGCACTCCGGCCTCCTGTTCCTTGAGCCAGGTTTCGTAACCCTTTTGCCGGCCACCTACTTTGTTGTAGCTATCAAAGACTTCCGCGTGACCCAGCGCGCGCGGGTCTTCTTCGTCTTTAAGCAGCCGCATCATCGTATAACGCAACTCCTCGAGCTTCTGTGCGTAAGCGAGGTCGTTGGCCAGGTTATTCACGCACTCGGGGTCGCGCTTGAGATCGTATAACTCATCGGGCAGCCGCTTGCCGAAGGCCAGGTCATAGAAGTGGCCGCCGAGCGCCTTGATTACTTCCTTGGTCGGGCCGGGATCGCAGTTTCCGAAGTCGGTCTCAGGGTTGCCAGCGGGCCAGCGCTCGGGGTGGAAGTTATGGACGAAAAGGAAGTCCCGAGTGCGCAGCGCGCGCACGGGATAACCGAGATCGTTGGGCCGGCCGATGTCGTGGCGTTCCTTGCCCGCGAGCATGGTGTCGCGGCCTTCGATCCAACCGGATGCCTCGGAACGCAGGATGTTCACAAGACTCTTGCCGGTCATCTGGGGGTGCGGCTCCAGGCCGGCGAGTTCCATGTAAGTCGGCGCCAAGTCGCGCACGTTGACGAAATCCTCCACCACGCGGCCGGCCTTGATGCCCTTGCCCCAGCGCATCGCGAGCGGCAGATGAAAAGCATCTTCATGGATTTGCCCTTTCACATACGGGAATGGCATGCCGTGGTCGGAAGTAACGATCACGAGGGTGTTATCGAGTTCGCCCGCGGCTTCCAAAGATTGCAGCGCGCGGCCGATCTGGGTGTCGCCCCATTCGACCTCCACCGCATAATCGAGTAAGTCGCGGCGCACGATCTCTGTGTCTGGAAGGAATGCGGGCACCTTTACGTCTTCGAGTTTCTTACCGAGGCGCACACCGGAGTTCCACTCGTAGGCGCGGTGCGGCTCGTGGAAACCCATCCAAAAACAGAACGGCTTGCCTTTCTCGCGCTGCTTGAGAAAGGCCTCGAAGTTACCTGGGTAATCGTTGGGAGTGATGCCGGAGGCGATCACCTTCTGCGTCAACTGATCAAAGCTCGGTCCGGCAGGGTTGCGCGTGCGTTTGGCGAGTGTCTTGAAATCGCCCGGCCCCCAGCCTTTGCCGGTAAGTCCGATGGTGTAACCCGATTTTTCGAGTAAGTCAGGATACACCTCGAAGCCCGCCGGAAAGTAACCGCCGTGCGAGACCGCTTCCTTGAGCTGCCATGTGTTGCGGCCGGTCAGGATGGTAGCGCGACATGGGCTGCACTTCGGGTTCGAGGTAAAGGCATTCTTGAATAACACACCTTCGCGGGCGACGCGGTCGAAATTCGGAGTCTTCACCCAGTCGCATCCGTAAGCTCCGGCGTGCGTGCTGCCGTTCCAGTCGTCAAAGATGATGAAGAGGATGTTAGGCTTGAGCTGCGTTGCAGCGCGAGCCGGTGTAGTTGCGAGGCACAACAGGATCGAGAGGATACTTAGCCGCATCGATGCAGTTAAAAATCGAAACACGAGCGGCGTAGTAGCTGCGACGCCTTCGTCGCAGGAAGTGCCCGCGGCGCCCTCGCCGCGAGGCAGGTGCCGCTGGTTACTGCTTGGGCATTTTTTCATAGTGTGTTCATCGATGGGTAATCGGCGCTTACTCTTTCGCCTTGCCGCTCTTTTTCTTTTGCGGCGTGGCAGTGGTGGCTTTCGGGGTGTTCGGCGTGGGCATGGGAGCCTTGATGGCCTGCTGCCATGAGTGCAACTTATCGAGAAGCTCCTTCGCTTTTTCGGGATTGGCCGCGGCGAGATTGTGTTGCTCACCGATGTCGGCTTTTAAGTTATAGAGTTCAGCCCGCTTATCCTCCATGAACTCCATGAGCTTCCAATCGCCGACCTCGATAAGAGCAACGGGCGTCGTGCGCCACGTGCCGCCGCCGGCGCCGAGATAGCCGGGAAAGTGCTGATAGATGGCCTCGCGCTGGAGCGACGCGCCCGGATCGCGGAAGAGCGCCACCATGCTTTCGCCGTCGAGCACTTGCTGCGGCTTGGGCGCGCCGGCGATCTCGAGGAGTGTGGGGAAGACATCCACGTGAATGGTTGGCACGTCGCACGTCGAGCCGGGCTTGGTTACTCCTGGCCATCGGACGATGAAAGGATCGCGAATGCCGCCTTCATAAAGGCTGCCTTTGCCGCTGCGGAGCGGGGTGTTGTCGGTGATGCTGCCACCGCCCTTAATGCCCTCGCGTTCGTAACCGCCGACACCGCCATTATCGCTGGAGAAGATCAGCACTGTGTTATCCGCAAGACCGAATTCGTCGAGCGCCTTCATCACGCGACCCACGCTTTCATCCACGCTGGCGATCATGGCGGCATAAGTCGGGTTGTTGTGCCCAGCCACCGGAGGTTTCGGTTTGAACCTATCGATCAGTTCCGGTTTCGCATTGTGCGGCGAGTGGACGGCAAAGTGCGGGAGATAGAGATAGAAAGGCACCTCCTTGTGTCGTTGGATAAAGTCCACCGCCTTGTCGGTAAGGAAATCGGCGAGATACTGGCCTTTCGGATAATCCACCTTAGGACTGGTAACAAAATCGAAGTGCTTACCCATCGAGACGATCGCCTCATCGAAGCCGCGCTTAGCTGGGTGATGCTCGCCTTCGTTACCCAGATGCCACTTTCCAAACATCGCGGTGGCATAACCGGCGGCTTTGAGTTGCTGTGCGATGGTTACCCGGTCGAGAGGCAGTTCCGTTACATTATCCACGGGGCGCAAGGGCCGGCCTTCCCACTCGAAGCGGCCGATGCCTCCGACTGTATAGACGCCAGTGCGCGGTCCATACTGGCCAGTCATGAGCGCGGCGCGCGTGGGCTGGCAGTTTTGACAGTTGTGATAGCGCGTCAACTTCAAGCCCTGCGTCGCGAGCCGGTCGATGTTCGGCGTCTCGTAGTATTTGCTGCCGTAAGTGGCCGTGTCGGTCCACCCCAAGTCATCGGCGAGGATGTAAACGATGTTGGGTTTGCGCGCGGCGAGTGCGCGATCGCCGGCGCCTACGAGGAGCGCCAGAGCTAAGCTGAGGAGGGTTTTGCGGGTAATGTTCATGAGGAAAAATCGGGTTACTTAATGAACTGACCTTGGAGGGACACGACGGAGAGTGTCCCTCCCCACCGCCTTCGCCCGTGCATTCCAAAGGCGGTGTCGCGCTTCGCTTGCCACCGCACTCCAAGGTTGCGCCATGCTCACGCGCAGTGTTTCCCGGCTCCGTAAGGCGACCGTGAAAACTAAAGGTTGGATGCTCATTTCGCGGAGGGCAATTGCGTCAGCAGCGCTTTCATTTCCTCTACTGTCCTGGCGAACTTCGGGTCGGCGGCGAGATTCTTCATTTCGTGCGGATCGTTATCGTGGTCGAAGAGCATCGCGCCTCCGCCGCTGCCTTCGTATTCGGCGTAACGCCAGCGTTCCGTGCGCACGGCCTTGCCTTTGGCGCCGCCGGCTTTCGAGACGGTAAATGCGGGATGGCTCCATGGCGCGTGCGGATTCTTGAGCAACGGCGCGAAGCTGTGACCCTCTAGACCCTGCGCCGGCGGCAGGCCGCAGAGTTCGGCGAGGGTGGGATACACGTCGATAAATCCCACCGTCCGTTCGCACGCCTGGCCGTTACCGGCGGCGCCGGGTAGGCGGACGATGAAAGGCACGCGCGCGCCGACTTCATAAAGTGAACCATGTTTCGACCACTTACCCTTTTCGCCGAGGTGGTAGCCGTGATCGCCGAAGAAGACGACGATGGTCTTATCCGCAAGCTTGAGCCGATCGAGCGCGTCGAGCACGCGGCCCACATTCCAATCCGTCCACGACGCGGAGGCATGATAGGCACGGATAACTTCGCGAGCTTCGTCGGGCGAAGCATCGCGGTCGATGAAGAGATCGCTATTGCGCGCGGGGATGCTGGCGGCGGGGAATCCCGGAGGCGCCGCCGGTTTCGCTGCGAAGTCGGGAGGTAACTCGATCTTCTTGGGGTCATACATGTCGAAGAATCTCTTCGGCGCGGTGGGCGGGCTATGCGGCTTGAGGAAGCCGACGGCGACGAAGAAAGGCTCGTCCTTATGTTTCTCGATGAGCTCGATGCCCTTGAGCGCGGTGTAATAGTCCACGCCATCTTCACCGTCGCCATCGAGCACAACGATGCGATCGGACTGCACGGGATCCTGGCCTTGTTTCTTCTTGCCTGCTTGTTTCGCCGGTTGCTGCGCGGCGCCCGGCGCGGGCTTGATGCCGCGGCCGGGAGGCACTTTGGCTTCGGCCACTTCGCTCCATGCCTGCGGATCGTCGATGCTGCCGTGGAATATCTTACCAGTGCGCGCGCTAACGTAGCCGTTGTTCTTGAAATGCTGCGGCAGTGTTACCCAATCGGGATGCGCGTCGCGGAAAGCAATGGTGTTATCCATCACGCCCGTCGTCGTGGGGTAACGTCCCGTGAGCATCGACGTGCGCGAAGGATTGCAGAGTGGGAACTGGCAGTAGGCGCGATCAAAGCGCACTCCGCTGCCGGCGAGCTTGTCCACGGCCGGAGTCTTGATTTGCGGCGTGCCGTAACAACCCATCTCGACGCGCCAGTCATCGGTGGCAATAAATAGCACGTTGAGCTTTTCCGCCGCAGGCGCAATTAGCGGGAGGGAAAACAGGAAGCAGGACGAAGAAAGAATGAAGCGGAATTTCATAAACATTGTCGGGACGATAAGTTACTTTTTGGCTTTGAAATCGGGGTTCGGTTTCGGCATTGCCGCGCCCACCGACTCGCGCCAGGCGTGGAGTCGCTGGAGTAACTCCGCGGCTTTGTCGGGCTTCTGCGGCGCGAGGTTATCGTGCTCGGATGGATCGTCTCGGAGGTTGTAAAGCTCGACATGGTTATCCTCGAAATACTCGAGCAGCTTCCAATCGCGCGTTCGGATCGCGCTCACTGGCGTGGTCGTGCCGTAGTAATGGGGGTAGTGGAAGTAAAGCGCGTCGCGACCTAGCGACGCCGCGGGATTCTTCAACAGCGGGGCTAGATCCATGCCGTCGGTCGCATTGGCGGGGGGCGGCACGTCGGCGGCGCTCATGCACGTTTGAAAGAGGTCGGTTAGGATCACTGGTTCATCGCACACGGCGGCTTTGGAGGTTACTCCGGGCCAGCGTATCATCAGTGGCACGCGGATGCCGCCTTCATACAGCGCGCCTTTGCCGGAGCGGAGCGGAGTGTTATTAGTTACCGGAGTCGCCTGAGTTCTGGACTTATCCTGGCCGATGAAACCTCCGTTATCGCTCGCGAAGATGACGAGGGTGTTCTTATCCAACCCGCGCTCCTCGAGATGCGCGAGAATGCGGCCCACGTTATCGTCGAGGTTCTTGAGCATGGCGGCATAGACGACGTTTTGGTGCTTCATGCCGGGCTGGAGTTTTTCCTGGAAATGTTTCACGTCGTCCGGTTTCGCCTCCATGGGTGTGTGCACGGCATGGTGCGCGAGGTAGAGAAAGAACGGTTTCCCATCCGCACGATCCATCACCCGCATCGCCTCATCCGTTAGACGGTCGGTAAGATACTCACCCGGTTTTCCAAACTCCAGATGCGGCACATAACGAAAGCCATCGTGGTAGTAACCGTCCCCGCTGTAAGGCCAAAAGTAAGTCTCTGGCGCGCCCCAATGGGTGCCGCCGATGTTCACATCGAAGCCGTGCGTCTCCGGAAAGTAACTCGCGCCACCGAGATGCCACTTACCTACGAGCGCGGTAAGATAACCGGCGGTTTGCAGGTGCCTGGCGAGTGTGATTTCGGTATGCGGCAGATCGTGCAGAGAGTCGGCTTGAAGTAACTGGCGGTTCTTTGGTCCGTCGAGCGAACCCTCCGCCCAGATGGTAATGTGGACGCGCGCGGCGTGGCGACCCGTGAGCAGCGTAGCACGGCTTGGCGAACAAACCGACATGGCGCAGGCATGGGTAAAGCGCACGCTCTGGGCAGCGAGCCGGTCGAGGTGCGGCGTCTCGTGGAGGTCGGCGCCGTAACAGCCGAGGTCGGCCCATCCGAGATCGTCGGCGAGGATGAGAAGGATGTTGGGCTTGCCCGGCTCCGCGGCGGAAGCGGGGCTGCACAGGATGGAAAGCAGCGCGAAAAAGAAACCCATGAACGAAGCGGCGCGGGCGGCGCGGGCACTTCCTGCGACGAGGGCGTCGCAGCTACGACTGCGCATTCGCATGTTAGTTATCGTCCTCTTTGGCGGTCTTTCGTTTCTCTTTCTTTCCGAGCTTTAAGCGATCCTCCTCGCCGTCCCACCGGCGGTCTTCCCAGCGCGGTGGTTGCATGCCGGAGTTCCACTGGTCCCAGAGAGCCTGGAGTTGTTTTGCTTTCTCGGGTTCCTTTGCGGTGAGATCGTTTTTCTCGGCGCGATCTGTGACGAGATTGACGAGCATGGGTGTCATGTCTTTGGAGGCTTTCACGAGTTTCCAGTCGCCCTGGCGCACGGCGTATTGCACGCCGAAACGCCAGTAGAGTGCACCGCGGTCGAGCTTGTCGGCCTTGCCTTCCAGAAGCGGGAGTAAGTTCACGCCATCGAGCTTCCACTGCGGATCGACTTCCGCGCCGGCGGCTGCGAGCGCGGTGGGAAGGACGTCCAACTGAACGACGGGTTCTTTGCTGACTTTGCCCGCGGGGATGTGGCCTTTCCATTGCACGATCCAGGAGACGCGGATGCCGCCTTCCCACACAAACCATTTGCGCCCGCGCAAGCCGCCCATCTCCGCTTGCGGCGCTGCGCCGCCGTTATCGCTAATCAGGAAGATGAGGGTATTTTCCTCCAGCTTCAGCGCGCGCAGTCTGGCCATCACGGTGCCGATGGCTTCGTCCACCTCGGCGGCGAGCGCGGCGTATTGCTGGTCGTGCTTTGGAAGTTGCGCGAACTTCTTCAACCACGGCTCGGAAGCAACGTGCGGCGAGTGGACAGCATTAAAGGGAAGGTAAAGAAACCACGGCTGATCCTTGTGGCTTTCGATGAAGCTGCACGCCTCGCGCGCATAGACAGGCGAAGTAACTGGCGCGCCGGGCAGGTTATCGAGTAACTCCGTTCCACGATAAAACGCGGGGCCTTTGCCTTCGCCGAGATTACCCACGCTGCCCACGGAGACATCGAAGCCGCGCGACACCGGCAGATACTCGGGCTTGGTGGCGCCGAGATGCCACTTACCCACGATGCCAGTGGAGTAACCCGCCGCCTTCATGCGTTGGGCAAAGGTGGTCTCGGTAAGAACGAGCTCGGTGCCGGGCCGCGTAGTATTGGCGTCGTGGCCGGAGTGGGCCTGGTAACGACCCGTCATCAAGCCAACGCGACTGGGCGCGCAGATGCAGGCGGAGACATAGCCATCGGTAAAGCGCATGCCACCGGCGGCCAAGGCGTCCATGTGCGGCGTGGGCGCCAGCTTTCCGCCATAACATCCGGGTTGCGCCCAACCCATGTCATCGACGTAAAAGATGAGGACGTTTGGCTTGGGCGCGCCGGCGGCCGGCAGCGCGGTAACGCACAGGAAGAGCAGGCCGAGAGCGGCGCGTGGAAAGCAGTCGCGGAAGTTCATGGGAGAGGGAGTTGCCGAGCCGGCGTGCTCGGGAGAATAGCGCGGCGTCGAGCTTTTCGGACAAGCCGCGGTAAACGCTCGCAGCCGAAAGCTGCCTACTTACCTGCGGCCTCCACGGCGATGGGCGTGGTGGCGATCTCGCTTTTCACACCGCGAAGATGCAGGTCGAAGAATTGCTCGATGCGGCCATCGAGTTCGTGACTGCGAAAGCCGTGGCCGCCGCCAGTCATCTCCATGACCAATGAAGGCACGCCCGCTTTCCTGAGCGCGGCATCGAGCTCGAGGGCTTGCGCGTAGGGCACGAGCGGATCTTTGGTGCCGTGCGCGGTAAGGAAGGGCGGATCGTCGGAGGTAATGTGCGTGACGGGGGAAGCCGAGCGCGCGGCGTCGGGTTTGTCTTTTACCAAACCGCCGAGCAGCCCGGTGATGGCGCCGCTGGCTGTGTCGGGATCGCGTCCGTTCGCGCCGGGTTTCACGATGGTGATGAAGTCTTCCGGGCCAAAAAGATTCACGACGCAATTCACGCGACTGCTTTCCGCGGTATTCGGACCGAGGTCGCCCTCGAGTTCCGACACGCCGCCGCTGGTGCCAAGCAGCGAGACGAGATGCCCGCCCGCCGAAGGGCCCCACACGCCGATGTGCGCGGGGTCGAGCCCGTATTCTTTCGCATGGCCGCGCACCCAGCGGATCGCCGCCTTGCAATCATAAATCTGCGCCGGCCATTGCGCCTCATCGCTGAGCCGATAAGCCACCGACACGCCGGCGTAACGTCCGCTTTCGACAAAGTGGGAAACAAAGGTGAGTCCCATCGACTTATCCCCTTTCCTCCAACCGCCGCCATGGATGAAGACGATGACGGGCAGCGGCTTTTCATTTTCTCGCTTTTTGGGGAGAAAAAGATCGAGCTTTTGTCGCGGGTTATCGGTGCCCGCGTAAGGCAGATCGCGCTTTGCATCGATGGCATCCGGCAGCGGGCGCTGCGCCAGCAGGGTGGTGGCAAGAAACAGGGAGAGGATAAAGCGGAGTAACATAGGAAGAGGAAAACGTTATTTGCGGGCGAAGGTTGCGGCGTTCATGCCGGAGTTACTTCTCCGCTCTTGGCGGCGCTGTATTCTTTACTTTCAGGTGCAGGAAAAAGAAATCGCGCAGATTGTTCGGTTCGCCTGGCGCGGGCTTGATTCCGAGCCCAGGGAGGTCGGCTATCGCGGTCACACCCAGCTCGCGGCACCGGTCGTAGATGAGTTGGGAATGTTTGGGATGATGAAGATATGCGCCGCGATCGGTGATCTCGCCGCCGGCTCTGGATGCCGAGAGAAAGACCGGCGGATCGTCGCGGGTAATAAGTCCGAGCATGTCGCAATCCGCGCGCAGCTTCGCACCGAGCGGCCCGCGCAACTCCTCGTCGCTCTTGAGTCCGTAGAAGCCGGGCGCATCGTCCTCCTTTCCAAAGCGGCGCACGGTCTCCTCGCCAAAGGCGTCCGTCCATTTCAGGATGTCGTAGGAAAATTGACCCGAGGCAGACCCAGCGCACGCCAGCCGCGAAGATTCGCGCAGCACAGGATCGGCGCTTTGCGGATCGGCGAGGTCGTCGTGAAAAGCCAGCCACAGCGAAGTGCCCGCGCCGGCCGAGCCGCCATGGGATGCGATGCGCGACTTATCAATGTTCCATTCAGTGGCCTTCGAGCGGAGAAACTGGATGGCCCGCGCGCAGTCGCGCAGCACGTCCTGGATGGGAGCCGTGGTGCGATAACGGTAATTGATCGCGGCATAAGAGACCCCGGCATCGAGACACTGCTGGAGCAATCCCGCGCGACTCGCCATGGACTTATCGCCCGCGCGAAAACCGCCGCCGTGAATGAAGACAACCACTGGCGTGGGCCGGTCCGACTTGGCCTTCCAGAAATCGAGCACATTGCGCTCATCCGGCCCATAGGCTGCGTTGGCAAAGGTGGGCGCCGTGCCGGACGCTGTTGTGTCCGCAGTGGGTTTCGCCGCATCGGGCGCGGGTTTGGCCCGCCGCAGGGTGCGGTAATAGGCGCGCGCCTCTTCCTCGGATAGTTTGCCATCCTTATTAGTGTCGGCTTCGGGGTAAGTCTTGAGGTATTGCTGAAGCCGCTCCGGTGTTACTGCCGGCGCGGCGCTGGCGCAGAAAAGCGCGACCAGAACGGCGGCGACTGTGAATGGGTATGTTACTTTCGTCATCATTTAGGTTGGGGTTGGAAAGAGTTCCTTAACCGGCGCCCGGCGGTGTGTCGAGTATCCATGCGAGTTGCCTCAAGGAGGGGCGCCCCTCCTTGGGGTCTATCGGCCCCTTGCCGTTCGCGTGGGTGCTTGCTTCACCAGCGACTCCTCCAGCGGCGTGGGTTGCGTGAGCAGATGCCGTGTGAAGAAGGAGTGCGCGTCGTGGAAAAACTTGTCGCCCGCCTCGGGATCGCCATTGCCGTTATAGAACCCGTGGCGCTGGCCGGGATAGGCGATGACTTCCACTTGTTTCCCCGCCGCTCGGAGTTCCGGGATAACGATCTCATCGTTGATCTTATTGATCGGATGCTTATCCCCGTGACCGATAAAGATCGGGCAACGCACGCGGGCGATCTTCTCGCGGGTAAACTTCTGCAGCTCCGGCGTGTAATAGCTTTTCGGATCGGCCATCATATTTTGAAATGCCGCTGTCTGCTGCTTCATGCCCGCGGTCATCATCCCCGTTAAGAGCACGCTCGCCGGCTCTCCCGCGGCCACCGCGCAAACGCTGGTTTCACCCGCAATTTCAAGCGCCAGGCTTCCCCCGCCGCTGCCGCCCATCACGACCACACTCTTGGGATCGACCACTGGAATTTTCTTAACATGGTCGATCATGGACAGACAGTCCTCCAGGGCATCGCGTGTTTGCGGGTCGCGTTCCCGGCTGCGAAAGGTGGCGCTAATCGTGACAAAACCAGCGGCTAGAAACCGCGTTTGTAATGGTTGAGTAAGTGCCTCCTTCTTTAAGTTCTCCAGCGGGCGCGGGACCAATCCACCGTGCAGAAATACGATGGCCGGAAAAGGCCCTTTGCCAGGCGGCTTGCGGACTACCGCAGTTACTTGATTGCCATCCTTGCCCGCGATGGAAATCACTTCCGCCGGACAGTCTTTTTCAGACACTTCGGGATAAGTAACCTGCGTATCCGCCGCGCGTGAGGGGCCGGTCGCCAGGCAAGAGGCGAAGAGCATCACCAGCGCGGGGCGGCAGCAAGTAATGGCTATCTGCCACAGATCGCGCCTGGCTCGGGTAGTTATCGTCGGCAAAAAAAGGGTGGATAGCATGTTATCGGGATGGGTTTGAGGTTTGACGTTAAATGATTCCAACGAGAGGCGACACTCTTGTCGCCTTCGCGACGAAGTCGCGCCCACAAACAGTGCGCGTGCTCTTGTCGAACGCCTTCTGGAGCTGCCCCGCGGCTCGTGGCGACAAGAGTGTCGCCTCTCCCTGGTCTTCCGCGCTTTTGTTGTCCTCCATTTCAGAAAACCCATTTCTATGGCTGGGTCACGCGCAAGCGCAAGAATTGCCGCGCGCCCGCTGCAATGGGCGCAAGGGCGCGCGCGGTTACTGTGTCGGTAAGACCGTTGCCATCGTCGGTAACTTGCGTCTCCTTTGTGAATGCGGCGCCTTCGTTCCAAGTCATGAGCGGATCGGAAGCCTCAAGGTGATAAGTAATGTCGCGCGGCGGCTTCCGGCGGGTGTAAGTAACGGTAAGATAGTCTCGCCCGTCCATAAGATCGTGCACCACGGCTGGTGAGAGAAGGTTTGCTCCATCCGCCTTTTTAGGATTCAAGTTAAACGCGTATTCGAGTAAGTTCACCGCGCCGTCTTTATCGGGGTCGGAGGTTAGACCGCTGACGGCCGGGTCAGTCTGTTCCGCAGGCGTAAACCGGGCTGCGATCCATGTTTCCAAGGGCGGAGTAACACCGGGCAATGCGGCGAGAAAATCATGCCAGCGTTGGAATTCCAAGGTGTAACCGGGGAAGTCGATGTCGGCTCCGTAGTGCTCGTAGTATCGGCATTGGTAAGAATTGAAGCCGTAATCCATGCCGTCCTCCGGCGAGCCGTTGAGGATGTTATCCACAGTGCCGGCATTGAATGGCCGCGACCACGGACCAAGCGTCTGGTAACCGACGTAGGCGTTGTCTTGCGAAAGAAAAAGCGGCGCGGTAAAGCCCGTCGTCGGATGCCCGGTCCACGGATCGGCCTGCGCGGCGGATCGGCTGGCGGCGAGGTTTTCCTCCCAGAAGCCGATGCGTTTGCGAACCAGGCCGTTGAACTCGGCGAGGATGGCCTGGCGGAGTTGCTCCCACGGAGTTACTCCCCCGAAGTTGGCGTCCTGATTATCCAAGTAAGTCCAGAAACCGGTGTGCACAGGCACGCCGGAGAAATTGCCGGCCACGTTGCGCAGTTGCGCGAGCATGGCGTTCTGAAAGATCGGGCGCGTATAGCCCGGCATGTCGCGGATGCGAATTTCGTCGGGCTCGCGGATGCCGTTCTTGAGGCCCGGCGGCGTGAAATTCACGGCCGCGATCCGCGGATGCTCGCGCAGCGGCGTGCCGCCCACCGTGTGGGCCGCGAGAGCGGCGATGAGCAGGCGGAAACGTTCCTGCGCGATGGCATCCCATGGCCGCGGCGCGGTGACGGAGGGGTTGCCCGCCGTCCAAGTGGTGACACCCGGCAGCGCCGTAAGCCACGCCGCGGGACTGCCGAAGACAATGAGCGAAAGCTTTTGGGTTGCAGGCAGCTTCGTGAAAATGTTGTCGATGATCGTGAAGCTGAAGACGCCGTCACTGGGTTCAAGAGTATCCCACGCGGTGCGCAACACGTAGCCATCCACGAAGGGTACATTGCGCACGTTGGAGTCGCGCATCGACACGCCGCCGATGATCGTGCCCGCCGCGCTGTCGAGCGCGTAGATGCCGCGCGGCTGGGGGATGGCGTTGTTGGTGGAATCCGCGTCGAACACACTGAAGATAAACTCCGCCTGCGTGAACGCGCCGAGCGCGTCGGTGGCTTTCACTTTGATGACCGCCGTGCCGCGCTGCCCGGCCACGGGCGTGACGCGCACCGTGCGACTCGCGCCGCCGCCGCCGAGGGAAAGGTTCGCGTTGGGCACGAGGCTCACTTTGGACGACGAAGCCGTGACCACCAGCGAGCCGGGGGCGGTCTCCGCATCGCCAACCGTGAAAGACACGGCGGCGGGCATCTCGCCAGGCGCCACGAGCTGATAGCCCGGCAGGCCCGTGAGCGTGGGCGGAGTATTGGGCGCCGTCACGGTGACCGTGAATGTGCTGCTGGAACTGGCCGCGCCGTCGGACACGCTCAATGTGATGACGGCACTCCCGGTCTGACCCGCGGCAGGCGTGACGCGGATGGTGCGTTGGGAAAGGCCGCCGCCGAGCGTGAGATTGGCGGGCGCTTGCGGTATGAGCGCGGTGTTCCCCGACGTGGCGGTCACGCTCAGCATATTGAACGCAGTCTCGGCGTCGCCGATGAGGAAGTAGTTCGTGGCTGTGCTCGTGTTCTGCGCGATGACTTGATCCGGCACGTCGCCGATGAGCGGCGCCATGTTTCCCTGCCCCCGCGCGGTGAGCGCCGGCGCGAGCAAGGTGGCGAGGATCAACAAGAGACTCGATTTCATGCGGCGTCGGAAGGCTTGAGGTGTTCGTGCAAATTACGAATCACGCGCGAAAGGTCGGCGCGCAATCGCCGCGCATCGGCGGCGCGGAATCCATCTTCGAGGATGCCCCGGAGCCGGTCCGCCAGCGCGCGGCAGCGCGGCTCGAGGCGTCGCGCCGCGCGGGTGAGGCTGATCCGCACCGCGCGACCGTCTGCCGCATCGCGCACGCGCGCCAGCAGCCCTGCGCGTTCCATCCGCTGCACCATCTCCGTGACCGACGACGGCGCCAGGCCCGTACGCGCCGTGAGATCGCGTAGCGTCAAGCCGTCTTCCGCGAAGAGCGCGAAGAGCAAGTGTCCCATGCCCGGCCGGATCGTCTCCGCCAGCCCGCTCGCCGCGAGCTGTTCCTGCAAGACGAGGACGTAATTGAGGTAAGCACGCCCAAGCAACCAGACGAGATCGTCCGAGGCCTTCGGAGGTGCGGCGAAGGCATGGCGTTCTTTGTGGCGCGGTCCGGTCATAATGTTTCGTTTCCGAAACATTGACTGCCGACCCTCTCGCGTCAAGCATCGCCCCTTTCCAATCGCCGTTGCGGCGCATACCATGTCGCCATGAGCATCCGCCTTTCCCTCCTTTGCATCCTCCTTGTTACTCGCGCCGCCGCCGACACCCTCTCCCTTCCCGCCCGCTCGCGCCCGGAGAGCGCGAGGGTCATCGAGAAGACATTGTCTTGGGATTCGGCCAGGACCGCCATCGTCCTCTGCGACATGTGGGACACGCACACCTGCCCCAACGCCGCGGCGCGCGTGGCCGAGATGGCGCCGCGCATGAACCAGGTGGTGAAGGCCGCGCGCGCCCGCGGCGTCTTCATCATCCACTGCCCGAGCGGCACCATGGGCTACTACAAGGACACGCCGCAGCGCAAGCTCGCGCAAGCTGCGCCGCCGGTGGAGCCGCGCGTGCCGCTCCAGCGCTGGTGCAAGATCGACCTCGCCGCCGAAGCGCCGCTGCCAATCGACGACACCGACGGCGGTTGCGATTGCGAGCGCACATGGAAGCAGGGCGACCCGTATCCGTGGTCGCGCCAGAACGCCGCCATCGAGATCGCGGAAGGCGACGCGATCACCGATTCGGCGGAAGCCTATTACCTCATGGAGCAGCGCGGCATCGAGAACGTCATCGTCATGGGCGTGCACCTCAATATGTGCGTGCTCGGCCGCCCATTTGCGATCCGGCAGTTGGTGGCGCAGGGCAAGAATGTCGTCCTCATGCGCGACCTCACCGACACGATGTACAATCCCGCGCAACCTCCCTTTGTGAGCCACTTCGCAGGCACCGAGCTCATGATCGGGCACGTCGAAAAATACTGGTGCCCCACCATCGCCAGCACCGCCTTCCTCGGCGGCGAGCCGTTTCGTTTCAAGGGCGACACGCGGCGGTAGAAAGTGTAGCGTCGCGACCCAAATGTCTCACGGAACTGAAGGTTTTGAAGCAACTTCGCGGGCATAATCCTCATGCGCCCTGCAAACAAACAAATTTGCAGCGCGGACGAGCTTTGGGTTTTCGAGGATTTTTTAGCTGGACGCTATCGCAGC